>JANMVB010000629.1:0-4663 GCA_031392305.1 Ferruginibacter sp.
TTGGAGGGGCAGGGGGCTGCCATTCATGTATTAGATTGCAAACAATTTACCCTGTTACCTGTTAACATGTAACTTTGGCAAAATTAAAAATCATGAAAAATGTTTTATTGGTGGTGGTAGTTATATTGGTAGCATTTGGCGTGTATTGGTTTTTTATCAGGGATAAAAAAAGCACACCGCAGGAAGCTAAAGTAGCTGCACTAAAAGTAAATAAGCATTCAACCGCATTCAACACCGGCATTGATAGTTTGATGAATACCTATTTCGAAATAAAAGATGCTTTTGTAGATGCAGATAGCACCCGTGCAAAAGCAGCTACACAACAACTTATATTGCTGGCAGATAGCAACCGTTTATCAGATTTAAAAACCGAATCAGCCGGTATTTATGAAACTGCCATTACCCAACTAAATGATGTAAAACTCAATGCTGAAAGTTTAATTACTCAAAAAGATATTACAGAAATGCGACAGGATTTTCGCATGGTGGGTGAAAGTATTTATCCGCTTTTAAAAACCATCAACTACGAAGGAAAAACATTGTACTGGCAAAATTGCCCAATGGCATTTGGGGAAGATAAAGGCGCAAACTGGATAAGCAGCACATTGCAAATAGTCAACCCATACCTCGGTAAAAATCATCCGGAACACAAAAATACCATGCTGCATTGTGGCGAAGTAAAAGATAGCGTGAAAGCACAGTAGAATACATTTTCATTGTTCTATGAAATGAATTTTAAGAGTGCGTTTAATTGACAGTTGGAAACTATTTATTAAAACAATGTTTGACGAGTTAATTAAATATAAAGAGAAAGGCCATTTCTTTTTTAAACCAACAGATAACCTTCGCCAGGTTTGCAATGCACCCAATGATCAAAGCGGCATATATATAGTTTATGCTTTGAAAAATGGTAATATAGAACTCTTTTACATTGGGTGTTCCGGAAAGACAGAAAAAAACGGTTCAATGTTTATAAGAAAGGCTGGATTGGGGGGCATGAAAGATCGGCTGGTAAACGGACACCAATTTGGAAAGATCCCAAGACGAATATCATGGCCAAACCAAATGCAAATTGAAAATATTGAAGCGTTGGATATTTATTGGTATGGTACACATAATGAAAGCTATACAGATTGTCCCAGGAAATTAGAGAACAGCTTACTAAAAAAACATTTTGAAATTTATGGTCGATTGCCGAGATGGAACAATGAATTTTAAAAGATACAAATTTGGAAAATGGACCTTAAAAACTTTTTTACTACACTAAAAATGAAATAGACTTACGAGGTGCCCCTTGCCTGCGTGAGGGAAGCGAAAAGCCCGGTGAGGATTTGTGCGTGGGCTGGCGCCGGACTTGCAGCGAATAGCCCGACTCGTAGGGGCACGCCAAAATTAACTTTCCATAAAAAACATATCTCTGATAAAATGAGAAAAATATATTTTCTATCCGCCCTCTTTCTTTTACCAGCGCTTTTATTTTCTCAAAATAAATATACCATCAGCGGGTACATTAAAGATGTACAAAACGGCGAAACACTGATAAGCGCTGCAGTTAGCGTAAAAGGCACCAACAAAGGGATTGTCAGCAATCAATATGGTTTTTACTCACTTACACTTACTGAAGGCAACTACGAATTAATTGTATCGTATGTGGGCTTTGTGCCACAAACGATTGACGTAAAATTAAATACCGATAAACAACTGAATGTGGAGTTGCTGCCACGAACAGCCCTTGCAGAAGTAATTGTAAATGCAAAAAAAAGAGATGCCAATGTTACCAATGCACAAATGGGAAAGTTTGTATTGCCGATTGAACAAATAAAAGCCATCCCTGCATTTTTAGGCGAAGTAGATTTATTAAAAACAGTTCAGTTGTTGCCTGGCGTTCGCAATGCGGGTGAAGGCAGTGCAGGGATATATGTACGTGGCGGTGGCCCCGATCAAAACCTGATTATGCTGGATGATGCCATTGTTTACAACACCGGCCACCTCTTTGGTTTCTTTTCTATTTTTAACTCGGATGCTATTAAAAATGTTTCACTGATTAAAGGCGGCATGCCTGCACAATATGGCGGCCGTTTATCCAGTGTGCTCGACATTGCCATGAAGGAAGGCAATGATAAAAAATACCAGGTAGAGGGCGGGCTTGGATTAATTGCTTCCAGGATTTCTATACAGGGGCCTATCAAAAAAAATAAAGCATCTTTTATTATTTCTGCACGGCGCACTTACATTGATGCACTCACAAAACCATTCATCAAAAAAACGAGCCAGTACTCCGGCTCCGGGTATTATTTTTATGATTTAAATGCAAAGGTGAATTACCGTTTTTCTGAAAAGGACCGCATCTATTTAAGCGGATATTTTGGCAGGGATGTTTTTGATTTTGTAAACGGGCAGCGGAGCCTTGATGTAAATATACCATGGGGTAATGCAACAGGTACACTCAGGTGGAACCATGTTTTTAATAAACGTTTGTTTGGCAACACCACCGCCGTATTTAATAACTACAACTTCACCTTTCAGGCGGCGCAAAATAATTTTGAAATAAAATTAGCTTCCGGCATCAGGGATATAAGTTTAAAACAGGATTTTGATTTATATCCTTTCACCGGCCACAAAGTAAAGTTTGGCGGGCTGTATACCTATCACCGTTTTACACCATCGGTAGTAAGTGGCCGCCAGGATTCTGTTGTTTTTAAACCATTAAATGCCCAGGCAAAATTTGCACACGAAGCCGCATTATACATTCAGGATGATTGGGAAATAAGTGACAAAGTAAAAATTAATGCAGGCTTGCGCTATAGTACTTTTCAGCAAATTGGTGCTTATAAAATTTACGACACAGATGCTGACGGAAACAGGAAAGACAGCATCGTTTACAAAAAAGGACAACCTGTTAAAACTTACGGCGGACTTGAGCCTCGCTTTACATTGCGCTATGCCATCAATGATGAAACTTCCATTAAAACTTCTATCACCCGCAACCTTCAATACATACACCTGGTAAGTAACTCCGGCACTACGCTGCCTACGGATTTGTGGGTGCCCAGCACTTATAAGGTAAAGCCGCAAATAAGCTGGCAATATGCAGCAGGGCTCTTTAAAAATTTTAAAGACAATATGTACGAAACCTCGCTGGAAGTGTATTACAAAAACATGCAAAACCAGATTGAATATGAAGAGGGCTACACACCCAACACTCTTGAAGACACGGAGAACTCTTTTACTTTTGGCAGGGGGTGGAGCTATGGTACCGAACTGTTCATCAATAAAACAAGGGGCAGGCTAACCGGCTGGATAGGTTACACCTTAAGCTGGACCTGGCGAAAATTTCCCCAGCTAAACTTCGGAGAAAAATACCCGGCCAAGTATGATCGCAGAAACGACATGAGTGTAGTAGCCCTATACGAATTAAATAAAAGATGGAAACTCTCGGCTACGTTTGTATTTGGTACGGGCAATGCTACTACTTTGCCTCAGCGGTTTTATACAGTAAACGGTGTACTAACGCAGGAGTATAGCCGCATCAACGAATACCGTCTCCCCTCTTACCACCGCCTTGATTTTGCAGCCATCAATACACCGAAGAAAAATGAACGCCGTAAAAAATTAAAAACAGAATGGGTGTTCAGTATCTATAATTTATACAGCCGCAAAAATCCCTACTTTATTTATTTCGATCAAACAGGTAACCCTTTTGATGGCACATTAAAAGTACAGGGCAAGCAGGTAAGTTTGTTTCCTATTATTCCTGCGGTTACTTGGAATTTTAAGTTTTAACGGAACACCCAAATAGCCTCTCAAAACTACTATAGCCTCCCCAACCCCCATGTCATTAAGTTAAGCTCTGTACGTGCTTCGTGTTTATAGTTGAAATAATCCCACGGTTATTTGGCTCCGTAGGAGCCGCGTAAATTACGTGGCTCCTGCGGAGCCCATTTCTTTAAAGCTGGATGTTTCTATAAACACGATGCCCCTCAGGGGCAAAATCTCTTAACTTAATGACATTCCCCCAACCACTCCGAAGGAGGGGGTCAAAAAGACCCTGCTAATTTGAAGAGTTGTAAGCTTTATGAGTGTATAATCACATTTATTTTTTTTGAAAAGTTATAGTATTACAAAGCCCGTATTGTTTATCATAAATGTTCTTTTCATATTCTGTAGGTAAAGATCCACATAGGTATGCGGTACAAGGGAGTGACACAACGATGTTGAGCATTGATAAAATGCTTGTTAAATAATTGTATTTGCGAAATCCCGATTTTTTCGGGAGTGCTCATAGCTTCACTGCTGACTAACAAAAATATGAATGTAAAAAACAATATGCTATGAATGCATGTTTGTTAAAGAGTGAACCGGGGCATAAGATATTAGTCTATCCTGGTGTTCAATTAAACACAGGCTTTAATTTACCAGTTTAGAAGACAATGAATCGGGCTTATGAATGAAACGTATGGTGCCGCTTCTTTTTAAATCAGATGCGATGCGTACTTCGTGACGTTTATCGCCATCCGTTACAATCATCAATGCCGTGTTGGGCGGGATGACACCAAGGTTTTCTGCATACATCGTAAGCTCATTGGATTGGTCGCCGGTGTTTGCATCAAGCGTGAGGGTAAGTGGTTTATCAGTAAGCCTTTTATGAGATAATAATAATTTA
>JANMVB010000635.1:0-6498 GCA_031392305.1 Ferruginibacter sp.
GCCGACCGTAACTTTCTCAACTCAAATATCTATGCAAATAATGAGATAAATTTCAATAATAAATTATTGCTCAGTATCGCTGCATTTTCTAACCAGGATGCAAAAAATTCTTCTATCAATCAAACCCTGGATATTAATCAAAAGCAATTTTTGGCTGATGTAGGCGATGGTATTGACACGGCTTTTTATACAGAAAAAACCATGGATACTTTTGCCCTGGGCAAAATTTTATACCGTATCGCCGACACTGTTTACAACAACGGCCTGCATGATTCTGTTTTTGTTTTGTCTGAAGATCCCCAGCAAATTTTATACAATGTTTCTTTCTCCTACCTCGGACCAGGCAGGGGTAATTACATTCAATTATTTAATGCCACCAATGGCCGGGTATTTAAGTGGGTACAGCCAGGTGCCAACAATGTAAGGCAAGGCGACTGGGCCCCGGTAGTTTTATTGGTTACGCCAAAAAAGCAACAGATAGCAACCATTAATGCTGAATATTTATTGAATGAGCAAACAAAAATAAAAACTGAATTTGCTGTAAGTAAATATGATATTAACCTCTTTTCATCCAAAGGAAAAAGCAACGACAATGGTGTGGCTGCTAAAGTGCAATTTGAAAAAGAAATTAAATCAGTAACAATTTTTAAAAAACAAGCGCAACTGCAAACGCTTGGCGGGTACGAGTTTGTGCAGGCACGTTTTCGTCCGCTGGAGCGTTTGCGTAATGTAGAATTTAACCGTGACTGGAGCTTACCCTTCGATATGCCACGTGCTGATGAACGCCTGCTAAATGTTGGAGTAAAACTAAACGATAAAGCCGGTAACCGGTTTAAATATGATGTAACCAATTATAACCGCAGCGATAAATTTAACGGGTACCGGCACCAGTTAGATTTCCTTATGCAATTGAAGGGTTGGAAACTTACTAATTTCGTAAGCATTACTACCAACAGCAATCCTATACAAAAAGGATTTTATTTGCGGCCAACCATAGATGTTAGTAAAGTATTAACAAAGTACCGCAATATGCTGGTGGGTGCCAATTACCTGGGAGAATTTAACAAGCAACGGGAAAGGATAGCCGATACCTTAACCCCTTTCAGTTTTGCATTTAATGTGTGGCAGGTGTATATAAAGTCGGATGATGCAAAACGAAATAAATGGGGCCTCAGTTATTTTACACGTAACGATCATTACCCTGTAGCCAAAAACCTGGTCCGTGCAGACAGGAGCGATAATTATAATTTGTTTACAGAGTTTTTAAAAAGCGAAAAACATCAGCTAAAATTCAATGTAACTTATCGTAAGCTACAGGTATTTAACCCGGCACTAAGCAGGCAGCGTGCAGATGAAAGCCTGCTCGGCAGGGCTGAATATCTTGTAAACGAATGGAACGGTTTGGTAACAGGAAATGTATTGTACGAAGTAGGAGCAGGGCAGGAGCAAAAAAGGGAATTTACTTTTGTAGAGGTACCAGCAGGCCAGGGAGAATACACCTGGAACGATTATGACAGCAATGGGATAAAGGAATTAAATGAATTTGAAATAGCACTTTTTCCCGACCAACGTAAGTATATAAAAGTAAACACACCTACCAACCAGTTTGTAAAAGCCAATTACGTACAATTCAATTACAGCTTCGATCTTACGCCCAAAGCGGTAATTACCGGCAAGCCAAAAGGGTTAAAAAATTTATTGGCACGTACCAGCACTTCCTCTGCATTGCAGATATTGAAGAAAGATCTTGCAACAGGAAATTTTCAATTCAATCCCTTTAATCAAAAGTTGGTAGATACCACATTGCTCACCCTCAGTTCATTCTTAAGCAACACATTTTTTTTCAACCGTACCAGCACCAAATGGGGCATGGATATTACACATGGTTTAACCAACGGAAAATCGCTGTTAACCTATGGAGTAGAAAGCAGGAAATTGCGTAACCTCACCTTTAAAGCCAGGTGGAATGTAAACAGAAAATTTACAGCCAACCTAACTTTTCGTTCAATTATCAATGGCCTCGGTACACCAAAATTTGATAACCGCAATTACCAGCTACAGCAAAAAGTTGCAGAGCCTTCACTCAGTTATGTCAATGGTACCAATATCAGGATCACGGTAGCTTACAATTACAACGACAAAAAAAATACCACCGGTTTTCTGGAGCGTTCCGTCAACAATACAATGTTAACCGATATCAAATACAATGTACTTTCCAGCAGCACTATTGGTGCAAGATTTTCGTATAACGCCATCCGTTTTAATTACCTGCCCGGCGGCTCGCCCAACTCCACGGTTGGTTATATCATGCTCGATGGGTTGCTGCCCGGCAAAAATTATTTATGGAACCTTGAGTACACCAAGCGCCTTTCCGGCAATATTGAAATGACCATACAGTACGATGGCCGAAAGCCCGGAAATACAAGAACGGTACATATCGGAAGGGCAAGTGTCAGGGCCATTTTATAATAGAACCTGCAGATTTTTTACAAAGGCTTAATACCTATTTTATATATTGTTTTGTCCGAACGAAAATAGCCATGGGGAGCATCGTTGTGTCACTCACTTGTACGTTATACCAATGTGGATCTTTACCTGCCTGATATTTTATCCTCTATGTTTTTCCTATTCACTTTACATTTTTTTGAAGGCATTTTTTTAACAATAAAGTTCTGCTCTCTAAAAGATAAAAACAAAAAGCGCCCCGAAATACCGGGGCGCTTTTAATGTATAGTGAGGAAGAATATTTATCCGAATAAACCACCCTTCTTAAATGTTTTTACACCTTCACCAATTTTAAAGCCGTTGTGAAAAACTTCTATTTTGTAATCGCCGGTTGCGTAGTTGGTATTTTGCTTCCAGTCAAAACTAACTGTTTGGCGCTGGCCTTGTGTATAATTGATTTCAACCTTATGGGTAAATAATTTTTCCTGTCCGTCACGTGTCATAAATTTTCCTGAGCCCAATGCTTCAACTGCTACAGGGGTACCATCCGGCGCTGTAATAGATACATACAAATCTTTTGTGCCTGAAGGAGAAATTAAGTTTTCGTCCAGATCAAAAGTGATACGTAGTTTGTCAACTTTTTTTGCTGTGGTAGTTTGTTTTTCTTTGCCACTTTTTCTTTCGTTAACACCCGTAATATTAAAGTTAGATGCATGAAGGGTAGAGCCAATATCAATCACATCTTCCCTGGCTTTTATCACTGTTTTAGCAGAATCAAAATCTTTTTCTACTTTTATTTTTTCCTGGGTTACTGCTTCTTTTTCCTGCGTCAATACTACATTTTGACCTTTCAATGTTTCTATCTGCGCCTGGTAATCCTGGATATCGGTATTTAAAGAAGCTATCAATCGCTTGGCTTCTGCCAGTTGCTCTTTTGTAGCATTTACATTTGATAACAAACTTTGAATACGGGCCTTCTTCTCTAAAATTTCCCTGTCTTTTGTAGTGATGGTACTGTCCTTTTTTGCGTTAGTTGTTTTAAGCATGTCATAACGGTTGGTAGCCTCGTCCAATAAACTTTGAAGCGTATCTTTTTCTGTTATCACTGCAGCAAACTGCGTATCTTTTTGAAGAAAGGTTTCCTTGGTTTTGCTTTTGTCCCAGATGATATAAGCCCATGTTCCTAATAAAGCTATAACAAGCCCAATTGATAGAAAAGTACGCCAATCTGATTTGTTGGGTGGGGGCGGTGGGGGAGCTGGATTTTGCGCTGAAGGGAAATTTTCGAATGCCATGGTAGTTTTGTTTTAAAGTTAAAAAGACAGGTAACATAAAGTTCCTATCTTATTGCGGTATTTACAAGTAAAAAAAATAGTTCTCAGAAACATACAAGGGTTTTCCAAAATCATGCCAAAGAAACAAATATGAATCAAGGCAGTTGTGTATCAGCAATATCAGGAGTTCTAAAATTTGTAATTTGTATTTACTTGTAGTGTTGACCAATTCAAAAAAAATGATTTTAATTTACCAGCTTGCCAATTCTTCCGCCTCCACCTGCAAAAAAAACTGTTGTACCCTCCTTTACTTTGCGGCATACATGGTAACTTTCTTTGCTGATCCATTGCCAGGTATTGCCTTCATTGGTTGAATAATCAACGCCATTTAATCCGCAACTTACCCAGCTTTTCTTTTTTAAATATTCAACACAACTCCTGTAGCCATGGGGCGGAACAGCCGGGGCCATCCAAGTTTTTCCCCCATCCTTAGTAATGATACAATTATTGAGGGTAGCTTCTTTAGCTGCAAAATCGCCACCGGTAACGATGAATATTTTCTTATTTTTTATTGCGATTGAATTGGCACCCGTTGTTTCTTTTCCGGCAATTATGAGTGGTAAGGGTGTTTTGTTATCCCGTATAAAAAGATTGCTTTTTGCGCCGCCGCTTACAAATACAGCTTCCTGTTTATTTAGTTTTCGTATGTTGGTACCACTGCTGGCAAAGCAAGCTTCGCCACTATCTGCCAACGGATAGTTTTGAAGTGGGATATCGCTCCATTGTACACCACCATCAAATGTTCTTGCAATAAAAAATTTGCCATCAATCGGGTCGCCGATTACGATGCCGCTTTGGTCGTTCCAAAATTCCATAGCGTCCAGGAACATCCCTTTTGTTTTATTTTCAAAAACAACTTTCCAGGTTTCGCCGCCATCCCCGGTGCGTAAAATATAGGCCGGTTCTGCAATGCCCATAATCACTGCAACTGTTTCATCAAATGCTTCAATATCCCGGAAATCAGTTTTCTCAAAACCTTTAACGATGATCCATTTAAAAGTTTTACCGCTATCCAGCGATCTGCCAACGGTACCATTACTGCCGCTTACCCAAATAACCCGGTCGTTTACCACACTTAAGCCGCGGATAGAAGTATTGGTGCCGGATGTGAGCAATTGAACTTGTTGAGATGATACAATCTGCACCTGAAAAGCAGTAAGCACCAGGCAAATTATTATTTTAAATGTAGCCTTCATACAATCATTTTTTGCAAACTTAATTTAAAGCCTTGTATTATAATTAATTCCTGAAATACAAAGTTGCCAACCTTTAAAAGGTTGGCAACTTTTAGTGCTGGCATTATAATATTATCGACACAACGCTGGTATTACGCAGGTAAAGTTGCCCATTGGTATTTAGTACAAGAGGGCGACGCAACAGTGCTCCACAAAGCTTCACTGCCCGGACAAAAAATTAATCACTTGATTTTGAAGTTACAATTTTTAATGAATCTTTTTCATCGGTTATTAGGAGGAAGTTTTACTACTTTTGAAGCGGATACAATTTTAAAGATTCAATAAAATTAATAGTGAATACACATGAGTTATAATTACCTGCCACTTGATAAAAGCCCTACCAATTTTCAACAGGTTAAAAACCTGCTGGCATACAATCAGTTGGTGTCTGTTACTTTTGATGCCCATTTCAGGATTACAAAATGCCGCACTTATCTGGATGAAAAATTAAACAGTGGCGAGGAAATATTTTATGGTATTAATACCGGGTTCGGCTACCTGCAAAATGTAAAGATAGGTGCAGAACAACTGGAAGAATTGCAGAGTAACTTATTGAAATCACATGCCTGTGGGTTAGGAGAAGAAGTGCCGGCAGCTATTGTAAAGCTGATGGTGATGCTGAAAATAAAATCATTGAGCTATGGCAATTCGGGTGTGCAGATAGATACGGTAAAACGGCTGATGGATATGTATAACAATGATGTGCTGCCGGTAATATTTACACAAGGTTCGCTGGGTGCTTCCGGCGATTTGGCACCGCTCAGTCATTTAAGTTTGCCCCTGATTGGATTAGGCGAAGTGTATTACAAGGGTACCAAAATGCCTGCTGCTGATGCACTGCAGAAGCTGGACTGGGCGCCCATTCACCTGCAAAGTAAGGAAGGCCTTGCCCTGATAAACGGCACCCAGTTTATGAGTGCTTATGGCCTGCACAATTTAATTCAGGCCGAGCGTTTGCTGAAATGGGCCGATATAATTGCTGCAATTTCTTTTGATGCATTTGATTGTATTGCCGAACCATTTCATGAAAAAATTCATTCCATCAGGGCACACAAAGGCCAGGTAGATACTGCGTCAAGACTGAGGGAATTGCTGGCAGGCAGCCAGATTGCTACACAGAAAAAAGAACAGATACAGGACCCTTATTCATTTCGTTGCATACCACAGGTGCATGGTGCTACCAAAGATACCTTCGAGTATGTGTTGAGTGTATTTATAAAAGAGATCAACTCTGTTACAGATAACCCCAATATTTTTCCGGATGATGATCTGATCATGAGTGGCGGAAATTTTCACGGCCAGCCATTGGCGTTAACTCTCGATTTCCTGGCCATCGCCATGAGTGAACTGGCCAGCATTTCCGAAAGAAGAACTTATCAACTCCTTAGTGGACAAAGAAATCTCCCCTTATTCCTGGTAAAAGATCCGGGACTTCACGACCGAAGCCACCGAGGCGGCCAGCAGCACGCCCGAGATGGGGCGCG
>JANMVB010000638.1:0-2995 GCA_031392305.1 Ferruginibacter sp.
GATTTGAAGACATCATTTTCTTTTTTTTCTTGATAAAAAAAGAAACAAAAAAAATCAAGGCTGCATAAAAAAGGGCTCCCGAGTTCCACTTCGTTCGTCGGGACACGTAAAAATTTGAATGCTTGTCTAAAATGAAATTAGTCACAGATTTAGAATACCCAAACAAATGTGCGACTTACGGGCTAACAATAAAGCCGGGCATTTGTAACATCAATTTCATTTCTAAACGACAATCATTCAAATTTTCTTAACGCCTTTTTTATGAGGCCGTTCCTATGATATCAATTTAATTCCATTTTACTATTTCATTAAAAATATAACGCAATTAAAGTTCCCCAATGATAAAATGTACAAGAGTGCGACGCAACGATGTTGCTTATAGTATCTTAGCCCGGACAAAAATTTTTTTGCGTAATGAAAAATAAGTGGGCTTATTATTTTTGAATTGATAAATCTGTTTGAGTAAGGCTTTCACCAGGCAGGGGGTTGCTTGTTTGAAAGGTATGCCCGCTTTGAAATCCGGAAAAATCTTTTTTTAAATAATGAGAGGTTACAATTAATTTTTCTTCGAGCCTTTGCACCGTTAAATAATGAAACATGGGTTTATAACCGGGGGCAAGGTCGGGCAGGTTTTTTGGTGAATTGCTGAGTTGCTGGTGCAATCCGCCGCCGCCACCAATTACTACAAAGGTTTTTCCCTGGATATTAAAATGCTCAAAGGCATGGGCATGGCCTGCTATAAACAACTGCGCTTTTTTTGATTTTAAATATGCCGGTATAAAATATTGCTGCACCTTTTTTGAGCCACCTACCACTTTGCTATTGCTATACGGGGTATGGTGGCAGGTTACAATTACAGCCCTGATAGAATCTGCTGCATCCAATGATGAAAGTATAGATTGGTACCATGCATGTTGCTTGTTTATTGCTGTTGCAGATAAGCCTTTAAAATTTGAATTTAATAATATTACGGCTACTGAATCTGTTACAGAAACATAACCGGTGCGTACACTTACGGGAAATCTTTTTGCGAAATTTTTTTCTCCTTTCTTTTTCCTTATCATTACCTCGTGGTTGCCTAAGATGCCACAAACATCTGTGCCTGAGCTGCGGCAGGTGTCTAAAAACTTATCTATATGTTTCCACTTTTTATTGCTGTGACCCAGTGACACCACATCACCCAACATATAAAGGCTTTGAGGTTTTCTTTGCAAAATTTCAGTAAAAATATCAGCAGTGGCTTTTGAATTTTTATTCGGTTTATGAAGAATAGTTTCCAACAGCATAGGCTCCTGTGTATCGGCGATAAAAACCATTTCGGTACCCGCAGTTTTATACGGCAGTGGTTCCTGTGCAGTTGCACAAAAAGAAAAAAGATAGATAAAGAGAAAAATATGACAGGTCTTTTTCATATAATAGCGGGTGCTACCATTCCAAAAATTTCCACGCAAGCTGTACTTGCAAACTGAGTGCATGATCCCTGGTTTCAAATGCATTCATCCATTTAGCTTCTGCTGCAAGGCGGAGTTTTTTGGAAACAGGCTGCAGGTATGCCACTGCAATATTCGAGCCTAAGCTAAAGGTTTTTGAGTTAACCTGCCCTGAATAATTAAGATGACTTGTTAAAAAGTAAGACCCAAACCCGGCAAAAACACTTACCCTTTTTAATACCGGCATACTCCAAACAATTAACACCGGTATGGCGGTGAGGCTAACTTTGCCATTGATATTGCCGTTCTTTAAATTGTAGGAGTAAAAATTTGTGTAACCGGTTTCGAGCCCGATGCGTAGCTGGTGTTGCGGATGCCACATCAGCCTGAAAGTAGCTGCAGGCCCAACCCTGGTAATATTTGTTTGTAACCCAATTGGTTGGGTATTGATGGGTGCTGAGTAATAGGAGAGCCCTCCGCCAACATATAATACAAACGACTTTTTTCTTTTTGCGGCCGAATCTGTTTTTACCTCCGATTGTGCATAGGAGGCAGCATTACTTAAACAAGTAATTAAAATTAAAAGAATTACAAATGATTTATTGCCGTACATAATAATTATAAGCTACACATGACGGATAGTTTGACAGTATGGCATCAAAATCTCCATTGTTTATAAACTTCGTAATAAATTCTGGTACATCCAGTGTCCATACAAATACCTGGCGGCCCTGTGCATGCATGAGTGCCACTTTATCATTTTGGGTGCCTTCAGTAAAACGTGGTGCCCACACTTTAGCGTTCGCTTTTTCCACATCTTCAATTTCAAGTTCGCAGAGCGAAGGTGTATTTGCAAAATCGGGCAGGCTTAAAAACTGGTAAAATTGTTGGGTGCCGGGTATGCCAATTACAATTTGAAGGTTGCGACCGGCTGCTGCAGCTTTTGCCAGGTATTCTTTTTGAATGGCCCTTACGGTATCAATAGATCCGTCAAACTTAGTATCGAGCCAAACATAGGTTAACTGGGTTTGATACACTACAGCATCTAAAGCCTGGCGCAGGGTAGGGATTTTTTCACCACGTACCAGGCGCACAAATGTTGACAATTGGTTGTATGTAAAATTTTCAATGGGGCCAATAAGGCCGGATTTTTGAACACTACGGAGGTTTAAAGTATTGTCGTGGTATAAAATAGGCACCCGGTCGCTGGTGAAACGAACATCAATTTCAATTCCTGTAGAGCCAAATTCCGGCGTTTTTAAAATCATATCTACAGAATTTTCAGATGCCGGTAACAGATCAGAAGTGCGGCCACCGGAGCGATGTGCCATTATCTTAAAATTAGCTGGAATGTTATTTAATTTCCTTTCGTACTTTAATGAGATCACATTTAACGGAGTCTCCTGGCTATTACCAAATACACCATCTATTAATACATTGCCGGTGGCAAGTACAGGGTTTGGCCCCAATAAAATTGCTGCACCGTTTAAAGCAGTAATTGTTAAGCGGATGGTGCCCGTTTCGGTGCTCACCATTTTACGCCAATAACCATTTAATAAAATATC
>JANMVB010000660.1:0-14961 GCA_031392305.1 Ferruginibacter sp.
AATATTTGTGCAATGTTTTACCTCTATAGAAACCTAATTCTATTGCTGTTGTTTCCAATCTTTCAAAGAACTTGTATTGTTATACCATTCACCTCTTTTTTAAAGGACCGCGAAGGTAACTCTTATATCCTATTTGCCAAACCTTAATTGAAAAATTATTTAAAAAAAAAGTTTAAAATTCAGAACTAAGAGAGGGAATAAAATTTAGAAGAACTGCCCCTTTTTTTATTTGGGAGTGCGAAGGTAACGGCGTTTGATATACTATCCAAATAATTTTTAATTCTTTTAAAAAAATTAATGAAAGAATTTGTTAGTGTTAATAGTTATGAATCGCTATTTGATTTGAATTGGCTCAATCTGCACAACTGTAATCATTTCTGAAATAAATTTAATCGGGAATAATAAATACAGAGCCTAAGATTATTTAATAGTGTGTAGGTAAAGCTCAACATTGGTATGCGGCACAAGCGAGTGACACAACAATGATGACCGTTGCTTCATAGCCAGAGCAACAAGAAATGGTTGTGCAGAAGTGAGTTTAGATAAATTGAAAGTATGATAATCTCCAGGAAAGTATATGATAAGAAACAACGATGATGATAAGGGGACTGAATCAGGCAATGTATTTCTTTACTATTACTGAAGCATTGTGACCTCCAAAACCAAATGTGTTACTCAAGGCTGCATTAACGGTGCGGCTTTGTGATTTATTAAAGGTGAAATTAAGGCGGGAATCCAGCTCAGGATCGTCAGTAAAATGATTGATAGTTGGTGGGATAATATTTTTTGTGACTGCCATAATACATGCCAATACTTCGATGGCACCGGCGGCTCCGAGGCTATGGCCAGTCATGCTTTTGGTAGAACTGATATTTAAATTATAGGCATGCTCACCAAATACATTTAGTATAGCCTTTGTTTCTGCTATGTCGCCTAAAGGTGTAGAAGTGCCGTGTACATTGATGTAGTCAATATCTTCGGGCTGCATACCTGCATCTTTTAATGCTGAGCGCATTACGTTTTGGGCACCTAAACCTTCAGGATGTGGTGCAGTGATATGGTGTGCATCGGCTGTGGCGCCACCTCCTGCAATTTCGCAATATATTTTTGCACCTCTTGCGAGTGCATGTTCAAGGCTTTCAAGTATGATTACTCCAGCACCTTCGCCTACAACAAACCCATCCCGGTCCTTATCGAACGGGCGACTGGCAGTTTTTGGATCGTCATTTCTTTCGCTTAGAGCTTTCATTGCATTAAATCCCCCGACACCTGCTGCACTAATTACTGCTTCGCTACCACCGGAAATTATTACATCTGCTCTCCCAAGGCGTATATTATCGAAGGCATCAATAATTGCGTTTGTAGAGGAAGCACAGGCGCTTACTACTGCATAATTGGGGCCTCTGAATCCATGACGAATGGAGATTTGCCCTGCAGCAATATCAAGAATCATTTTTGGGATAAAAAAGGGATTGAAACGGGGTGTTCCATCTCCTGATGCAAAGTTTATTACTTCTTCCTGAAAGGTAATTAACCCTCCAATGCCGCTGGCAAAGATTACGCCTACACGGTCAACGTCAACATTGTCACGGGAAATACCTGCATCTTTTACTGCTTCATCGCTGGCAATTAATGCAAATTGGGTGAAGCGGTCAATTTTCCTGGCTTCTTTGCGGTCTAAATAGAGTGTGGGGTCGAAATCTTTAACCTCGCAGGCAAACCTGGTTTTAAATTTAGCAGCGTCAAATTGTTTGATAAGATCACAGCCATTTACTCCATCAGACAAACCCTGCCAATATTCTGCAACAGTTTTTCCTAATGGGGTGAGGGCTCCCAATCCGGTAACAACTACTCTCTTTAAATCCATAAAGTTTGCCTGCGATGATTAAAAACAGATGATGACTACTTAGCGTGTTCTTCAAGGTAAGTAACGGCCTGGCCTACAGTTGTAATGGTTTCGGCTTGTTCATCAGGAATAGAAATGTTGAATTCTTTCTCAAATTCCATGATCAATTCTACGGTGTCTAAACTATCGGCACCTAAATCATTGGTGAAGGAGGCTTCTGGTGTTACCTCTGCTTCGTCAACACCTAATTTGTCAACAATTATCTTTTTTACTCTTTCTGAAATGGTCATAATCGTATAATATTTAGTTAATCAGGTGCAAAAATATACTTTTTGAAATAAATACAAAGAAATATAAGTTGTAATAAAATTAATACCAAAATGATGCCTGAATAGTTCTATATAAATAAGATTTAGACTTGTAAAAAATCAAAAAAATGCTTTAAATTTTAAAGGATTAGTTAAGTAAGAAGACTGATTTTTAATTTGAATTTTTAAAAAAGACAAAAGGTGAATTGGCTAATATTAATTTGTATTTTAAATTTAAAGTACTGATACATTAAAAAAAATTCCAGAGAAAACCTGATATTAATTTTTACTTATTACCATAAAGAAATTAAAACCCAACTTTCAATAAAATAATTTTCTCATCGACCAGCAGTGTAACAATTGAGTTATATTTTTCAATTAATCTCTAATTGCCAGACCCACGTTAATGACTAAACAGGATTTTAAGATTGCAGAAAGATTTTTATTATATTGCATTATGGGCTTAAAACAAATAGATCATGGTAGCAAAGAGTATCAGCAGATGGTAACACTACGTTATGAAATTATGCGTAAGCCTTTAGGATTATCGTTTACCCAGGAAGAATTAAACAAGGAAAAAAATGACATTTTAATTGCTTCTTTTGATGAGGATAAAATGCTTGGGTGTTGTGTGCTTAGCAATATGAGTAAGGATTGCGTACGCCTGCGGCAAATGGCTGTTCAAAAAAATATGCAGGGTAAGGGAATTGGTGAATCGATGATAACCTTTGCAGAAAACCTAGCAAGGGATAAAGGTTTTAAAACCTTAACCATGCATGCACGGGATACTGCCATTGGGTTTTATGAAAAATATGGATATAAAGTCAAAGGGGAGGAGTTTATTGAAATAAATATACCGCATCATATAATGGAGAAGCGGCTGATTTAATTATTTTTTGACCTTTGCAGCGAGTATCTTCCGGACTTCATGTATTTCATCATTGGGAAACGCATCTTTGGGTACTATAAAAAATGACCTTGCATTAAAATATAAATGAAAAAAAAAAGGGCTTTCCATTGTAGTACTAAAAGATTTCCACGACCAGCTTTTACTTCCCCTTTCATTTTCTATTGTAAATTCTTCTTTACCAAAGGTTGCTTTAAACCTGTCTTTAAACGTACCTGACTTTTTATAAATTGTAATTGGCAGCAGATACCAAAAAGAAATCATCAGCGAAAACCACAGCACAGAGCTTATTAAAAAAGCAAGTGGTGAAATTTTTTTCATAAAGAATAATGCTGCTGAAACAATGGCAAATACATTTACTAAAATCATCATCACTTTTATTTCGGGCCGTGAAATAAAATGGTAGCGTAAAGCCTGGATTACTTTTCCTTTATTGTATGTAAAAAATGATGAAGTCATACTGCAAAGATATTATATTGGCTTCATCAATTAATTTGTAGCGTAAAATTGAATAAGGCTTAAACGGATAGCAATATGAATTTACAAACGGGCTATATTACACATTATACCAAGTGGCAGTAATAACAAGATATCTCAAACCAATTTATAATAGCATTGCATTCATTTACTCCCCTGCATTTTTTTTGGGAGTTATCAACTCATTTTCATTCACACTCCATTCTCCCAATTTTTCACCGTTAATGCCTATAAATTCTACTTTCAATTTTCTTTCGCCTTTTTTGCCTGAAACAGATACTTTGCCAAAATTTTGCTTTTCGTCAACGCCTATTACCCTTGCAGGATTATTTTTTTCACTTCCGGAAAATTTATGTGAACCGGAAGTGTAGGGAGAAACTGTTACATCATACAAAGTATAACCATCTTTTCTTGTTTGTTTTATTACTTCGCTGTGATGCCTGTCGCCAGTAAAAAACACTACGCCGTTTATATTATTTGCTGATAAAATGCCCAGCAATTTGTCGTAATCCACCGGAAAATGCTTTAAGCAATCATAAGGGCTGTAAGGATTTAAAACCTGGCTACCGGTAGCAATAATTTTGAAAGTTGCACTACTTGTTGCCAGGGCATTTTGCAACCAATTCAACTGCTGATGCCCATACATAATTTTATCAGTATTAGGTTGCCTGTTCACAGAATCCGGCAGCCCATCTGCACTGCGAAAATACCGATCGTCTAATAAAAAGAAATCAACATCGCTCCAGGAAAATTTTGTGTAAACTCCTTTTCCATCTTCACCATACGATGGGTTGAGCCAATAATTCATAAATACTTTACGGCTTTCCTCTTTTAATATATAACTGCTATTTGCATCATTGGGGCCAAAATCATGATCATCCCAAATTGCATATTGCGGCATGCTTGCCCAAAACTTTTGCAACACAGGCAGACCCCTATCACGACTTGCCCGGTAATTAAGCCCCCAGGCTGTATTATAATCAACCTCCCTTGTGTACCAGTTATCACCCAGCCATAAATGGAAAGATGCTGGCGTAGCAGCCATTGTTTCAAAAATGGAAGAGTCGCCACCATAAGGTGGCGGTTTAGGACGATCGTATTGCGGCTCATTAAAATAGGAGCAACTACCGGTAAGAAAACTAAAATCCGGTGCTGGTTTGCGCCATTGCCATAAATCCTTTGTGGTAAATTTTGTAGGATATGCTAATACAACAGGCTTTCCGTCGAGTAGTATGGTATAATTATAACTGGTGCTTACATCCAACCCGTTCAGTTCAATTTTTACTGGGTTAAAATCTTTGCCTAATTCACCCCTGTACTCTATGATTTTTGATAATGCTACAGTACCGGCTTTTGTATATTTAACTGCTACTTTTTTTATGGCTGGCGTTACTTCTATCCAAACAGTGGCATTGCGCAACTCTACATTACCCACCCACGGGCCGCTTACAATACCATTTTTATTTTGGGCGTTGATAACGCCTGCTGTTAGTACAAAACAAACCAATAATATTTTTTGAAGGAGCATACAATGAGTATTTTAATTGTTGAAAATAGAAGTGCAAAGGTAATAACATTGACTGCCTTGTTTTATTGAAGGTGTTGTTTTTATGTTATGATGTTGGGGGGAAGAATAATCCTCAGGACTATAAAGCGTTAAATGAGAAGACATTTTATATGACCGTAAATCAAATAACGGCTTACAGAATTATAACTCATCCCCAAAAAACAATTTACCTTGCAGTTTAAAAAATCTCATTATCATGATAAACAAAACAGCGTCACTCTTTATTTCTATTTTAATTTTTTCTGCCTGCAACAACAACACCGATACGCCTGCAGTAACACAAGATAAAGAACCCGCAAAAGTTACAGAAACAACTACTTCCTGCTACCAGGCAATACATGAAAAAGACAGCGTTCTTTTACTCATTAAAGTAAAGGAAAATGTAGTTACAGGAAACCTCACCTACAACCTCTTTGAAAAAGATAAAAATACGGGCAGCATTGCCGGTGAAATGAAAGGCGATACCATTTTTGCAACATACAGTTTTATGTCGGAAGGCGTGAAGTCTGAGAGAGAAGTTGCTTTTGTAAAAAGCGGTGATAGCCTGGTGGAAGGCTTTGGTGCAGTTGAAGATAAAAATGGAAAATTTGTTTTCAAAAACAAAGCAGCATTGGTATATGATACAGCCAACATACTTACTAAAATAGATTGCAGATATTAATCACAACCAGCCAGGGTCATTTTGAAATACACCCGCATGAAATTTTCTCCCCCCACAAATGATGTAGCAGTAAAGTATTAATAAAAAAGATCGTCATTGCTGACGATCTTTTTTTGAAACTTATAATTAACCCTTCTAAAAAGCGAACCCCTGTATTTCATTACCATCCGCTTTGTAGTACACCACTTTTCCAAACTCATCTAATTTATAATCCGGGTCTTTCTTATCGCCAAAAACTATCTGCCTTATTTCCTTACCGGTATTTTTATCAATCATCATTACCCCTGCATCCTTTGCCTGGTTGCTGTTTCCAAAATTGGTGAGCATCGAAATAAAATTGTTGGCTTCTTTTGTTGCTTTAAACCTCCTGCTGATTGAGGCAAAGCTACTTGCCGCCGCTCCGGCAAAATTACTTGCATTGGCACTGGCATTTTTAATGCTCCTGTCTAAGCCGGCATCTGTGCTTCCATAGTAACCTTTTGCATAACTCAGTTGAGCTGATTCTGCTGCTTGCTGGGCAGCTACCATTGCACAGGCAAGCCCACCCATGCCACTTAATAATTTACCGGCCATCGTTCTGCCAGGCGCAGGTTCGTAAGTATGCCAGGTTAATTTACCATCAAAATTATACAAGCTTGCATTTTGATCAGAAGTTAAGAGCACCCCATTTTCTCTTATCTGTAATGAAGAAGGATCTTCTTTCCCTTCAAATTTTATCCCGGTAATCCACTCCGCCAAATCTCCCTTTTCAAAATCAATTTTGTAAATAATATCGTTGGCATATACAAACCCTGTTTTATCATCCTTGTTTTCACCCACACAATTCTTTACCTGGAAACCCTTCTTCCATGCCTTTTCGCCGGTTTCAATATTCAGGATATTTATCTGGTCGGCTGTACGGAAATATAAACCCTGCGGTACAATCTGCAGGTCCCTGATTGCCCCCTTTATCGACAATGGTTTTTTTGTAATTGACTTGCCTGCATCCAGGTCAACAATGCTAATATAATTATCACCCTGGTCCCTTTGAGTGGCCAGTATTAATTTATTGCCGGTTGATTTGTACGCCAGCACATCGCCCTGCAGGTCAACATCACTGTCCCACTTTTGTGCGCCGGTTATTACATCCAGGCATAACAGCGATGCCCTGTTTTTCTTAGCCGCACCCGATCTTTTTAATTTACCCATCAGGCCGCCACCACCATTGTTTGCCTTGGCAATATCCTCTTGTCTTTTCTCAGCCGTTGCTACCAGCATACCGTGGGTATCGTATAAAATATTTGCAATAGGCGATGGCAGTTCCACTCTTTTCCAAACCTCTTTGCCATCTGCTACATTAAAGGCTGTTAGCAAATCCTGGTTCCAGAAATAGATGGTGTTTTTATCATCCTTCTGAAAAAAATCAGCAGACGTCATCGTGGCTTGTTCATTCGCTGTTTTATCAATACCGCCGCCAAATTTTGGCAAACCAAACATGCTTTTCTTTTCCTTAGGAGGAGCAGCTACGGGCAAGTCACTTTTCATATCGATGCTGTACAATACTTCACCACTTTGTTTATTAAGTTTATAAATATTTCTATTGGTAGCAATAAAAATTCCGTCTTCGGTTTCTCCCGCTTCTGAAACAATCTGCTCCGAATTTTTTTCAAATAATTTCGACTGCTCCCATAATTTTTCTCCACTAGCCAGGCTAACTTTCATTAATGTTGGTTTGCCGGTATTGCCAATTCCATAAAATAATACGGCATTGGTTTTCATTAAATAAATACGTTTTGTAATTGCAGTGAGGCCAAGGTCAGCCGTGTTTGTAATCATTTTGCCCGTTACCACATCTACAATTTTATTGTTCGATTTAAATAAACCACGCTTTGCTAAAACGATGTACGGCGTACCTTCAATCGGGTCATAATTTTCTTCCTGAATATTTTCTATATCATCAATTTTCCAGGCCTCTTTTCCATCTGCAGGTGTTATGCCATACAGTGCATCGTTGGTGCCCACCACCAAAATACCAGCATCCGTAATTTTGTACCATTTAATTTTTGAAGGAAAATTTTTTGTCCAGTCTGTATTTTTTTGAGCAAGCAAATTACCGGCAAGCAAGATGCAGGCAATTAAAATAAACATTCGCATAATTGTAGTTTTTAGGTTTTATAGTTTTTAATACCGAGGAGCCAAAAGTAATTTTGAAAGGCATAGCGGAGCATACCCACCGCAGGGTATATTTAGGTGCCGGCAAATATTTTTTAATAAGAAAAAAATTTGTTTTACGAGCTATGAATCAATGGGCATCACCGTTGTGTCACTCCCTTGTACGGCATACCTGTGTGAATCTTTTCCCACATTGTATGGCCTCACCATCCTTCTTCCTCTCCAAAAGAGAGGAAGCTGTGCTGCATATCTTTTCCAAACAGTGTATCTTCCATTTCAATATTTTATCTTTAATAAACAAAACTCACAAACTCTCACAATCAGAAAACATTTCACCTTTTTGAACTTCTGCCCTAAAGCCCTCCTTCGGAGGGTGGGGAGACTTTTGGAAGGTGGGGAGGCTTTTTTGCAGAGGGAAGTTATATGGCAGGTAAAGCTCCACACAGGTATGCCGTACAAGGGAGTGACACAACGATGCTTAATTGAAATACAAATGCCTGTAACCACAAAATCACGGGAATAATTTTGATTACAGGCTTAAAGAAATCAGCCAATAAAATTTTGTAAATGAAGAAAGGCCGCTGTATCAGGCGGCCTTTCAATTTATCTGTGTTGTGTGTGTTTATTGTTTAGCTACATCCCATGCTGTTGCCGCAATTAAGGCATTTGTAGCAAGTACCGCTACGCATGGTGATATGGCCGCAGGTATTGCAGGTTGGTGCATCGCTCTGCATACTTTTGGCTGCTGCATTCACCGCATCAAAACCGGCGAAATGTTCTGCTGCGCTCAAATTATTTTTTACGCTTTTTGCAGATTGTACATTGCCTGCAGGTGATGAACTGCCGATCACCCTTACCTCACTTAACTCGTGTACACGGTTTCCAATAGTGGGTGTATTCTGGTCCCAGGGTGCATCGCCCAGGTTCTCTACTTCGGGCTTATCCAATACATGAACTAAATCGTTCCGGCCAAGGTACTCGTAAGCCATGGAGCGGAAAATAAAGTCGATGATTGAAGTGGTGCTTTTGATATTTGGATGCTCTACCATACCGGATGGTTCAAAGCGGGTGAATACAAATTTCTCCACAAACTCTTCAAGCGGAACACCGTATTGCAAACCGATAGAAATGGCAATGGCAAAGCAGTTGAGCATGCTGCGTACAGTTGCCCCTTCCTTGGCCATGTCGATAAATATTTCACCCACGGTACCATCACCATACTCACCGGTGCGGAGGAACAATGCCTGCCCGTTGATCTTTGCTTTTTGTGTAAAGCCTCTGCGCTTTGCCGGTAGTTTTTTACGCTCTACAATTTTTGCAAGGCGGCCTTTTAATATTGTATCCGGACTGTTTTGCATACGCTTACTTACTTCATCCAGCAATTCATCCACCGTAAGTTTGCTCATATCTACAATAGAAGATTCATGCATCATCGCTGCCAATTCTGCTGCATCCTGCTCTGCTGTTGCTTCGCCGCTGGTTGTGTCTGCATCTTTTTTCTTCTTATCCGATTTATTGCTCAGCGGCTGCGACAATTTAGAACCATCACGGTAAAGGGCATTCGCTTTTAAACCAAGCTCCCAGCTCATGCGGTAACAGTCAGCAATTTCTTCTACCGTAGCCTCATTAGGAAGGTTGATGGTTTTGCTGATGGCACCACTTAAGAAAGGTTGTGCTGCACCCATCATACGGATATGGCCATGTGCATGAATATAACGCTCCCCTTTTTGACCGCACTTG
This sequence comes from Ferruginibacter sp., assembly GCA_031392305.1. GTDB lineage: Bacteria > Bacteroidota > Bacteroidia > Chitinophagales > Chitinophagaceae > Ferruginibacter. Next base: position 9,658 of record JANMVB010000660.1, read on the forward strand.
TTGGCGCAATCAAATACCGGTAAATGCTCGTCTTTTAAATAAGGTGCACCTTCTACCGTCATGGTCCCACATACATAAATATTGGCTGCATCAATCTGCTCATCAGTATAGTCAAGCGCTTCTAATAAACTCCAGCTAAAGTCGTGGTATTGCTCGGGTGTAAAACCTAAGCGTTGTAAAGTAGCCTCTCCAAATGTGTACACGTTAAATACAAAACCTATTTCAAAAGCACTGCCCAGGGAAGCTTCTACTTTTGCAAGTTCCTGTTTGGTAAATCCTTTATCGAGTAATGATTGTGTATTAATAAAAGGAGCACCAGCCAATGTTGCATGGCCTTTTGCATAGTTTACAATTTCTTCAATTTCTGTTTCGCTGTATTTTAAATTACGCAAGGCAGCAGGTACACTCTGGTTGATTATTTTGAAATAACCACCGCCGCTTAATTTTTTAAATTTCACCAAAGCGAAATCCGGTTCTACACCAGTGGTATCACAATCCATCACCAAACCGATGGTGCCGGTTGGCGCAATTACCGTGGTTTGTGCATTGCGGTAACCATATTTTTCACCCAGTTGCACTGCATCATCCCAGGCTTTTATAGCAGCAGTTAATAAATAATCAGGACAGTATTTTGAATTGATCCCCTGTGGTTTTATTTCAATGCCTTCGTAAGCATCCTGTGCATCATAAGCTGCTGCACGGTGGTTACGCATTACACGGAGCATGTGCGTTTTATTTTCTTCGTACTTACTGAAAGTTCCTAAAAAGGAAGCTAACTCAGCAGAAGTTTTGTAAGCCACACCTGTCATAATTGCTGTGATAGCGCCGGCAATTGCCCTTGCAGCTTCGCTATCGTAAGGGATACCACTTACCATCAGCATACTACCAAGGTTAGCATAGCCAAGGCCAAGTGTTCTGTAATCGTAAGAAAGCTGTGCCACTTCTTTTGAAGGAAACTGTGCCATTAGTACAGATACTTCCAGCACCACCGTCCACAGGCGACAGGTATATTCAAAACCTTTTACATCAAAACTATTATCGCTTTCTTCAAAAAACTGGCGCAGGTTTACAGAGGCCAGGTTACAGGCTGTGTTGTCAAGAAACATGTACTCACTGCATGGGTTACTTGCTCTTATCGGGCCACCTTCGGGGCAGGTATGCCACTCGTTGATGGTGGTATCATATTGTGTACCGGGGTCAGCACATTTCCATGCGGCGTGTGTTATTTTCTTCCACAATTCTGCCGCCTTAATTTTCTTCATCACCCTTCCATCACTTCTTCCTTTTAGTTCCCATTCGCCATTTTCATCCAGCACTTTAAAAAACGAATTGGGTATGCGTACAGAGTTGTTGCTGTTTTGTCCGCTCACGGTGCGGTAGGCTTCGCCTTCGTAATCGCTTGGGTAACCGGCAGCAATTAAAGCGGCCACTTTATCTTCTTCTTCTACTTTCCAGTTTACAAATTTTTCAATCTCCGGGTGATCCAGGTCCAGGCAAACCATCTTTGCTGCCCGGCGGGTGGTGCCACCACTTTTTATTGCTCCTGCAGCCCTGTCACCAATTTTAAGAAAACTCATCAGGCCGCTTGAGGTGCCACCGCCACTTAATTTTTCACCCTCGCCACGTATGCTGCTGAAGTTGGTACCAACACCACTTCCGTATTTAAATATCCTTGCTTCCCTTACCCATAAATCCATAATGCCACCTTCGTTCACCAGGTCGTCCTCTACACTTAATATAAAACATGCATGAGGCTGCGGACGCTCATAAGCCGACGTTGATTTTTTTAATTCCCCATCAATTGCATCAACATAGTAATGGCCCTGCGGTTTGCCGGATATGCCATACACTTCGTACAAGCCGGTGTTAAACCATTGCGGGCTATTGGGTACGCAAGCCTGTTTTAAAATAGAGTATGCCAACTCATCATAAAAAACCTGTGCATCATTTGCAGATGCGAAATAACCATAGCGCTCACCCCACACCCGCCAGCAATGTGCCATACGATGTGCAACTTGCTTTACGGTTGTTTCCCTGCCGGTGGTGCCATCAGCCTGCGGTACACCTGCTTTACGAAAATATTTTTGCGCCAGGATATCTGTTGCAATCTGGCTCCACTGTTTCGGTACTTCCACGTTATCCATCTGAAAAACTATTTCACCAGTTGGATTTTTAATTACTGAAGTACGGTAGTCGTACTCAAACATATCGTAAGGCGACACGCCCTCTTTGGTAAACTGCCGGCTGAACTGTAAGCCTTTGGCAGCTTGTTTTTGTGTTGGCATATAATTGATGGGTTATTAAATTGTTAACGAATAAGGGAGAACGAAAATATCTATAGTAAATGAGTAATTCGAAGTATAAATATCAACACCTGTGGACAAATAAGGTGGATAATTTTAAGAAGCAACAGTGCAGGGCTTTTGGTCAGATTAACAACTTTTTTTAAAAAAATTATGGGAAAAAATTCTTATTGATTACAGTTTAAAATCATCGAAAAGCTGGATGCTTTTTTTATTAGATTATAAAACCATTGCTGGCACTGAAAAAATCACTCTTTATTCACACATTGTGGGCAACTTCGCCTTTTCAAAATTATGGAATTAGCTACTTTTATTTTATCAAATGAAAAAGAGCAGTTAAGATTGACAATTCACTCTGGGCTTTTAACGGATTGGACCCGAACCAGTTTCAACTTAACTACTTCTTTTTATCCCAGACTCGCAATCCGGAATTATTTTAAGCGCTTTTAGAAAGCGCTTTTTTTAGAGAACGAAAATATCTATAGTAAATGAGTAATCCGAAGTATAAATATCAACACCTGTGTACAAATAAGGTGGATAATTTTATAGAAGCAACAGTGCACTCCTTTTTACTGTTTTGTATTCTTTTTTAAAAATGAATTTATCAGGTCTTAGCGGTTCTTATCAAAAGGTTATTTTAAAAGCAACCAAAATTTATCGAAGGCCACAGTGTTTTTTAAAAATTTTATTGGCCAGGCAGAAGTATTTCAATTAAGCTTCAGTGGCGTCGCACTCTTGTACTCTACACCAGTGTGGAACTTTGCCCACTTTATATTTATCCCCCTCTTAGAAATTTCCATCGCCAATAATTACGGTAAACAAATCAGACATCAAAAAATCAGACTACATACATCCTGCACTTATCTTTATTAAATGAGAGCATTAATACAACGGGTAACCCAGGCCAGTGTGACCATTGAAGGCGAAGTAAAGGCCGGCATAAACAAAGGGCTGCTGGTATTTGCAGGCATTGAAGATGCAGATGGTGATGAAGACATCACATGGCTCAGCAACAAGATTGTACAGCTCCGAATATTTGATGATGAAAATAAGGTGCCTAATATTTCTGTAAAAGATTGCGGTGGCGATATTTTATTGGTGAGCCAGTTTACGCTGCACGCAGGCACAAAAAAGGGAAACCGGCCTTCTTATATCCGGGCCAGCAAAGCCTCCATTGCGATACCTTTATACGAAAAACTGATCAGCCAATTAGAAAATGACCTCGGCAAAAAAATACACACCGGAGTGTTTGGTGCTGATATGAAAGTAGCGTTGGTGAATGATGGGCCGGTTACTATTTGGGTGGATACGAAAAGCAGGGAATAAAGTTATTATTACACTGATTATTACGAATTACAATAATTACTTTTTATTATGGCAGAATTAATATTTAAAGAAGAAGCTTATAGAATAGTAGGAGTATGAATGGAAATTAATAAGGCTTTGGGAATGGGGCTTAAAGGGATCAACTATAAAGATGCTATGGAGATAGATTTTATTGAACAAAATATAGTTTACGAACGGGAGAAAAGATATATAGTAAAATATAAAAATCAAATACTTAGAAATCCATACCTGGCCGACTTTATTGTTTTTGATTCAATTGTAATCGAGGTTAAATCCTGTTCGGCAATTATTGAAACACATTTAGCGCAAGCACTGAGTTACCTCTCAGTATCAGGCCTGAAGCTGGCATTGGTGATTAATTTTGGCGAAAAATCTTTAACCTGGAAACGCCTAATTTTATAACTATATTTTTTCTGATTACACATTAGCTGTTAACAATTCGTGTAATTCGTACTAATTAATGTAATTAAATTATTTAAAAAAATTCGTGTAATTAAATCATTACAATTATGACCCTTGAGCAAGCCCAGACAGATGTTGACCAATGGATAAAAACCGTTGGTGTCAGGTATTTTAATGAACTCACCAACCTTGGGATTTTAATGGAAGAAGTAGGCGAACTATCAAGACTGATGGTAAGAACTTATGGCGAACAATCTTTTAAAGAAACTGATAAAGGAAAGGACCTGGGTGATGAAATGGCGGATGTACTTTGGGTGCTCATTTGCCTGGCAAACCAAACCGGTGTTGACTTAACAGCAGCATTGGAAAAAAATTTTGAGAAGAAGAATTTGAGGGATGTTAACCGTCACAAAGACAACCCCAAATTATAATGCAAAAGATGCCATAAAAAAATAATGTAGTAAAGGCGTCAATTGCAACTTTGGTAAAAATAATTTGTTTCAAAAGGTGCAATATTTTTAAGAATTCGTGTAATTCGTGCCTTAAAATTCGTGCTATCCCTTTTCTTCTTCTACTCCCTTAACTTTGCGCCCATTATGGCAAACGAAGCAAACAATTTCCCCGAACTTATTTCACATTGTAAAGAATACGGTTATATTTTTCAATCTTCCGAAATATATGATGGCCTGGCAGCTGTATATGATTATGGCCAGATGGGTGCACAGTTAAAAAAGAATATCCGTGATTACTGGTGGAAAAGTATGACGCAGTTACATGATAATATTGTAGGTATTGATGCGGCCATTTTTATGCATCCCACTACCTGGAAGGCAAGCGGTCACGTTGACAATTTCAGCGACCCCATGATTGATAATAAAGACAGTAATAAAAGATACCGAGTTGATCATTTGATTGAAGGATTTGCTGAAGAAAAAAAAACAGCCGGCAATGAACAATTGGCAAGTGAAGTGCTGGCCCGTATGGATGCGTTATTGGTTGCAAATGACTATGCTGGTTTAAAAAAACTGATTGAAGAAAACAATATAAAATGTGCCATCAGCAAAACCTGTAACTGGACAGAGGTGAGAGAATTTAATTTAATGTTCAGTACACAAATTGGCAGCGTGGCAGAAGAAAGCGAAACTATTTATTTACGCCCCGAAACAGCGCAGGGTATTTTTGTAAACTTTTTAAATGTGCAAAAAACCGGCAGGATGAAAATCCCTTTCGGCATTGCACAAACAGGTAAGGC
>JANMVB010000679.1:0-1914 GCA_031392305.1 Ferruginibacter sp.
TGCTGCTGAAGCATTACAGTTAGCTCACAACAGTAGTTCCGTGGTGCAGGACCTGAGTATAAATATTTTGGAGGATGCTATAAATTTAAAGTTATACATGGGGATGCTTTCTACAGAATTGGTGTATAGTTGCATGAGGTACACAAAAACATTAATGCCAAAAACAGAAGCAATACTTGCTCAAACAAAACAATCAGCTTTTTTGCCGGTGCTTGTAATGGGTAAAATTTCTTTTCCCAACAAGTTTGATGCAATACCCGATTCATTAAACCCTGGAGAAATGCCCTTCAAAAAATCACTTTCAATCGATTAAAACCAATACTATGAAACAGGCACCAGTAATCAATTATTTTAATGCGGATATGCCGGAGCATAAAACCCTTTTGCTGCTGCAAAGCGTTGAAGAGCTGGCACGTTATATCGCCATTAACCAGGTTCAATCCATTTTTTTGATGCAGGATAAAACTACAGGCAATCAGTATTTTGCCTGCTTGCAGCAGGGTTCATTAATAGGGCATTACACTGGTGGATTTAACACACTGGATGATTACTTTGAAAGTAAAAAAGCTGGGTTTCCTGAAGCCGCATTATTTTATGCAGCTAAAAAAGAAGGCTACACCAATTACAAAGATTATCAATTGGTAATGGAAGCAGGGATTTCAGATGTAACAGTATTTGAAAAAATAAAAGCAGGGGGTTTTATTGAAGGTTATAGTGATTGGAAAGAATGGATAAAAACAACAGAAGCTTTACCAGCATGGGAAAAGATTAGTGATCCGTTCACCTTGTATCAATATGCAACCGCCGGCTTATTTAATAACTACCAGGATTTTAAAACGGCAATAGGTCTTGGATTTACTGATGCTAATTATTATGCAGATGCTACGGAAAAAGAATTCCGTAATGCTGCAGATTACCAGGATAGTATATGTATGGGCTTAACTGATGGCAAATCTTATTATTTTGCAAAAGAGCATCATATAAGGGATGTTTATGACTTTACTAATTATTTGCAATTGAATAAAATTGGATTAGAAGGTGATGTCCATGACCAGCAATTACTTGTTTCCGTTATCAGCAAATTGCCGCAAGACAAAAAAGTCTCCATCAATAAACTACATGATTTGCTAAAGGAAGCCCTGGCAACTTTCCGGTACCAAGACACCAACGAAATGCCACAGTGGTTTACAAAGTCGTTGGATAATGCTGCTGATATCAGCAAATTTTTACGCACCGCAGAGGATACAAAACAATTTGGTACCTACGACAGCGAAGGTGAATATTTTGAAACCAAACACCTTAACCAGCGGAAAGTGGTATTAGACGGAGCAAACGTAGCCCATGGTAATGTTGGTAATGATAAAAACAAACCAGCGGTAGAAAATATTATTAAAGTAGTAAATAAACTAAAAAGCAAAGGCTTTACAGAAATTACAGTAATCTCCGATGCCAGCCTCCGGCACCGCTTAACTGATAAGGAAAGATTAGCAGAACTGGAAGGTAGTTGTGAATACCTTTCCGCACCTGCCGAAACTACCGCTGATATTTTCCTCATTGAATTTGTAAAAACAAACGGTTGCCTGTTGGTAACCAACGATACTTTCAGAGACTGGAAATTAAAAGATAAGTGGGTAGCAGAAAATATTGATTATTATAAATTGTCTTTTATGTTAGATGGTGATAAAGTATTAATGCCCGACCTTGATATGATGAATAATTGAGTAGAAAAGAGAATTGTTTTGCCAGGTATGTTAAGGTTCCATCTTCCCGTTGCCTTCGTTCGTGGCACACGAACCCCCACAGGCGCAGGACTCCGTCCTGTGTCTTCCTTGTTACTAATCTTGTGGCTTAAAATATCATTCGCTAATTAAAATATAGAGCGTTCTAATTAAAACAATTTACAAATACAATTTT
>JANMVB010000692.1:0-2509 GCA_031392305.1 Ferruginibacter sp.
CATTTTTAAAGATGATTACAAAATGTTAAGTATTCGCCAGTTGAATATTTCCATCGATTCAATCACCAGGGTAAAAGATAGTTTGAGTAAGAAATTAACAAGTGAACTTAAGAACCACCTTCGTTATTTAAATCTACCCGATAGTGTATGGAAAAAAGCTACTCCCGTAAAACAAAAAATAAAAGATTTCTTCGATCTGATACCTGATTCGGCCAAATTTTTTGTGTTTGATAATTCAATTACTACAGCCAATAATATGAAAACAACTTACCAGTTTTCCGGAGCAGAACTGGAGGGAAAGAGAAAAGACCTGATCTATAATGAAGTGGAGTGGCACAGGAAATTTTCACTTTCATTGGCCTGCCTGGTATTGTTTTTTATTGGAGCACCACTAGGCTCCATCATACGTAAAGGTGGCCTCGGTATGCCATTGGTAGTTGCCATTATATTTTTTCTGATTTTTCATTTGCTAAATATGTTTGGCGAAAAATTTGTGAAGGATGATATAACATCTCCTTTTGTGGGAATGTGGCTTTCCATATTGGTATTGGCCCCGCTGGGGGCCTTACTTACTTATAAAGCAATGCATGACTCCCAGCTTTTTAACAAGGAATTTTATTACCGCATATTTAAACAAATGAACGTATTTCTAAAGCCTGTAAAGAATATCATAATGCGTACAAAATAGATTGACTAAATTTAATGTATAAAACTTTTATTTATGAAGCCAACCAGCCGAAGAAATTTTATTGATAAATCTGCCAGGGCAGGTTTAGTATCACTGATAGGTTTACCTGCCATGGGCACCTTTATTGAATCCTGTAGCACTGCAAAAGCTGCGGTATCTTCTTCAAAAATTAAAACAGGTTTCGATCAACAGCCACTAACTTATGGATACAGCGCCCTGGAGCCAGGGATTGATGCCCAAACAATGGAAATTCACTATACAAAACATGCTGCTGCGTATAGCAAAAATTTAAAGGAAGCGGCTGCTGCAGAAGCAGTGGATATTACAAAACCATTAGAAGATGTGCTAAATAAAATATCGAAGTACTCTGCAAAAATGCGGAACAATGGCGGTGGTCATTACAACCATGAGTTTTTTTGGAAGTGCCTGGCACCTGCGGCAAATGCAGAGCCTAAAGGAAAATTGTTAACAGCAATTCAGCAAAGTTTTACTTCGGTGGATGAAATGAAAAAACAGTTTTCAGAAGCTGCTAAAACAAGATTTGGAAGTGGATGGGCATGGCTTGTGTTGACAGGAGATAAAAAGCTTGTAATAAGCTCTACGCCTAACCAGGATAACCCTTTAATGGATATTGCCGACGTAAAAGGTTTTCCATTACTTGGGTTGGATGTGTGGGAACATGCCTATTACCTGAAGTATCAAAACCGCCGTGCTGATTATGTAGAAAATTTTTGGAAGATTGTAAACTGGAATTATGTAGCCGAAAGATTTGAAAGTGTGTAATGAAATAAACAGGCGGAATGAAAAAATACCTTTTGTTATTTTTATTATCAGGCACGTTTGTGATGATGGGTGTAATGGCTAAAACAGGCGAATCTTTAAATGATCCCCCACAAACACCTTGTGGCATCCTTAATCTTGAATTTGCATATAATACTGCCCTAAGCCAACAGGTAATAACAGCATGGGCTCCCGCAGAAGGGATTGATCGTATAACAGCGGCAAAAAATAATACCTGGCTCGATTTTATTTTCCTTTTCTTCTATTCCCTTTTTTTATTCCAATTGTGTAATGTGCTTTCACATACGGTAAAAGCATGGTGGTATGCAGCAGGTAAGTGGCTTGCTAAAGGTGCATTGATTGCAGGTGTACTTGATATGTTGGAAAACACCGGCATGTTGCTTACACTTTATGGAAACATACATAATGCCATCAGCATTTTTACTTTTACCTGCTCCCTGCTTAAATGGTTGTTGGTAATAGCGGCCCTATTGTATATAATAATTTTTGGAGCAATTTTTCTTTATAAAAAACTCGTAAAAAAATCATAGCAGGCATCTATAAATGGGCTCAGCCTTTGCTTCGGTATATCAATTAGATAACACTAAAACAAAGGCTGATAAATTGGCTAACAATCTGCAACAAATATAGTGAGCCCATAACAACATTAATCAAAATCTTTCAAGTTTTTTATATTAATTGTGTTTTAAAACAGTAATTAATTGCACTCAAAAAATGAATTACTTTCGATACCTCAATTCGATATTACTTTCAATAAAAAATAAATTAACATGCAAGTTTGGAAAGACTACCAGGATAAAAACAAAGACCGTTTTTTAAATGAATTACTCGACCTTTTACGCATACCAAGCGTAAGCGCTAAAAGTGAAAATAAACCAGATATGGTAGCCTGTGCAGAAGCCATGAAGCAACGCCTTGCAGAGGCCGGTGTTGACAGTGCAATTATCTATCAAACAGAAGGGCACCCCATTGTGTATGCTGAAAAAATAATTGATCCATCAAAGCCTACAGTGTTGGTGT
>JANMVB010000019.1:0-13784 GCA_031392305.1 Ferruginibacter sp.
CAGCATATGCAGAATCCTTCCTCCCTTATTATAGCTCACTGCATCAAATACTTCTTCTTTATCAGAATAATGAACCCTTACCAGGTCTTTCTTTTCACTTCCACTCAGCAAATACCCCTGCATGTCATTAAAATTATGATCATCCGCAAAGTCTTTTCCGTATTTGTATTCATCCCACAGGTATTCGCTGTAATTGGCAAAGCTTTCATTTACTGTTAAGTTGCTCCAGCTTTCGGCGGTTACCAGGTCGCCAAACCATTGATGAAACAGTTCATGAGCAATGGTTTCTTCCCACCTGTTGCCTTCTGTAAGTTGTCGGGCATTTTGGTATGCACTAGCCTGGTGCAGGGTTGCAGTAGTGTTTTCCATTGCACCGCTTACATAATCACGCCCTACCATTTGAGCATATTTTGCCCATGGATAGTCAACGCCAAGTTTTGTTGAGAAAAATTTGATCATTTCCGGGGTGCTTCCAAATACGCCTTTCGCAAATTGTGCCTGATCTTTCTCCACATAATAACTTACTTCCTTTCCTTTATAACTGTCTTTAATGATAGCAAAATCCCCCACTCCCATAAAAAATAAATAAGGTGCATGCGGCAAATCCATTTTCCAATAATCAGTTCTTGTACCATCTGCATTTACTTTTTTACCAAGTAATAAGCCATTGCTAAGCGTTACATATTTAGCTGGTACTGTCATGTAAATTTCCTCGGTTGATTTTTGGTTGGGCTTATCTATGGTAGGCATCCATACACTGTTTGCTTCTGTTTCACCCTGTGTCCATATCTGGGTCGGTTTATCTTTTTCCTCTCCTAACGGATTAATGAAATACAAACCCTTTGCCCCGGTTATTGCAATACTACCTTTGGCTTCAAGTTCATTTGGTTTAGCCGTGTAGTTTATATAAACTGTATAATTTTCGCCACCTTTATAACTCCTGTCGAGTGTAATAAATAATTGCATACCATCATACGTGTATTTTAATTTTGTGTTTGATGTTCCTTTTACAATGGCTATTTCTTTAATATCCATGCCCTTGGCATCAAGCGTTAAAGTATCTGTAGCATAAAAATGAGGTTTCAGGGTTATCCAGGCTTTACCATTCATCCATGATTTACTGTAATCAAATTTAACCTCCAATTTTGTATGCACCAGGTCGTTCACTCTTTTGTAACTGCCCCTGTATATTTTTTTCCAGGCTGTGTCTTTAGGTGTGTTGTCTGGTTGGGCAATCGCCATACTAAGGCTGAAACTGATGCTAACAAGCAATAAAATTTTCCGCATATATTTTTTTTAGGCTGTAAAAATACCGCTACTGGTGTTAATGCAAAACGAATTTTATGATAAATGGTAAATTCATTTCTATAATAAGTAGTTTTGTAATCAAAGCATTGAAGGCATGAAGTATTTACAAACCGGGTTATTCTTATTTCTTTTATTATTTTTTTCGGCAGCAAAAAGCCAGCAAAATTATTTCATTTATATACAAACAGAGAATAAGCAACCTTTTTATATAAAACTGGATAATAAGGTGTACAGTTCTACCGGAACGGGGTATGTATTATTATCAAAATTGAAAGAAGGTGTTTATGATATGGCAATTGGATTTCCCAAAAGTGAATGGCCTGAACAATTTATTCGCTGTACAATTGAAAATAAAGATGTGGGATACCTGCTAAAAAATTTTGGCGAAAAAGGTTGGGGCTTATTTAATTTACAGACGTTGGATGTTGCAATGGCTACTGGTAAAGAAAAAAAGATAATTGTAAAAGTCGAAACAAAATCTGATGAATTTTCAAATCTATTGTCAGATGTAGTGAATGACCCTTCCATTAAACAAGTTGAACCTGTTAAGGAAACCCCAAAACCTCCCCCGTTAAAAGAAATTAAAAAAGAGGAACCACAAGTAAGTACTGAAGCTGCTTTAACTACAAATACAGATACCATTTCATCGGGCAACGCTCAAGTATCCTCCATAATTAAAAGAACCCTGTTAAATAAAAATCCCGAGGGTACCGAAATGGTTTACACTGCTACGAGTAATGGCATAACGGATACTGTAACCATCTTTATCCCTCTTATAAAAACAACCGCAGCACAACAGCAGAAAAATGTGCCTGTAGCAGAACCGATTAACACATCAGAAATAATAGTAGCAGAAAAGTCAGTGAAGGAAAGTAGTAATGTAAATGTAGATATCCCTACACCTGATGTTAAAGTGGTACCGGTAAAAAAAGAAGAAAAAAAGGAAGAAAGAAAATTTATTGAAAACAATTTGCCCGATACCTCAACCCAGGCAATTAAAAAACCTGTCGCCGCTAAAGAAATTGAAATTACAGAAATTAAAAAAGATACCGCATCAACACCGGTAATTCAAAGCGAAAAGAAACCAGCAGTTATCATTCAAAAATCTCCCATGATAAATTCTGATTGTAAAAATTTTGCAACAGAAGATGATTTTATGAAACTTAGGAAGAAAATGGTTGGACAGGAAAGTGATGATGAAATGATAGCAGTTGCAAAAAAAATATTTAAAACAAAATGTTTTACAGTAGAACAAATTAAAAACCTGAGTGTGTTATTTTTAAAAGATGCCGGAAAATATGCATTTTTTGATATGGCATATCCATTTGTGTCAGACTCTCATAATTTTAGTTCACTTCAAAGCCAGCTCTCCGAAACTTATTACATCAACCGTTTCCAGGTGATGATCCGCAATTGAAATTTGAAATTATTTTCATTTAGAGTAACGCCAATATGCCAAGATATTTTATAGAATTATTTTATAAAGGCACCGGGTATGCTGGCTTACAAATTCAGCAGAATGCAAATTCAATCCAGGGTGAAATAGAAAAAGCATTACGCATTTTATTTAAAGAAAATTATTTTTTAACCGGCGCTTCCCGAACTGACGCTGGCGTACATGCGCTAAGCAATTATTTTCACTTCGATGCAGAAGCGGTTACCATGCAGGATACAGAACAATTAAAACGTTACAAGTACAATCTCAATGCAATATTACCACCCGGTATTGTTGTAAAAAGAATTTTCCCTGTTGCTGAAAATGCCCATTGCAGGTTTGATGCACTGAGCCGTGAATACAAATATTTTATCTATAAAGAAAAAGACCCTTTTTATACAGACAGGGCTTATTTTTTCCCCTATAAACTTGACATAAATCTTTTAAACCAGGCAGCCAATATTTTATTATCCTACCAGGATTTCACTTCTTTCTCAAAACGAAATACCCAGGTTTCAACCTTCAATTGTAATATAATGCTTAGCAAATGGGTGCAGGAAGAAACGCTACTTGTTTACAATGTTAAGGCCAATCGTTTTTTACGTGGAATGGTGCGGGGGCTTGTAGGCACTATGTTAAAAGTTGGTACCGGCAAAATTACCCCCGAAGATTTTTGCACAATAATTGAAAGTAAAAATTCGGCCAATGCTTATTTTTCTGTTCCTCCCCAGGGTCTCTTTTTGGTAAATGTGCAATACTAAAATCGGTAAGCAGAGATTTTTTTTTGGAAATGCATTTTAAAATAAATGTTATTGCACAAGCCACAGCACATTGGTCAACATCGTTGTGTCACTCCCTTGTACCGTATACCAATGTGGAACTTTTCCCACAGTATATTTTGCTTAAATGTATATTCAGAATTCCTTATCCTTTCCTTACAAATTAATGAGTTATTCGCAAATTGAAAGCGTTGCCATATATTCAAAAGTACAAGAGGGCGATGCAACGATGCTCATTCAAGGCTCAATTGCCTGGACAAAAAATATAAAAACTATGAATTTTAGTTTGCGATAAATCAGAAGTACTGATAGTATAAAAACAGGCAAAAATTGTTGATTATTTATTTGGCCTTCCACTAACATACTTATTTCCTTTTATATAAAACCGATATGGCAAGAGCGCATCCTCACCTGCATAATTTACTCCAATCCTTGGGCTGGTAGCAATTTGGTCACCACCAATTTTTAAATTATCTGCAACAAAAAATATGCTATCATCCGTCAAATTCAAACCTGAATATTGTTTATGCATTCCCAAAGCCTTGCCTACATTACCAGGCCCTTTTGTAAGTGTATTATCAAGAATTTTCTTTCCTGTTCTTAACAGCATTGTTTCAATACCTTCCAATGGTTCTGCAGCTCTAATTAAAACCGCATCAGGAATTTCCTTTTCATTGGTTACTACATTAAACATTTGATGCATTCCATAACAAACATAAATATAAACCGTTGCCGCATTCGAATACATGTGCTCGTTACGAGGGGTGCGTTTGCCGGCATAAGAATGCGCCGCCTTATCAGTAAGGCCAGCGTACGCCTCTGTTTCTACAATCCTGCAACTGGTAAACATCCCATCAAAATTGGTAACAAGTATTTTCCCCAATAATTCTTTTGCAATCGTAACCACATTTTTGCGGTTGTAAAATTCTATCGGTAATTTATTCAACTTATCTGTATTTTTAAGTACGAAATTAATTATTGTTTATAGTTATCTTGTTGCAGTTTTCGGTTTTCGGTTTACTGTTTTTTGTTTACCGTTTTTTGTTTCCTGTTTGTGGTTTCCTGTTTGTGATTTTCAGTTTTTAAAATTAAACTGCCAGTAATCATCACCATTAACTATAAACCATCAACTATCAACTATCAACAATCAACAATCAACCATCACCAATTAACTATGAATAAACCTACATGCTAAAAGACATCATCATAGCTATTCAATCTTACTACCAGGCGCACCAGTTTATAGTAAAGCACCGGTTGTGGAAATGGATATTTATACCGGGGATTATTTATGCCTTATTATTTTGTGGGTGTATTTATTTATTCTGGATCAGCAGTGGTAATGCCATTGATTCCCTGTTATCTATTACCGGCCTAAAAAAATGGATGTACACCATGGAAGGGAGCTGGCTTAAATTCCTCTTTATATTCGGACAAGTAATACTGCAACTCCTGTTGCTTTTATTTTATTTCTCTCTTTTTAAATTTCTTTTCCTCATCATTGGCTCCCCGCTTTTTGCTTACCTGAGCGAAAAAACAGAAGCCATCATGGAAGAAAAAGATTTTCCTTTCAGCTTTGCCCAATTATTAAAAGATATGGCCAGGGGTATTAAGTTGGCTTTAAGAAATGCTGTTTGGCAAACTGTTTATACCATTTCCATTTTAATAGTTTCTTTCATCCCGTTCTTTGGTTGGTTCACCCCATTATTTGCATTGCTGATAGAGTGCTACTATCTTGGGTTTTCTATGCTGGATTATAGCTGCGAAAGAAATAAACTATCTGCCTCACAAAGCATTTTATTTATAGGCAAACATAAAGGGCTCGCAATAGGAAACGGTATCGTGTTTTACCTGATGCATACAGTATTGATAGTAGGTTGGATATTGGCGCCCAGTTATGCTGTAATTGCAGCTACAATCAGTATTTACAAAACCAGAGAATTGTAAGTGATAGTTGATAGTTCATAGAAAGTGCTTTATCAAAGAACTACAACCATCAACCATCAACAAACAATCAAATCACCACCAGCAACAATGAGTAAAGTTTATTTGATACCAACTGTTCTGGATGAACTGGCACTACATACCATTCCCAATTATATTGTTGATGCAGTAAAAGACTGCCAGGTAATTTTTGCAGAAAATGAACGTACCGCCAGGAGGTTTTTAAAAAGTATTTATAAAGAAATAGTGATAGATAATTATGAATGGTTCACTATTCATAAAGCAGAAGAAGAACAGAAAAACAGTTTCCGTCAGAAAATAAAGGAAGGCAAAAATATTGCCATCATCAGTGAGGCAGGTTGCCCGGGCATTGCTGACCCCGGGCAGTTGCTGGTGGAAACAGCACACGAAATGAATGCAACTGTGAAACCGCTTGTAGGGCCCAGTAGCATATTACTTGCATTAATGGCAGGGGGGATGAACGGGCAGCAGTTTGAATTTGTTGGATACCTGCCCATTGATTTAAATGACCGGGTTAAGGCCATTAACCAAATGGAAATCACTTCGCAAAAAAAACGCAGCACCCAGATATTTATTGAAACACCTTATCGTAATAATCAAATGATTGAAACCTTGTTGAAAACCTGCAAGCCATCAACCAAACTCTGTATTGCGGCAGAGATAACGGGTGCCAATGAATATATTAAAACCAAAACTGTGAACGATTGGAAAAAAGAAAAAACCGACTTTCACAAAAAGCCGGTTATATTTTTATTGTATGCAATTTAAATATTAACGCCCTACAGGTTTGGTACCTACAATTTTATCTACGATAAATACGCTATAACCCCTCCATGGTATTGTTCCTTTGTATTCCTTGTAATGCAGGTCGAAATAATTGCCGCTGTTGTTCATTAACAAATTTGCAATACTATCATCTGTAACGGAAAATTCAAACTCATAAGATTGTACTGTGCCAACAGCTTTAGAGCGCAGACCAGACTGAATTAATTTACCTTCATAGGTTTTAAAAATATTGCCTTTTTTAACAACATAGTTCAGCTCCCCTGATTTTACACCTTCGCCAAAAACATAAAAATAATTCCACCAAATAAGAACCGACCCAATAAATAAAAGTATAATTACCAGCCACGATATAAACTTTCTAAACCCACTTTTCTTTTTCGGCTGAACACTAACAGGTTTAATTTCCTCCATACAAAAAATTTTAAGCAAGATAATTTATAATCCGTATTTATCTATCAAATAAATGAGGGCAGCCATGTTTACTGATCCAAGCAGCAACTCACGCCTGCTAACAATTTCAAATACATCCGTTGCGGCATGGTGCACATCAAAATATCGCTGGCTATCGGGCCCAAGGCCAGCCAGGGCTGTACCTATTTCCTTAAGTGGACCTATGTCTGCACCACCGCCACCGGGTGCAAATTCATACACTCCGTATTCATAAAAAAAGTTTTTCCATACTGTAATCTTATCAATTTTTTCTTTGCTCATATCAAGGCTAAATGCCCGGGGGGTAAATCCGCCTGCGTCACTTTCTAAAGCAAATAAATGTTTTTCATTTTTCAATTTTGCCAGCTCCAGGTATTTAACTGCACCCTTGCCCCCATTCTCTTCGTTCATAAACATAACGGCCCTTATTGTGCGCTTTGGCTTCATACCCGCTACCTTCATTGCTCGTAATATTTCAATACTTTGCACACAGCCGGCGCCGTCATCCTGGGCACCTTCTGCCAAATCCCAACTATCGAGGTGGCCACCCACTGTAATTATCTCACCGGGAAATTCGTTTCCCCTTATTTCGCCTACTACATTAAAAGATGGAGCATCTGGTAACATCTTGCTGGTGTTCCTGAAATATGCTGTAAGTGTCATTTTCTTTTTTAACTCACGACTCAGCCATTCAGCATCATTGGTACTGATTGCCACAGCCGGTATTTTTGGAAATGAATCGTTGTACTTGGTTGCGCCTGTATGCGGATAGTCATCCGGGTTACTGGCAAGGGACCGTACCATTACACCAATTGCACCAAAGCTGGCTGCTTTGGATGGGCCTGCCCTGCGGGCAAGGCCGCTTTCGCCATAAGCTTTAAAAGTTTTAATATAAGTAGGGTTCATAGCAAAATTAAAAAATACAATTTTACCCTTTATAACTGCTTCGCCTAACTGCTCAAGCTCGGCAAAACTCCTTACTTCAATCACTGATGCTGAAATACCCTTTTTACCTGTGCCTTCAGAGTTTCCTAAAGCGCAAAGATTTAAGTTACGTTTTACCCCGTTGGCGAACTGAATGTAACCGGTTTCTTTTTCGCCCCTTACCCAATGTGGCACCATGCATGGCTGCAGGTAAACCGTATCTGCGCCTGCATCTTTCAACATCTTAGCAGTAGCCTCAACAGCTTTTTGTGCCTGGGGTGATCCGCTAAGCCTGGGCCCAATTTTTTTACAGAGATACCGAAGGTTATCATACGCCTTCCCATTTATTAATATTTCATTCGCAATTTTTCTTATTGCCAACGAATCTTCTACCTGTGCTGCAGCGGAAAATGAAATAAATAATGCAGTAATTAATTGCAGGGCTTTTATATACATACTTATTATTTTAGAATAACTGAAAATGAAATTTATCTGAATCGCAATTTATGTAAAGGAATGTAAGGCAGATGATTTTTTTTTAAGGCCCCCCTGCCCCCTTCGGGGGGCCGAAAAGGCGCTTTTAAAATTATAGGGCATTTGCTTTGTTATATTTAAAATTCAGGAGATTGATTAATCTAATACATAATCAAAGTTTCCCAATGGTATATAGTACAAATGTTGGTTAATTTATAACATAATTAAAGTTCCCCATTGGTATTACGTACAAGGGAGTGACACAACGATGTTGAACAAAGTTATACTGCTGGTTAAATAATTATTACCTGCGAAAATTCAGCAACGAAAAAAATAAATAAACCAAAAGAGAAGGAATAGTAAAATTTTGAATACAAGCCAAGCTATGATTAATTAATCGGTAAATTGCACCGGTTTTTTATAATAGTTATCTTAAAATTAAATAGTACGTATGAATATTGCGATTGTTTGCTACCCAACATTTGGAGGTAGTGGGGTTTTGGCTACTGAATTGGGCAAAGCGTTGGCGGATAAAGGGCATAATATTCATTTTATCACCTATCAGCAACCGGTAAGGTTAAGTGGTTTTCATGCAAATATATTTTATCACGAAGTGAGGGTGCCTACCTATCCCCTGTTTGATTACCCGCCTTATGAAACTGCACTTGCCAGTACAATGGTAGATGTGATTATCAACAGCAACATTCAATTATTGCATGTGCATTATGCCATACCGCATGCTGCGGCGGCATATATGGCCAAACAAATATTGCTTAAACAAGGCATCCATATTCCTGTTATTACCACCTTGCATGGAACCGATATTACACTTGTAGGCAGGGATAAAACTTACCGCCCTGTGGTAACTTTTTCAATGATGGAAAGCGATATCCTTACTGCCGTTTCTCAAAACCTGAAAGAAGAAACCTATAAGAATTTCGACATTGAAAAAGACATAGAAGTAATTCACAATTTTGTAGATGTAAAACGGTTTAACAAAAAACCAATTGATGCTTTTAAAAAATTAATTGCGCCCAATGGTGAAAAAATAATTGTGCATGCCAGTAACTTTCGCAAGGTTAAAAGAGTGGACGATGTGTTGAAAGCATTTTTACTGATTAATGAAAAATTACCCAGCAAATTATTATTATTAGGTGACGGCCCGGAGCGTAGCCCGATAGAAGCCATGGCGAGAAACAGCAATGCTTTTGACTCAATAAAATTTTTAGGCAAGCAGGAACAAATGGAAGACATACTGCCTATTGCAGATTTGTTTTTACTTACCAGCGATTATGAAAGTTTTGGATTAGCTGCCCTGGAAGCACTTGCTGCAGAAGTACCGGTAATATCTACCAATGCAGGTGGACTGCCCGAAATTATTGTGAATGGATATTGTGGCTATATGAGCAATGTAGGTGATGTGGAAGATATGGCCAACAATGCTATAAAGATTTTAGCAGACAAGGATACTTATAATGGTTTTAAAGCAAATGCTTTGGAACAGGCTAAAAAATTCGACATTGATAATATTGTTCCCCAGTACGAAAAATTATATGCAAAACTTATTGTGTAGTTAGCGTCTTCTCAGCCACGATTCCGGATTAAGATTTCCCTTTTCATTGCTGATGATTACGTCAATAGAACCAACGCCTTCATCATTCGCTGCAACCTTGCCCATCACCTGGCCAATGCGTACATTTTGCCCCCTTGCTAAATTTACACCTGAGAGATTACTATAGGTTGTAAAGTAGCGGCCATGTTTTAATATTACTACCTGCATATTATCAATATTGGTTACGGAGGAAACCTCCCCATCAAATAATGCTTTTACAGATGTACCAATTTCGCTGCCAATTGTAATTCCTGGATTATCAATATTTATATTAACGTCTTCCAATCGCTGCGTTCCAAAACGCATCATCACATATCCTTTATCTACCGGCCAGGGTAGCGATCCCCTGTTACTTTCAAAACCAGCATTTAATTTTACATCTGCATCACTAGCAAGCAACACACTCACCGGAGTTGTATTTGTTCTTACGGGTTTAGAAGTAGTTGGTTTAGATGTAGTATTTGATGAGGCAGTATTTTTATTTTCAGCGGCATTTCTTTTTGCATCAGCATCCAGTTTTGCTTTATTTGCTTTAGCAAATGCCATGGCCTCTTTTCTTGCCTCATCCTGCGCCCTTTTAATGGCGGCAGCAATTGCATTACTTACTTTGCGCATTTGTTTTTTCTTAGCAGCAATTTGATTATCTAATTCCTTCCCTTGCGCTTTTAATTTTGATACCAACTGATTTTTTTCCTGTTGCTGGCTTTCGAGTATTGTTAATTCTTTACTCTGCGTTTGCAATACCACACTTTTCTTTTTTTTATTTCCGCTCAGTTCATTAATCCGTCCTTTTAAAAGCTCCTGTGTACGCAAAATATTTTCACCCTGCATTTCCCTGTAATTGCGGTAGCTTTTTAAATAAGTGATACGTTTGATGGCATCATTAAAACTGGAGGCAGAAAATATAAAGTTTAAAAAATCGGAGTTGCTCCTATTTTTGTAGGCGTACACCATACTTTTAGCATACTCTTGTTTTAGGGTATCCAGCAATAGCTGCAATTTATTTACATCCTTTTGCGATTTAGAAATAGTGTTGTCCAGTAAATTAATATCCTTACTGATATTATCAATAACATTTCCCTGGAGGTTTAATTTACGGTTTATCAAAGCAAGCTGGCCAAGGCTTTCTTTAGTGGTTTTTTTGTTACTATTTAATAACTGTTGCGTTTGCTCAATCTCTCTCTTCAATTGCTGGCGCTGCTTTTCTAGTTCCTGCTGTCCAGGCGGTTGTGCAATGGAGGCACTGCAAATAAAAACTGTCAGAAATAAAAAAAATATTTTAACCATAATTATATAATCAAATTTTGATCGGTTAAAGCAAAGAGGTTGTTCGTCTGTTACGGGTTAATAAGTGTTACGGGGTGATGAGTTACGGATATGAGTGTTTTATTGTTCTAGTATTTTATTCTTTTGTTCTCATATTATACTCCTTAAAACTATTTTAGCAACATGTGTTTACATTAAAATATTTACTGTCCTGGCTGTGAAGCATTGGGCAACATCGTTGTGTCACTCACTTGTACGTCATACCAATTTGGATCTTTTTCCACCGAAACTTATTAACCCGAAACTTTTATCAACCCGTAACTAATCAACACTTAACTTTTATTAACCAGTAACTAATCAACCCGTAACCCGTAACTAATTAACCTCAAAAACCTCTCTCCAAAAATAACGTTTACCTCTGTTTATAATTGGAAGGGATATTAAAACTGATAGGTAATTCTTTGTTAAACTCATACTGCTTAAAATTGAGACTTATATCAATTTTATTTTTTTCAGATACAGTGATTTCACGTGAAGTTGAAAATGGAACACCACTATTGTTTTCATAGTCACCGTAGGTAATATCGGCAGTGCGGTTACGGCTAAGGTTTACATCATCCAGTTTACTATGCACCAATAGCCGGTCAGCTTTGTTTAGTGTAAGCAGGTGTTTAAAATAATTACCGAGGGTAGCAATTAATATTTTCGATTCTGTTTCTTTATAAGACATAACACTATCAGTTAAAAATATTGGATTGCCGATAAATAAATCCTGCAGGGTTTTCAAATCGAATGGTATTTGGGTTACTTCCTGCAGGTAATCCATTGAGCGCAACTTTACTTCTTTATTAATTTTATCCAGTACAAAAACGCTGTCTTTATTTATCAATACCCTAAAAGCTTCAATATTGAATACGGTGGCATATCCTGAAATCCAGATAAGGCTATCCTTTAAAATCCGCACGTAAGCAGTAATGTTAGGTTGCTTGCCTTTGCTATCTTCATACTCAATTTTTATTTTTGCCGAAAAGGTTTTAAAATCTATTTTCTTTTTATTCAGCGTTGCCATTTCATTTTTTATCACCAACAACGAATCATCTGCGGAAGTATTGGTTATATGTAATGAAGTGGAATCTTTTTTGTCGATAGAAGCCTGTATTTTTTTTGCAGTTTTGCAACTACCAAACGACAGCGCAATTATTACAGCAAAAAAAATAGCTGTACTAATCGAGGTAAAATATTTTCGTGAAGTCATTGTGTGTATTAAATTATTAATTTTTGCCGGTATGCCCAAAGCCACCTTCGCCGCGTATTGTTTCATTCAATTGCTGTACCAATATAAGTTCTGCATGTTCCACTTTGCTGATAACCATTTGGGCTATGCGATCTCCAGGATGGATTTGCTGAGACTCTTTACTAAGGTTGACCAGTATAACTTTTAATTCACCCCTGTAATCACTGTCAACTGTACCCGGTGAATTAAGACAAGTGATCCCTTGCTTCAATGAAAGTCCGCTCCTGGGCCTCACCTGCGCTTCATAACCTACAGGCAATTCGATAAACAAACCTGTAGGTATCAACATACGTTCCAATGATGCAAGGGTAATAATATCATCAAGGTTAGCCCTTATATCCATTCCTGCAGAACCTTCAGTTGCATAAGCAGGTAATTCATTGGGTGATTTGTTAACAATGTTTACAAGTATTTTTTGCATGGCAGCAAAGGTAATGATGAATAATCAATGATGAGTGGTGAGTGATAAATGATAGTAATGAATGATGAGTGAATGAGGAGTAATGAATAATTTCTTGATGAGAGGTTACTATCATTATGACAAAGAACTTTTACTATCTGTTGAGATTTCAATAACCGCATCCTCTGTTCCTCATTATTCATTACTCATCACTCATTGAAGATTCTTCTCCAATAAAATTGATGCATAAGCTACCAGCCCCTCTTCTCTTCCTACAAAGCCCATCTTTTCTGTAGTAGTGGCTTTAATAGATACATCTGTATTTTCAAGCGATAGGATTTTAGCAATCACCTGCTGCATCTGTGGTACATAATCTTTTATTTTTGGGGCCTGCAGGCAAAGGGTGCTGTCAATATTTACAATGCGATACCCCGCTTTTTTTATCAATTCAAAACTTTGTTGCAGCAATATTTTACTATCAATATTTTTTAAAGAATCATCCGTATCCGGAAAATGCACACCTATATCTCCCAGGCAGGCTGCACCAAGCATAGCATCACATATTGCATGCAATAATACATCTGCATCACTGTGCCCAAGTGCGCCTTTATCATGTGTAATTTTAA
This sequence comes from Ferruginibacter sp., assembly GCA_031392305.1. Taxonomy (GTDB): domain Bacteria; phylum Bacteroidota; class Bacteroidia; order Chitinophagales; family Chitinophagaceae; genus Ferruginibacter. Next base: position 13,299 of record JANMVB010000019.1, read on the forward strand.
CGCCTCCCAACCAAAATTCCCTGTCCGTAACCAATTGATGAAAATCAATGCCAAAGCCAATTCTTAAACTCATCTTTATAATTTTTAATTTTAATTATGGCAAATGTACGGTGGTATAAAAATAAAAAAGCGTCCCGTATTTTGCGGAACGCTTTTTCAATATTATTTTAGCTATTACTTACTTTCCCCGTCGCCTGCAAAATCAAATACCAGGCTAAAGCGTAAAGTATTCGATAATGGATTTCGGTTAACCCCATTGCCCGATGGTAAAAGGTAAGAGAAATTTAAACCGAAGGTGTTATATTTCAAACCTGCACCCAATGTGAAATATTTTCTATTCCCTTTAGTGGGATGTTCGTAAAAATAACCTGCTCTTAAGGCGAATTGATTTTGATACCAGAACTCTGCACCTAGCGAAGCCTGGAATTCTTTTGTCTCTTCAGAGAAGCCGCCTTCCGCATCACCAAAAGATTTGAACCAACTGCT
>JANMVB010000021.1:0-1800 GCA_031392305.1 Ferruginibacter sp.
CCTGGTAAGGGTGGTAGTACCCATTTGGAAAAGCCCGTATTTAATACAGTAGCAGATGCGGTGAAAACAACCGGTGCAGACGTGAGTATCATATTTGTGCCCCCCGCCTTTGCTGCAGATGCAATTATGGAAGCCGCAGATGCAGGCATTGCACTGGTAGTATGCATTACAGAAGGCATACCTGTACAGGATATGGTAAAAGTAAAAAATTATTTACAGGGTAAAGTTACCCGCCTGATAGGGCCAAACTGCCCCGGAGTTATCACCGCCGATGAATGTAAAGTGGGCATTATGCCGGGCTTTATTTTTGTAAAAGGCAGGGTAGGTATTGTATCAAAAAGCGGCACGCTTACTTACGAAGCTGCCGACCAGGTAGCAAAAGCGGGCCTCGGTATTTCAACAGCCATTGGCATTGGCGGCGACCCCATCATTGGCACCACCACCAAAGAAGCGGTTGAATTATTTATGAACGATCCCGAAACAGATGCCATTGTAATGATTGGCGAAATTGGCGGCGGCATGGAAGCAGAAGCGGCTCATTATATAAAATCGACTGGTAATAAAAAACCTGTGGTTGGTTTTATTGCAGGGCAAACCGCACCTCCCGGCAGGCGCATGGGCCACGCCGGTGCAATTGTAGGTGGCGAAGATGATACAGCAGCAGCAAAAATGAAGATAATGGCCGAGTGCGGAATAATGGTAGCAGAAAGCCCGGCAGACATTGGTAAAACAATGGCAGAAGCATTAAAAAAATAATCAGCTTATTCAAATACGAGCAACAAAATTACCCCGGCTAAAACCGGGGTTTGTTTTTTAATCAGTAGCAAAGAAAAAAAAATAAAAAAGCATATTTGTCCGGGCTGAGAAGCAATGTGGTAAATCGTTGTGTCACTCACTTGTACCGCATAACTATGTGGAACTTGCCCACAATATAACCAACGCAACATCTGCCAAGTACTTGTATCATTCAGGAACTATGTTTATAAAATTCGTGTAATTGTATTCAATTAATTCGTGTAATTCGTGCTTTAATAATTCGTGTAATTTCAATAAAACTTTATGGCCATTCCCAAAGTAATTTACCAAACGCATAAAACAAATAAATTACCCTGGATTACTAAACTACAGATAGCGATTTTCAGAAAAAAAAACCCTACTTATCAATACGAATTTTATGATGATGAAGCGATAGAAAAATTCTTAGGCGAAGCTTATGGCGAAGAAATGTTACAATTATACCAGCGCATAAATATTGGTGCAGCAAAAGCAGACTTTTTCAGGTATTGCATTTTGTATAAAAAGGGCGGGGTCTATCTCGACATTGACAGCCTGATAACAAAAAATTTAGACAAGCTCATACAACCGGATGATGAAGCAATCATTGCAAGAGAAGGGCATCCGCAGTTTTACGCACAATGGGCTTTGATATATAATGCAGGCCATCCCTTTCTTGCCAGAACGATAGAAAAGACGACGGAAAATTTACGCAATAACAGGTATCCGCACAACACACATGCCATGACAGGCCCCACTGTTTATACCGCAGCAATAGAAGAATGCATTGCTGAAAACCCGGCAATAAAATACCGGGAATATAAAACAGATTATGGCAAGTTTTTTAAATTCAAATATGCCTTCAACAAATCTGTGTACAGCAATAAAAACGATCATTGGAAAATAAAAGAATTAACCACTCCCGTTATAAAACCCAAGGCCTGACTTTTAATTTTATGAAGTGTAAAAACGGAGAGGTTTGCCCGATGATTACCAATGTATTTTTTGGCATAATGTAGGTAAAGA
>JANMVB010000057.1:0-3543 GCA_031392305.1 Ferruginibacter sp.
ACAGGAATACGACAAAAATTCAAATAGTTCTCCGCCGTTGTTGGTATCCCACTCCTTTGCCGCTAAAACTTTGGGTATTCCAAAAACGCCGTTGTTGGTCTTATTGACCAACAACCGAAGCGTTGTACTAATATACTCTTAGCAATGTGTAAGCATACCAAAATCATCTGTGCCTGTATGATAAAATCGGGCAGAAGAATAATAATATTCTTCTGGCAAACTGCATAAACCTGCCTTCACCGGGTTCCAGTGAATATACTCAAGCTTTTGTATAAATACATCATGTGAATACAACTCAATACCCAAGGAATTTCTTTTCCAAAACTGGTATGTTCTGTCTTTTGCATTTACCCTGAATTTATCCAGTACCAGCGGATGGCTTTCTACCAGATCGAATTTTATTTGCTGGGCGGTATATCATAAAACTATGTTGTATTTGCTCCGGCGTTTTGCCTGGTAATGCCTGCCATATTAAATGAATGTGATTATCCATAATTACAAAGCCATATAATGTTATCTTTTTGTTTGTTGTGAGATACTGAAGGCATTGAATGATTATGTCTTTGTATTTATCTGGTTTTAACAACGGCTTCCATTCCAAAATGGTAGCAGTGTAAAACTGAGGCAAGTATATTGGGTATTTTTCCATTGATGAAAGATAATATTTTTTTGATGACAGTCTTTATGGGTGTGCGCTTCGGTTGTTGGTCAATAAGACCAACAACGGCCTCCGGGATAGGTGTCTATTTTAAAGACATAGCAACTACAGCTAAACGAATGCAACAGCACTAACGGCTGCACAAAATAACCTCGCAATTCCAAAGAACTTTATTTTATTGATCAACACCAACATCGGCGAGGGAGGGTTCTGCCGCCATCATCGTTAAAATTTATTTTCATTCTAAGTACGTTTAAAAAATTTTATCCAAGGTAAGTGTCTTCACCCACCTGTAGCAAAATGAATAATCTTCTTATAAAAAATGCAGCCAATAAATTTTAATTACAAAAGCTCCTTTCACTGCATTGGTCGGTGAAGGCACCGACCAATGAGGAAAGTCAAATACTTATATTAATTCCTCATTAATGTAGAACTGTTAATTGATATCCCGACGTAATGGTAAAATTTGCACCAGGTTTTAAAGTGAGGCTTCTTATTGTTATGTTAGTATTTAAAAAAATATTCCCACTGTTTATAATTACATCTGTATTTTCATCTGGTAACACATTGCATGACCAGGCCGATGTTGTTTCCCAATCAGTTCCAGATGCACTTCCAGTTAAGTTGTTTTGAAACTTTATTAAAACAGGTTTTGTTTTTCTACTATCTACACTGCACCTATAATAACTATAAGCCAAAGATGAAGAAATGCCTGTAAGTTGCAGTGTTGCAGTTGCAACCCCACCGTAGTTTGTATTGTTTCCAATGGGTAAATAATTTATACTATCTGCACTTACTTCCCATTGATAGCTACTGCCTGTAATAGTTGATTTTATTACAGTATCTGCCGAAGGAGGGCATAAATATAATATTGAATCCTGAACCACTCCGGGTATATATATAAAACCATGGAGTGTTGTACTCCCCATTGAAAAAGGTACTTCAACGAAAATATCCCCACTGGCACCATTACCAACTACTGCACAAATCTTTGTATCAAATGCCCCACCACTATAATCTACCCAAAATGATTGAGCAGGAACTCCAGCAAAACTAACGGACAAAATTGCGCAGGTAAACATAGGCGCTAAAATTTTAACAGTATCGCCAGTGGTTGCCGACGTCGGTGAAAAAGATTGCAAAGTTACAGGACAAGTTCCGGCAGGGCTTGCAGGTTTACGCTGATTTGTAGAAGGTTTTTGGGAGTATGAAATATCAATAAGTAGAAACAGTAAACAAAAACAAAAAAGACATTTTTTTAAAAATAAAGGTTTAAAACAATCTATTTTATTCATGAGGTAGGTTTGGCGATGAAGCAAATTTATTGTTTTTTTTTTCTGAGAAATATCTTTTTTCCCATGCTTTATTACAACGACGTTGACCATTGATAAAATGCTGATAAAAAACAAAATGTATTTGTGAAATCTATTCTGACATAAAAAAAGAGCCACCCCCCGGGCAGCTCTTATTTTTTTTAACCACTACTAAAATTATTGCACTATTCTGCTGAGCGTATCGCTTATAGCAATTTGCTCTTTTGTACCAATGGCAGTTACTTTAAACCAATACTTTTGCGCTGGCACAAGGTCTTTAAAGGTGTACTTACTGGCAGTAGTAAAAGTTTGTACCCACACACTATCCGGCAATAGCGGATCGGGGGTGTATTGATGAATGTAACTTTTAGCCACTTTTTGGCCATCTACAGAACTGATTTGTTCCCCGGGGTTTATGCCGTTAATAACCTGCAGGTTTTCAGGCTTTTGCAGCGGGGTAGCATCCCCTGTTTCTTTTTGCAGTGGAAACCCACTGCTTACCAATATGGCCCTGTCGCCATTTGCGGTGGCAGTAACAGAGGCTGCTAATTGTTGCAACAAATTCAGGAGCTCTGCTTTGCGCTGAATTTTATTGGCTACACTATTTTTATCCCTGCTTTGAGCAGCAAGTAATGCATCAGTGTAAGCAGTTGTTCCGGCCGCTAAGATAATCGTAGAAGGGGTAGGTGCCGGAAAATACGGATTAGCCGTCATTGAAGCAAGGATAGCTTGTGCCATAATTTCAAATTCCGCATCAGGAAATTTTAAATTAGTAGAAATTTTGGGTTTTTTCATTAAATTTTGATTTTTAGATTTCCCTGGATAAGGGCTCGTACAATCATACAAGACAGTAAAGATTAAGCTAATATATTTTGGATGAAAGCGCAAATACACCTGATTTTTTGCGTAAGAAATTTACTACATGCGTAGTAGTATTACTATTCAACATCTATCGTAAAATAACTTATTTACCTATAGATTTTATGCTACCCTTTTTAAACCTGGTGTTGTTGGCTTTACAGTTAGAAAAGCAGGTATTAAAAAATCTTGCTGCTTTTTTCATTAATTAGCAGAAAAATTACCTGCAAAACAGGTGACGCTGGCCTGGTTAAAATGGGTATTTAGTCTTTAGAGATGGTCATTTTCGCTGTTTGCGAAGGGCATGGCGTGGTACGAAATCTCCATTTCACTGTTTGCGAAGGGCATGGCGAGGTAGGAATTCTCCATTTCGCTGTTTGCGAAGGGCATGGCGTGGTACGAATTCTGCATTTCGCGGTTTGCGAAGGGCATGGCGAAGTACGAATTCTCCATTTCGCGGTTTGCGAAGGGCATGGCGAGGTACGAATTCTCCATTTCGCTGTTTGCGAAGGGCATGGCGAAGTACGAAATCTCCATTTCGCGGTTTGCGATGGGCATTGCGTGGTGCGAAATCTGCATTGCGTGGTTTGCGAAGTGCATGGCGTGGTGTGAAATCTGCATTTTATACTGTCTGAACTGTGATTTTTTTGATTGGTGTGATTGAGGTGATTTTTTTGATGGATGTTGCCATATTAATTGTGAGGTTACTTTTAC
>JANMVB010000080.1:0-10841 GCA_031392305.1 Ferruginibacter sp.
AAGCATACCCAATGCAGCAGCAGTAAAGGCTTTACTGTTTGAGGCTATACCAAAAAGGGTATGTTCATCAACTTTTTCAAGTGTATTGAGGGAGCGTACTCCATAGCCTTTTGCATGTATAACCTTGCCATCTTTTACAACTGCTACCGCTATACCCGGTACATCAAAGGTTGTTAAAGTACGCTGTACCAAAGCATCAATTTGTGCCGCGGTGATAACCTGCGAATTTGCAAAGGAAATGAAACTTAAAAAAAACAGGGTTGCTAAAAACCGGGATTTTATTATCATGTTACAATGAATTTAGGTGTAAAAGATAAGAAGAAAAATTAATCATTACCTTTTGAAAATTCATGTAACATGCCGCTCTCAAAACGGGCTTAAAAGGTAGTGCCAGATTGTACGGGGATGGGAAGGGGCCTTCAATAGTGTGGGTAGAAAAAAAATCAATTTTAATTGCAAAACGTAATTAAAGTTGCCCAAAGATAAAATGTACAAGAGGGCGACGCAAGGATGCTGCCCATGCCTTCAATGCCCGGACAAAAACTTTATTTACAGCTGTTACTGTTTTTCTAAAAACCAAGAATACTATTAATAAATTTTTGGAAAAGAGGAAAATTTATGGGTATGGGGATACACATTTAAAGTTTATATAATTTCCGGTATTCAAAAGAGGTAAACTTTTCGGTAAGTGAAAATTTTATAACTATCTACAAACCTGCGAAGAATGAATTTTCAAAAATGTAATTTTCAATATCCATTCTGTTATAGCGGTATCCTTTGGTTTTCAGGTAATTTACGACGCCTTTAAGGGGGCCGTTCAACACCAGTTTTCTAAAAAAAGTAGCGGGAAGTTGGATAATAGCTGCGGCTTCTTTTTCAGTGATCCAGTTTTTTCTTTCATTAAGTAACATAGTAATTAGATTTTCTTATTAACAATTAATTTGAGGATTTATTAAATTTTTTGCAGAAGGGAGGAAAATTATTTTCTCATTGTTGGTAAATCAAATAAAATGCCATTCTTATAATTGAATTACGGTATAATTGGATATGTAGATTTTAATTGCACTTATTGCGCATTATCTTTTTATTTTTAAACACCTTATCCCGGAACAATTATTTTTATGGCAGCAGGTAAAATTTCAGCTACGAGTTTGTTAACCCTTCCAAGGTATTCCCCATCTACCTGGAAATGCGCCTTTCTCCTGGATGATATTTCGAGGGAGCTGGTTTGATATACTTCTGTTTTAGCCGGATCATAGGATAAATGGGTCACCATCATTTTATAAATCTCTTTGAAGGAAATTTTCCTCACTACGATCACTTCAAAAAGTTCATCTTCTAAATCTCCATCGGGGTTAATAAGTGCCCCGCTACCATATTTGGTGGCATTGGCAATTACCACCATGGCAGCCCTCCTTTTTATGATTTGCCCGTTTACCTGTAACTCAACCTGCATGTGGGGTTGTAGCCAAAGTACCTTCCAGGCGGCTTTTATATAACCCCACATTCCTCTACCGGCACCGGTTTCAAACTTTTTTATCACAAAGGCATTGAAACCAATATCACCCAGGTGTATACATAATTCATCGTTGATCTTTACCAGGTGTATGCTTTTAATTATTCCTTCTACGGAAAGCATGAGTGCTTTGTTAAGATCAACCGGTATCCCCAATTCCTTTGCCATTCCATTTGCTGAGCCGGCTGGTATTATACCTAAGGGGATAGGTGTATTTAATAAACAGGAGGCACATAATTTAACCGTACCATCTCCACCAACAGCCAATACACGGGTAGGTGTAAATTCATTTATCCGGGTTTTTAAAATGGCAGGGGAGCATAATTTATCAAGGTTAAAAATATTTATTGTGTGGTTACTGCCCTCAAAATGCTTATTGATGAGTGTCTCCCAATTAGTTGTATTATTACCCGACAGCGAATTAATAACAAAAAGCAATCTTTCGGTGTTGTTTTCAATCATACTATTTTTCAATTGTTATAATTAATGGTACTATATTTTCATTATTAAATGCACATGGGTAAAACATATAATTTTCGTAAAGCTTCAATAAAGGTTTATCATGGTTATGGCCATAAAAACGACCTGGTGTTGTATGGGCATGTATTTAAAAACCAGCCTGTTTTACGCCGCAAGTACACTAACAATATTCTATCCAATATTTTTCATTTGCTAAAACTGTTTCTTGTAAACCCCCTTGCAAAAGTAAAATTGCAATTACAATGGGGGCTACAGATTATTGAGTCAGTTTCAGAAGCAGATGGTTTTTTTAAATTTGAATGGGCATCTGATGAAACAGTAATGGCTGGCTGGCATGAAGTAACTGTATATGCCGTGAATGAAACCGGGCAAACAGGTTTAACAGGAACAGGAAAAATATTTGTGCCCCATATTACCCAGTATGCATTTATCTCTGATATTGATGATACGGTAATGGTTTCTTATTCAGCTACAATCTGGAGACGCCTCCGTGCCCTTTTTACAAAAAACCCACAAAGCCGCAAAGCATTTGCCGATGTTGTTAACCATTATCAATTATTGGCCAAAGCACACACAACGGATGAAGTTCCAAATCCATTTTTTTATGTGTCGAGCAGTGAATGGAATTTGTACAATGATTTGGTTGATTTCTTCAGATATAAAAATTTACCCGAAGGCACTTTTCTGCTAAGCCAAATAAAAAGATGGAACCAGTTATTGAAATCTGGCAAAACAAAACACGAGGGCAAACTAATTCGTGTGTTTAGGATATTGAGTACTTTTCCACGGCAAAAATTTGTATTGTTTGGTGATAATTCCCAGGCTGACCCTGCTATTTATGAGAAAATTGCCACACGTAACCCTGAAAAAATCTATGCGGTTTATATCCGTAACATTGTAAAAGAAAATGCGCCGGCAACTTTGCAACTGCTCCGTTCAATTGAGCAAAAAGGCATCATTACCTGCATGTTTACTGATGACCTCATAGCTATAGCCCATTCAAAAAAGATCGGGCTTATTATCTAAAACTTTTTTGCGAAAAAAAATCTACATCATTTTGGGGAAAGCTTTTCTCATAAAAACATAAAAATATTAGTTGTTTTTTTTATGATTTCATTAATGCTTTTCTTTTTGTAGTGTTTGCACTGCACGCTATTTTAATACAGGTACCCCTTTTATCTATTACCTCACGAATGGCTTTTTTGCTGTAAAAGTTTACCTGAAATTGATCAAGTACATTCATTATATTTTGGGTGGCACATTTTTTTTGGAAAGGATTTAAATAATCTTAAAAATTAATAATCATGAAAAAATTACTAGTAAAAAGTTTTTGCCTTGCGGGGATAATATTTATAAGTTCCTGCAATACTGGTGAAACAAAAACGGAGACAGACAGTAAAGAAGTAGCTAAAGAACAAAACGAACAAAAGTTTGATGATCATCCAATGGAAGATGATACAAAATTTGCAGTGGCAACAGCAGATGGGGGTATGATGGAAGTACAAATGGCGCAGTTGGCATTAACCAATGCTACTTCGCCGGAAGTGAAAAAACATGCGCAAATGATGATTGATGATCATAGTAAAGTTAACGAGGAATTAAAAGCCCTGGCAGCATCTAAAAATATATCCTTGCCTGCAACCTTAAGTGAGGATAAGCAAAAAAAATATAAGGAATTTACTGAAAAGAAGGGTGCTGATTTTGATAAAGCATACACAGATTTTATGGTAGAAGATCATAAAGAAGATATTGATGCATTTAAAAAGCAGGCTGAAAAAGGAAATGATTCAACATTAAAAGCATGGGCTGCCGGTAAAATCCCAACGCTGGAGCAACATCTGAAAATGTGGGAAACTGCTAAAGAGGTTGTAAAGAAAAGCAAGTAATAATCCAACAATCACAAATGCTTAACCAGAAGGTTTGTAAATCCAGGTGGTGGCATGGTTTTTTTATTTTCTAACTTAACTAAAAAGAATAATTATGACTACAAATGAAAATTTAATTGAAGTATTAAACGATCTTGTTAAAATCAATAATGATCGTATAACGGGATATGAAAAAGCTGTAAAAGAAGCTAAAGACGAAGACGTGGACCTTAAAACTGTTTTCTCAGGTATGGCAAACGAAAGCCGGGAATATATTTCGGAACTAAGTAACAGAATTATGGACCTTGGGGGCGATTCATCTGACGACACGACTTCGGCGGGAAAAATTTACCGGGCCTGGATGGATGTAAAAGCATTATTTACCGGTAGTAACAGGAAAGCTTTATTAGCTTCCTGCGAATATGGTGAAGATGCTGCTCAAAAGGCATACGAAACTGCTTTATCATCTGATGTGGAAATTGATGCTGAAAGCAGGCAAATGATTATGGAACAAAAAACTAATCTTAAAAGATCCCACGATATAATTAAAAATTATCGTGACATACATGAAGTAGTCGCTTAGTTAGTTTTAGTATCTATTCATTTTTAGGTTTTGGTAGTTTAGGCCATTCTTTATAGGGATGGCCTTTTTTTATAACAAGTTTTATTGCTATTTAAAACGTAATAACTTTGTTAAGTAGATGAGTTAAATTAAAATTAGAAACCCGGTATTAAATCGTTTTACAAACGGCCCAATAATTTTACAAGTATCAGTTCTTCCGGTGCCAGCCGGGTAGTGTTATCATCAATTTCAATATTATCCAGTTCCTGTAAATACTTGTCCAGTTTATTTTCTTCATATAACCTAATAAGGCCGGGGTGAACATAATATTTTTTGCATACAGTCCGTGTATTGCCAAGATGAGTGCTTACATAGTCAAGCGCCTCGTTAATATTTTTTTTGCATTCTGAAATATTCCCTGCAATGTTCATATTCTTAAATGCCATCAATAAATGTAAACAGCCGGCCCAGGTACGAAAATCTTTTGCCGTAAAAACATCGCCAGTTACTTCTTTAATATAAGCGTTCACCATTCCTGAATCAATACTTTTTCTTTCATGCCCGTTAGTGTAATATTGAAATAATTCCTTACCAGGTATATCCCTGCATTGCTGTACTACTTTTGCCAGTTTTTTATTTTTTAGGGAAATATCATGATGAATACTCTTTTTCCCTATAAAGGAAAATGAAATTTCTTCTCCCTCAATTTTTACATGTTTGTCGTGCATGGTAGTAAGGCCATGCGAACCATTCATTTTTTCATATTCAGTATTGCCAATTCTGATATAAGTACGTTCCATCAGGCTTATCACTGCAGCAATAACCTTTCTGTCATTCAATTCGTTCAACGAAAGATCTTTCTCTACCTGCAACCGGAGCATTGGTAATACTTTTGCAAATTCAAGTAGTTTATGAAACTTAGTTTCATTACGTAATAGATTCCATAACGGATGGTAGCGATATTGTTTGCGTTCCCTTATATCGTAACCTGTAGCTTGTATATGCCCGTTTTCATTAATGCAGATCCATACTTTTTCCCATGCAGGTGGTATGGCCAGTTTTTTAATTCTTTTTATTTCATTTTGTTTTCCAACCGTTTTATTCATGTAACGATAGCGAAAATCTTCACCTTTTTTTATCCTTTCAATACCCGGGTCCTTATCACTTACATACAACAATTTTGCAGCTACTGCAGTTGCTTCGTAATCGTTTACAAGTTTTAAATGTTTGGTATGTGAAAGTTGTTTTGCGCCCATTTTAAAATCAAAAACTTAAGTAGGATTAATAAAATTCGGGCTACATAATTGTAGCCCGAATAAAAAAACAGGTATAAAATATTATCTTCTTCTTATGCCTGATTTTTTATTTAAATTGATTGAATCAAAGGTAGCAGTTGCATTTTCCGTCTCCATACCTTCTTTAGCCGCTGCGCCATTAATACCTCCCTCAGCAAGGGTAGTTAATAATTCATCAGCCTCTTTTTCTTCGTCAAGTGTTTTACCCAGCAGGGCTTTTACTTCTTCATTGCCAATAGTTTTTGCCAGTTGTGCAAGGCCACCATAAGTTGCAATTTCATAATGCTCTACTTTTTGTGCTGCAAGTACAAGGCCCACATCTCTTATACTGGTCCCTTTTTCAGTTTCTTCAATTATTCCATTTCCTTCTTCTACCAGGCCGGCCATTGCATCGCATTTTTTTGCCTGGGCTTTTGATCCCATGAGTTCAAAAACCTGTTCCAGCCGGCTTACATGTGTTTTTGTTGCTTCAAGGTGATCCCCAAATGCCTTCTTCAAATCGGGTGAGGTAGCGGCCTTTTGCATTTTTGGTAGCGCTTTGGTAAGATGTTTTTCTGCCCAATAAATGTCTTTTAGTTCATCTATAAAAAACTTTTGAAACTCGGGGCTGGATGTTCCTTCCATAGTATCTTCTCCCTGCATTTTGGGTGATGAAGATGTTGACTTTGCCATAATGATTAATTTTTGAATTTGAGATAATAAATAATAACAATAAAATTATTATGCCATTTAAAAAATTGATTGCTGTAGATATAATTACCCGTTTTAAAAATTGAACAAGTACTGCAATTATTTTTTCGACCTCAATTTGGAAAAAATAAATATTACTATAGCTACAATGATGGCAATAATAATTACGCTTGTCCACATACCCGCTTTAAATATTCCACCTACAATTTCGCAGGAAGAAAATAGAACAGTAATGGATGCAAATAGAGAAAGTAGTGCCCAGGTATTTTTTTTCATGCTGGTGTTTTTTATTGTTTTAGATAAAATGATTATTTGGAATTTTATTATATTTTTTATGATGCCATCTCCATCATTCCTACCTGGTCAAGCGGTGTGAATAATTTTCTTGTTTTCTTTTTAAACAGGCTGGGCCTTAACCCTGTAATTTTATTAAACTGGTTACTAAGGTGGGCAACACTGCTATAATTTAGTTTCCATGCTATTTCAGAAACGGTCAGGTCTTCGTACAAAAGCATTTCTTTTGCTTTCTCTATTTTATGTGCAATTATGTAGTCACTTAAGCATATGCCGGTTTCCTGCGAAAACACATTTGCCAGGTATGTATAATTATAATTAAGGTAATGGCTGAGATAATGAGAAGTTTTAACGGAGCAGATTTCTGCATCATTGTGGATCATATTAATAATACTACTCTTAATTTTTTCAACCAGTATTCCTTTATTGTCTTCGAGCAGGTCGAGGCCCCATAATAATAATTGCTCCTTTATTTTTTGTTTCTCCTGCGGGTTGAGGCCTTGTTTTAATTCAGCTACACCAAGGTCAACCTTTGTATATTGAATACCTGCTTCATCCAAAATTTTCTTTACCAGCATTTTGCATCTTAAACAAACCATGTATTTTATGTAGATATTCATTGGTTTAAATATTTGCCTAGTGTATTACAAACCATCTGCCATAAATAAAACCAATGCAGCAGCTAAAATTTGCAGCCTGTTTTTATACATCGCATTGTTTAAATGGTAGCGTAACTCATTCTTTAAAAGCTTTACAAACAGCATACGCACATCACTTTTATATACTGATGCTGTATAAAGTAAAAGTTTAAAAGCAGCGGCTGAATTTCAAATGAATTTTTAGCCAATATCTTATGAGTAAATATTTCCACATACAAATAAAAAAAGCAGGATATAATCTGGTATAATATTTTCAACTTATAACAAAAACATCTACATGAATAACATCAACCAAATCGGATTTATATCAACCAGGATAAGGCAATTGAAAAGTGCGGTAATGCACACAGTAGGCAACGAAGTTTTCAATCTTCCTGATATTACTGTACATGCAATTGATGTGGATGCAGGCGGATTTGTATGGTTTACTATTTTAAAACCAACAAGAAATGTGGTAGAAGAAGAAAAATCCTTTTATGTTTCATTAGATTTTTTCAAGGCATCACTGCCATTTTGTTTAAATATTTCCGGAGTTGCCCGGCTTATAACTTCTAAGGAAGAAATAGCCACATTGCCTCAGGCACTGCAGGAAAATATTACCCCGGAACGATTGATGGTTTCAGTTAAAATTAAAGAAGTGGATTATTACGAAGAGGAAGAAAAAGAAAATGAAACAACTACATGGTTTCAAAAATGCAGAAACTTTTGGAACCAGGCTCTTTCTTTAGATGAATATTACACACCTTTCCATTTACGCTCAGCAAATTAAAATTAACGCCACGCTTTTACATTTCTTTTGTTAATTGCCTGTTTGTCGTGCTATTAGTATTCGGTTTAGCTTCAATATATTTTTTTATAACAACATAGCCAATCACTAATAATATTAAAATTATCAGTATCGTAAGGTAGGTATAAGTATCATCTTTTAAGCGGCGCTTTTCTTTTCTTTTTTTATTTTTTTCTGTTTGTTTTTGCAGGCTGGTGTTCAATTGTTCTACATAAGCCTCCATGTTTTTTTTGCTTTCAATTTTCTGCAATCCTTCTACTGCATCATTCAAAAAATCATCTTCCACCATTTCTTTTTCCATGTCATGCGTATCTGCCTTCGACAACTCGTTGGTGAGGTAATTCATCAACTGCTGGTTGTCAATATCCTTATTGCTGTTAGCTAATATGTCTTTCAGGTCATCGTTCATTTTTCTGTAATCTCTCCAGTAATATTTTTAAATTTCGTTTACCATTTTGAATATGGCTTTTCACCTGCAATAAATTATATCCGCTCACTTGTGTTATTTCCTGGTAACTCTTTTTTTCCAGGTAAAACAAAGTTACACATTGTAACTGTTCGGGGTTTAATTGCTGCAGGGCAGTTTCCATATTGCTCAATGCAGCATCTTTTTCGAGGTGCTTTTTTTTATCAGTTGTTTCATCGGGTGCCGCCAAAACCTGCTCATTTATTTCCACTGCATGTTTGCCTTTATCACGCAGTTTCATCAGGCAGTGATTTTTAGCAACCATATAAAGCCAGCTTTTAAAATAGTCAACTTTATATTTGTGCAGTTCAGTAATCGCCTTCAAAAAAACCTGTTGCACACCATCCTTCGCCTCTTCTTCATTCTTTAAATATTTCATGCATACACCCAGCAGCAGCAGGGTATAGCGCTGTAACAAAATGCCCAGCCATTCATTATTTTTATCTGCATAAAAATTTTGCAGCAACTGGTTATCGTCAATATGTGAATACTTCTCTTTATTCAAAATCGGTTAAGTATATACCATAGATGTAATCACAGGCAGATTCCATAAGGTAATTTTTTTGTACGGGCATTTTGCTTTTAAAATTTTCAAATACAAATATTGAACGGGCATTTTATCTATGGGCATCATCGTTGTGTCACTCACTTGTACGTCATACCTGTGTGGAACTTTTCCTGCGTTATAGAATAAATAAATGCAGTACATCGATTAAAAAAGCACTTCTATTTGTATTAAGTAATCAGATAGACCATGTCATAAAATAACTCATTCGTTCTTGATTTCAGCTTCGAATAATTCCACTAGAAATTTTTTTGACTTAAGGCTCTCGTATTTAAATGAAACGGTCATGATTACATAAAGCAAAATGAAAAATAAAAAAATCCCCAATGTTTCTCCTTTGAAATTTCCTTTAGAAATGGATACATAAGTTAAACAAATAAATAGAAATCCAAACATTCCGAGAAATACAAACATGACCACTTCAATTATGGTTATCATTCTCATATTAATTTGAATTTTTGTTCCAATTGTATCTTTTGTAATCTTTCCTGTTATTGTTGGCCTCCATGAATTTCTGCCTTGTAAAATTCTGTTTATTCTAAAACCCTCTTGAGTTAATGTTCCTTCGTAAGGTTTTGTTGTACGTTCCCCAAATAATGACAACATAAATAATTTTTTGGGTACAATTTGCTCCGAGATTTTAGTTCTTATTTCATCAACTGAAAGTTTTGTTGATAACAGGTAGTTTTCAGAAGGGAAATATTTCATTATGTATCAGATAAAGTTTAAAATGTTCCCCAATGCTACAATGTACAAGAGTGCGACGCCAATAAAGCCTAATCAGAGATACACCGCCGGGCCAAAAAAAAACTAACTGGAAGAAAAAGCCTACTCATACATCACCCATAAAAAATCATGCATCCTACATTTTAAATACTGCGGTTCACATCAAAATTTTCTAATTCTTTGGAGACTGCATTCAGGAATGTACTGCCCAGGGCGCCATCAATAATACGGTGATCGTAGCTGAGGGAAATATACATCATGTGGCGGATGGCTATGCTATCGCCTTGCGGTGTTTCTATCACCATTGGCCTTTTTTTAATAGCGCCTACGGCCATAATAGCTACCTGCGGCTGGTTGATAATGGGCGTACCCATGATACTGCCAAAAGTGCCCACATTGGTGAGTGTAAAAGTGCCGCCGGTGGTGTCGTCTGGTTTTAGCTTGCCTGTTCTTGCGGCATTGGCAAGGCCGTTTACCTGTTTTGTAAGACCGGTAAGATTTAATTGGTCAGCATTTTTAATGACCGGTACAATTAAATTTCCATTGGGCAATGCGGTAGCCATGCCAATGTTCAAGTCTTTCTTGATGATAATTTTATCTCCGTCAACGGAGCTGCTGAGCAGCGGATATTTTTTAATGCTTTTTACAATTGCTTCTACAAACAACGGGGTGTACGTAATCTTTTCACCTTCACGCTTTTCAAAATCTTTCTTTACTTTTTCTCTCCATAATACCAGGCTGGTTACATCGCACTCTGCAAAACTGGTAACATGCGCACTGGTATTCTGGCTATCTACCATGTGCTTTGCTATGAGCTTGCGCATCCGGTCCATTTCAATAATTTCCACATTGCCCGAGTACACTACCGGCACCGCCTGTGTGCCATTGGATACTGCTACCTGCATATTTGAATTTTCCTGCACAATTGTAGCAGCT
>JANMVB010000159.1:0-4448 GCA_031392305.1 Ferruginibacter sp.
TGAACGAAATTCGGTAATGACTGAAAGGTTCAAACCAACCCACCCCGTAATTATTAAAAGCATCCAGGAAAAGATGCCCGAAAATTACAGCACCAAAAAAGTATAGCCAATGCTTCAGGGTAATATTATGCGGTCGGTGCAACCGCTCAGCCGCAAAGGCGAGTAGCGGGGTAATGATTGCACCAAACAAAAGTGAATGTGTAAAACCGCGGTGTGCCAGTAAATTATCGGGAGTGCTTAACCAGAACGAAGCTATAAAATCTATGTCTGGTACACTCTGTGCAAGAATTCCCCAAAGCATCGCTTTTCTGCCCACAGTTTTACCTGCGAAAGCTTCGCCCATGCATGCTCCTACAGCTATATGAGTGAGTGAATCCATAAAATAATTAAATACCTGCTTTTTAAATATGGATAAATTTTGTTGAAATATGCAATGTGCAAAATAAATTATTACACTAATAATTATGCAGAAAATTTATAGCCGTTAAATAATATTTGCTCTAAAAAAATAATTCTCTATCTTTGAGTTCCTTACATCTACCTGAAACCCTTTCGTTGCTTCCAATGTTATTTTTTTTTGAAACCGTTTAAGTTTATGATACGTACGTTATTTACTAAACCAGAGGTATAATTATATGCCGTTTCAAAATGTATTGCAAACACATATAAAGTGAATGCCGGGTCAAATTGGTTTTCATTTAACAATATCCCATAGAATTTCTTCAGATTACCTGGTGTATTTTTATTGTATTAAAATACATTCAATACTTAAATCCACTAACTACTGTAACCACCAAAGGCAAATAAAATCAAGGAAATAATCCATTGTTTTTTTTGCCGAAAATCCTCCTTCTTAGAAAAAAATCATAATGGCATTTCTTTGGCCCCAACAAAGAACCATCATAATTTTTACCATGAAACAATTGCACACATTAATTAAGATTTATTTCGGAAAAAGTAAAATGCAAAGTATTAATGAAATACTATGTTCAATTTTTTTATATGCCGTTTTACCGGCACTGTTTCTTATTGCCCCGGTTCAAAAAATTACTGCTCAGAATTATTTAAATAATGTGGGTTTACCTGCATCCCAGTCTATTGCTGCTTATAGTGTACGTAAAATCAGCACCGGTTATACAGGATCATGTATCAGGGTCCGGCGAACCGATAATACTGAATTAAATATTGGTTTTACTGCCGGCGGTGAACTTGACCAGGTGGCATTGCTTGCGTTTGTTGGTTCTGGTGATGGTTTTGTGGTTACATGGTATGATCAAAGTGGGTATGGCAGAAATGCAATTCAATCCGTAGCAGCCAATCAGCCAAAAATTGTTTCTTCGGGTGTTATAGAATTAAACGGAAACAAGCCTACAATTAAATTTGGAGGGGGCACACAAAACTTAAGTAATCCTTTTGCTTTAATAACAACCTACTATCCAGTCACTATCTCATTACTGGCAAATACATCCGGGAATACAACCAATGGTGCCTTTGTGAAATTTGGAAGTGATGCAAACTTTTCAGGGTTTGCAATTGGAGTTGGTAATTCCGGTGGAAATTACAGTACTGCAGGTAAATCTGTTATTGGTTTAAAAGATAATATTACTAACGCTGCATGCCCGTCAAATCCTGATGTAAATTATCCATCCACACCTTTCACGTCAACTACAATTCAACTTGAAAAATTAGCCACTAATACCTCGCAGCTAAGTACTTTTTTAAATGGCACCAATATAAACCTGTCAAATTCAACATTAAATACAAAAGGAACACAAATTAAGGGAGCGCTATCGCTGGGTGGTTTTACCGGTATCAATGGTGGCTATGCTTTGGTGAAAGAATCTGAGGTTATTGTATTTGCATCTGCACTTTCTACTATTGACAGGGAAGCGTTGGAATGTAATCAATTATTGTATTATGGCATTTTAACATCGGCTGCTGGCAGTAATCAAAATATTTGTGGAAGTTTAAATTCAATGCCGCTGGGGGGAGTAGCTCCATCTTACGGAACAGGCAGATGGGTGCAAAAAGCAGGTCCGGTAAATGGTACAACCATTTTTAGCAGTGAAATTGATGGCAATTCAACTGCTACAGCAAGCGAAATGGGAACTTATATTTATAGTTGGGAGGTATCAAACGGATCTTGTATCGCAACTTCAAATGTATCGGTTACCTATTCGATACCTCCAACAGCAGGTATTAACCAGCATATTTGTGGTTTACCCCGTGTGTCTAATCCGCTTGGTGGTAATACACCCGCTGTGGGTACAGGTAGCTGGAGTAAAGTATCGGGCCCCGGTAATGTTACTTTTAGTAATGCCAGCGATGGAAATTCAATAGCACAGGTTGATGCAGACGGTACTTATATATTTCGTTGGACTATAACAGGTGGTTTTTGTAGTCCTTCTTTCGTAGATGTAACTGTTGTTTATAACTCAGTTTCAGGCAGCAGACCAACTGGTGTTATAAGTGGTAACGCCAGTATTTGCCCAGGCACATCAACTACTTTAACTGTCAATCTAACCGGCACTGCTCCCTGGAATCTTAGTTATACAAATGGTACATCTATTTTTAATGCTACTGCAAATGCTTCTCCTTATTCGTTTAGCGTTACTCCTGCAAATATCGGGTCATATACTTTAACCGCTTTATCAGATGCCAATTGTATTGCACAGCCTTCGGATTTATCAGGATCGGCTGTAATTACATTTAGCCCGAATGTTATAATAACTGCCGATTATTGTTCACAGGGTAATGGCATTGTAAAACTCGATGCCGGTACACATTATTCATATTTATGGAGTCCTGGTGGAGCAACTACACGAACTATTAATGTGGCACAGTCAGGCTATTATTCTGTTACAGTAAAAGATGGACCTGCCGGTTGTGCTGCAACTGGCTCATTCAATGTAGGGGAAGAACTGGTATTTAACGGAGATTTTTCATTAGGAAATGTTGGTTTTGTTACTCAATACCAGGTGCCAACCATTCCATTGGTTTGTGCCAATACAACCACAGCGTTGTATCCGGAGGGTAAGTACGATATTAAAACCGATGCCCGGTTAACACATTGCAACTTTTGGGGTAAAGATCATACCACAGGCACTGGCAATTATATGATTGTTAACGGTGCAAATACTATTCAGCAGATTTGGAAAACTAATAATATCCAGGTACAAAAAAATACCCGGTATTATTTTTCTGCATGGGCTATGAGTTTAAATGCAACTGCACCCTTTGCTGCATTGAGATTTAATATAGGAAATTACCAGTACGGTAGCACTGCTGTATTATCTGCAGGGATAAATAGCAATTCAAACAATGGCTGGACGAGGTTTTATGGACAATGGGATTCCGGAGACACCTCAAGCATTACAATATCTATCATTAATACAAACCTGGCAAACTCAGGCAATGATTTTGGGTTGGATGATATTTCATTCAGTACCATTCCACCGGTAACTTTTGCTGCAAATCCGTTAGGAAACGGAGGAAATAGTTTTTGTCCGGGTGATACACTTGTGTTAACTCCCAACCTGATAGGAGGTGCAAGCCCCTTTACTTACAATTGGACAGGGCCATCTTCCTTTACTTCTACTGATGAATCGCCGGTAATATTATTGGCAAATGCAGCACAGGCCGGAACTTATTCATTAACGGCCACTGATGTGAATGGTTGCACAGCTACTGGAAATATTAATGTAATAAGTGCTACTCCTACAGTTGGTGCTGCTTCCCAGCCTGCTGTTTGCAGTGGCAGTGCAGTGGTGATAAACCTTACCGGGTTAGTACCAAATTCCATTAACAATACTATCTCATATAAAATTACTGCTGGTGGAGCAACGCAGGTTGTTGCAGGAATTAGTGCAGATGCTTCAGGAAATGCAAGTTTTAGTATTGCCGGACTAACATCTACTAATAATGGACAAGTTTTATATCTCAACTCCATCAATAATGGAAGTTGCGTACAAAACCTTTCATTATCACTTATTTTAAATATAAATTCAACCGGCACCTGGATTGGTGCCGCAGTTGGCAATTGGAATGTAGCATCAAACTGGTGCGGTGGAATTCCTGTAATAGGTACTAATATAATTGTACCGGCTGGCGTTACAATTACAGTGGCAAGTGGCTTTACAGCATCAATGAAAAATTTAACCGTTACCGGCACGTTGATTTTAACTAATTCAAAAATTAGGATTGCAGGTTTGCTAACGATTTCAACAGGCGGCATTTTTAATGCTTCAAATGGCACAGTTGCATTTGTGGGTACAACAGTTCAAAATATTAGTGGAAGCACTTTTTTTAATAATACAGTTAAAAGCCTGGTAATAGCAAATCCGGAAGGAGTAACAGTTGCAGCAACATTAAATACACCACTTTATATTTTGGATACTTTATCATTTAGTGGTCTTAATAGTATGGTGTTAAATACAGGCAACAATATA
>JANMVB010000180.1:0-7846 GCA_031392305.1 Ferruginibacter sp.
TACGACAATTTAATTATCCTACCACCATTCGCTTTGGTGCAGGCGCTATTAACGAGTTGCCCGATCACTTGCTGGCAAACGGTTTGAGCAGGCCACTGCTTGTAACAGACAGCGCCGTGAGCCAGCTTGATTTTTTTAAAAAAATAAAAGATAGCCTTGCAGCCAAATCAATTTCGGCGGAAGTTTTTTGTGATATACACAAGAACCCGGTAAAGAGCGATGTGCTAAAAGGTGGTGACGTGTATGCAGCAACAGAACGGGATTGTAACATTGGAATTGGTGGCGGCGCTGCAATGGATGTAGCCAGGGCAATTGTATTACGCATCAATCACCGCCGCGATCTTTTTGATTATGATGACCTGATTGGTGGGGACCAGTATGTAACGGAAGATGTACCTTATTTTATAACGGTGCCCACTACCTGCGGTACGGGTAGCGAAGTGGGAAGGAGCGCTATAATTTCTGAAGATGATACCCATAGGAAAAGGATTTTATTTGCGCCGAAACTGATGGCGAAAATCGTATTTGCTGATCCGTTATTAACGATGGAGCTGCCGCCATTTATTACCGCCGCCACCGGCATGGATGCACTTACGCATAATATGGAGGCGTTTATTGCAAAGAACTATCATCCGCTTTCTGCAGGCATTGCTTTGGAAGGGATATACCTTATTAACCGAGCTATTGTTGCTGCTGTTAATTCACCCACGCTTGCATCGAGAAGTGAAATGATGATTGCCTCATTGATGGGTGCGGTGGCTTTTCAAAAAGGATTAGGTGTGGTACATTCACTGGCGCACCCGCTATCGTCTTTGCTGGATACACATCATGGTCTTGCGAATGCAGTAAACCTGCCTTACGGTATGCGTTTTAATGCCCCGGGCCTTGAAGAACCATTTAGAAGAATGGCACGAACCATGGAACTGGAAGAAGAAACCGGCGAAGCGGTGGTAAACCATTTATTTGAATTGAATAAGCAGTTAGGCCTGCCCGTTAACCTGCGTGATATTGGTGTAAAAGAAGAACATATTGAAACGCTTGCAGACCTGGCACTGGCAGATTTTTGCCACCCAAATAATCCCAAGCCTGTAACAAGGGCCGACTTTAAAAATTTATATACTGAAGCATTATAAATATGGAACCGATATTAAAAATTGGATTGACTTATACAGGTTCAGCAGAAAAACATAACAATTATGTGAACTGGATTACAGGCGACGAACAAATAGAAATAGTAAAGTTATCGCATGAGGATAATAACCTGGACATGGTTAAAACCCTCGATGGAATAGTGATGTCTGGCGGAGTGGATGTGCACCCTAAATTTTACAGTTCGGATATAACAGATTATTTAAATGCGCCTGAAAAGTTCAATGAAGAAAGAGATGAATTTGAAAAAACAGTTTTTGAAATAAGCCGGCAGCAGCATATTCCTTTGCTGGGTATCTGCAGGGGTATGCAACTGGCCAACTGCATACTGGGCGGTACTTTAATTCAGGATCACGGGCCTGATGGAAACAGTATTCACCGCTTTGATGAAATTGATAAAAGGCACGACATACAAATTGTACCCAACACATTGCTGAGTGAAATTACCGGCACAAAACTAACTGCTGCAAACAGTGCCCATCACCAGGCCATTGATATTGCGGGTGAGGGGTTGATGGTAAATTCCCGTTCGGATGATGGTACCATTGAAGGGGTAGAATGGGAAGATAAAACGGGCAAAGCATTTTTTCTTGGCGTACAATGGCACCCGGAAAGAATGTACAAATTCGGCCTTAGCGAAGCACCTGCTGCAAAAAATATCAGGGATGCATTTTTAAATGAGCTTAAAAAACTAAAAGAGAAAACACTATGAAAATAATTAATCCGGCAACAGAAGAAGTGATAACAGAAGTAACAGAAGATACTTCAAAAACGATTCATCAAAAATATGAATCACTAAAGGCAGGGCAGGTAAGCTGGGCACAAAAAACCGTAATTGAGCGGATAACTGTTATCAGTAATTTTTATGAACTGCTGGAAGAAAATAAAGACGAACTAGCACTAACGCTTACCAGTGAAATGGGCAAACCATTGCAGCAATCTTATAATGAATTGAATGGCGCAAGGGCCAGGATAAAATATTTTATTGACCACTCGGAAAAATACCTGGCAGAAGAATGGGTTACAACTGAAGGGGCCACGAGGGAAAAAATTGTGTATGAACCACTCGGTGTAATTGCAAATATTTCAGCGTGGAATTATCCATACCTGGTAGGTGTAAATGTTTTTATACCGGCGCTTATTGGTGGCAATGCCGTTATTTATAAACCTTCAGAATATTCAACACTTACCGGTTTGCATATTGCCGGGCTTTTGCACAAGGCCGGTGTGCCTGAAAATTGCTTTGCAACTGCCATTGGAAAAGGTGCAGTGGGAGAGGAGTTATTGCACTTACCCCTGAATGGTTATTATTTTACGGGCAGTTACAAAACAGGAAAATACATTGCCGAAAAAGTAGCGCACAAGCTGGTGCCCTGCCAGTTGGAACTGGGTGGTAAAGACCCATTGTATGTGATGGATGATGTGGCTGATATTAAAAAAACCGCAGCCGATGCGTTGGAAGGTGTGGTGTATAACAATGGCCAAAGTTGCTGCGCTGTGGAGCGGATTTATGTACATGAAAAAGTGTACGATGATTTTGTAGCTGCGTATGTTGAGCAATGCAAAAATTTAAACATTGGTAACCCGCTTTTAAAAAATACTGACATTGGCCCATTGAGCAGGCCAGAGCAACGTGAATTTTTATTGAGCCAGATAAGCGATGCAATTTATAAAGGAGCAACCGTGTTGAGTGGTGGAAATATTGTTGAAGGCAATGGTTATTTTATACAACCCACTGTATTGGTAAATGTTGATCATAGTATGCGTATTATGAAAGATGAATCATTTGGGCCGGTGGTGGGCATACAAAAAGTAGCCAATGATATAGAAGCTATACAACTGATGCAGGATACAGAGTACGGGCTTACTGCGGCTGTATATTCAACAAGTGTTGAGCGTGCTGAGGCTGTGATGAAACAAATAAATAGTGGTACTGTTTATTGGAATTGTTGCGACCGGGTGAGTGCCAATCTTCCCTGGTCAGGCAGAAAATCATCGGGGTTGGGTAGTACACTTTCTTACCAGGGTATCAGGGCTTTTTTGCAACCCAAGTCTTACCATTTAAGAGGGTAGAAAAATTAATTATTCTACAAAAAGTTTAAAAACTAAATACAATTTTTTTGTCCGTGCTGAGAAACAATGTGGTAAATCGTTGCGTCGCCCTCTTGTACTTTTTATCTTTGGGCAACTTTAATTACGTTTTATGTTCAATATGCTTAATACCTTCGGTTAATCCCAATCAAAAAGCAAAAGTGAATTTTTACAGACACCCTAATTGGTTACATTTTCCACAGCCACTAATTGCCCACGGATTTTTTCGTATAATTCATTCGCCTGAAATGGTTTTGAGATATAATCATTCATCCCGGCTTGTATGCATATATCCTTTTCAGTTGTAAGTGCAGATGCTGTCATGGCGATGATGGGGATTTGGTTAATAGGATAATGCATTTCTGTACGAATAAATATGGTGGTTTGGTATCCATCCATTTCCGGCATTTGAATATCCATCAGGATTACATCATAATTATTTTTCCTGATCATTTCAATTGCTTCTACACCGTTATTTGCTGTTGCTACTAATGCACCCTGGTTGGTAAGTAATTTTTTTGCTACTTTTTGATTGGTTAAATTATCCTCCACCAGTAAAATATTAGTTCCGTCAAGTGAAAGTGTTTGCTGGGTCTTTATGGTATTTTCTATTGGTGTTTGTGCAAAAGCGTTTCCTTTTTTAATGTTTAGAAAAAATGTAAATGTACTTCCCTCACCAGGTTTGCTTTTTACATGTATTGATCCACCTTGTAACTCTATCAATTGACGGGTAATTGTGAGGCCAAGCCCGGTGCCCCCATATTTCCGTGTTGTAGAACCCGAAGCCTGAGTAAATCTTTCAAAAATTGAATCCAGCATATCTTCTTCAATACCAATTCCTGTATCTTCTATGTCAAACTGAAGGCTTACGTTGTCCGGCGTTTCGCTTATTAAATTTGCTTTTACAATCACCTTTCCTTTCTCCGTGAATTTAATAGCATTTCCAATCAGGTTTACCATTATTTGATTTAGCCTGTGAGGATCGCCTGATAGGACAGGAAATATATTTTTATCAATTATTGATGTAAGCGAAATGCCTTTTTGTGCTGCTTTAAAGTTGTTGATTTGTATGCAGTTTTTAATTACATCAGCAAATACATAATCTATTTGATCAATAGCTATTTTACCTGCTACCATCTTTGTAAGGTCAAGTATATCATTGATGATTACCATTAAATTTGCGGCTGATTCTTTGATAATTTCTACATATTCTGCCTGTTCTTTATTGAGGTTGGTGCCGGCCAATATTTGTGTCATTCCAATCACCCCATTCATAGGCGTTCTTATTTCATGGCTCATATTTGCAAGAAATTGTTCCTGCGTTTTGCGGGCTTCCACAGCTTCAGTTTTTGCTTTTTGAGCTTCGAGTTCAGCATTTTTCCTATCAGTAATATCCTGCAGGCACCCGATCATGCGTACCTGTTTTTTTTCAACATTGGTTAAAATGAAACCCCTGGTATTAATATGGGCATAAGTTCCGTCAGTTTGTAAAAAACGATTGTCACTCTCCCAGGCTTCTCCTAAAAGGATGGCCTTTTTCAGTTTTTGGATAGTAGGTATCCTTTCGTCGGGATGTAGGGCCTTTACCCAAAAATTATTGGGTACATCATTCAGGCTAACATTTGCAGGTAAATATTTTTTTAATCCTTGCCCACGCCATTTTACTGAGTTTGTTACCAGGTTCCAATCCCAGATTAAATCATTGGTTGCTTTTAATACAATATCGTAACGTTCATTATTTTCTTCAATTAATTCCTGGTTTTTCTTTCGTTCAATGCTATACCTCACCGCCTTTTCAAGCATGGTGCTGGTGTATTCTCCTTTAATTAAAAAATCCTGTGCCCCATGCGCAATGGCTTTAAGCGATAAATCAATGTCAGACAGGCCACTCAGAATAATAACAGGTATGCTGGAATTTATTTTGGAAAGTTCAATAAAGGAGATAAAGCCATTGCTGTCGGGTAAATAAAAATCAAGAAAGATCAGTGAAAAGGACTGGGTTTTTAATAATTCGATTGCGTCAACCAGCGTATCAGCAAAGGTAATCCCGGCAATGTCTAAATCAGTATTCGCCAGGTCATCTTTCAATAACCATTGGTCTGCCGGATTATCGTCTATAATCAGTATTGAAATATTCTTTATTCTCTCATTCATAGGGTTTAGGATGCCTGATTTTTATAAAATAGAGGTAGTGTTTTATCAATTCCAGCTCAATTGTTTTTTGTTAACGTATTTGTTATGCAATTATTTGTTCCCTAATATTATTTTGATTCAAAATAATATATTGAAATCCAAATGTATCCGACTACCCGTTGGATAATACGGAATCTGATTAGGATTGATGGGTATAGACGAAAATGCAAAATTAACTATGTTGGTAGAGTAAGGAGGAAGTTTGGTTTGATGTAGTATTATTTCTACTTATTTTAACACAATAATTTTAATAAAACATAGTTATGTTAGTCATAGATGGGTAAGTTTATTTTAATAAGCCAAATATACTGATGAACATATAAAAATAATCCCTGAAATTAATTGAATACCCTATCAAAAAAATGACAGTAATATGAGTACCGCAATACAGACTTTATTCGACCTGAGTTTCCTTGAACAAATGGACGATAAAGACTTTTTAATTAGTGTGTTGGATTTATATCTTGCCGATACCGGTAAGGATATGGAAGAAATGAGCAAGGCTTTTGATGCAGGTAATTTAGAAGTAGTGTATAAAACTGCTCATAAATTAAAAAGCAGTACTGGCATGCTACAGGCTAATACCTTATTTACTATTTTAGAAAGTACTGAAAGAATTGCTAAAGGAGGAACAAAAACCAGTGAACTGACAGAACTTTTAAAATCAGGATTAGTTGAATTTAAGCAACTGGAAATTGCATTGGAACTTCACCTGAATCAGTTAAAATCGACTTAGTTGATAAGCATAGTTTTACTAACATACATTTATAGCTTACCCCTAACAAATATATTTCACTCACTATAAACCACCTACCTATGAAAATTTTAATAGCAGAAGATGAGCCCATTATGTTAAAAACAATGGAACTTAAACTTAAAAGAGACGGGCACCAGGTAATTATTGCTAACAATGGCCGTGATGCCATTCAACTTATTACTGATAACGAATTTGATTTGGTGATTACAGATATTATGATGCCTTACACATCTGGCCTGGAGATTTTGGGTTTTGTAAAAAACAATGCAACTAAAAGAATTCCGGTGATTGTATTATCTGCAATGGGCCAGGAAAATGTGGTAGTGGAGGCTTTTAGCCTGGGAGCGGACGATTATATTACCAAGCCTTTTAGCCCAAATGAATTGTCGTTAAGGGTAATGCGTTTTGCTGCACAGGTAGCTGCATAAAGTACTTTTAATTTTATAAGCTGGCCCTGTAATGAAATATTATTTTTATTACAGGCATTTTTTTTAACAGGTTACTTTCCTGATTGTTTTACACATTCTTATTTTTCTACATAATCCTGTTTCTTTTTACATTTCTAATTTACAGCCCTTAAACCTACCTAACTTTTCAATTAAGTTTACTGATAATGTTGCATTTATGAAAGCAGAATATCTATACTTGTTCATTATACTTTTTGCCTTTATTACTTTATTACTTGTAGTAAGTATGCTAATGATTGTACTTCGTAAAAAAGCTTATAAAAGATTAACGAATGTAATTGCACGGCAACTGGAAGGATGGATAATGGATGTTATACTTGAAAACAATGTAGGGCCCAATTATACATTTGCAGTGCCGGGTAAAATACAGCTCCTATTGCAAACAGGGCTTGCAAAAAAAGTGTTGCTTCGGGAAATGATGAAAGTTAAAAAGAGCTTGAGTGGCACCTCCGGTATTAACCTCGAAAAAGTATATATCCAGTTAGGGCTGCAGGAAATTTCACTTAACCGCATCAACAATAAACACTGGCATGTAAAAGCTAAAGGCATACAGGAACTTGCCATTATGAATCAGCATCAATACCAGCAAATCATTTCTCAGCTTACCAATAACCACGACCACATGGTACGTATGGAAGCACAGATTGCCATGGTACG
Source organism: Ferruginibacter sp. (assembly GCA_031392305.1). Taxonomy (GTDB): domain Bacteria; phylum Bacteroidota; class Bacteroidia; order Chitinophagales; family Chitinophagaceae; genus Ferruginibacter. The sequence continues at coordinate 7,315 of JANMVB010000180.1, forward strand.
ATTGGATGGATATAAGGGCCTTCATTTTTTTGATAACCTTACCTATCCGCTCACAGATTGGCTGCAGGTTAATTTATTACAGCTACTTGCCAACCAACCCATCACAGTTGAAATGGGGATTATCAACTGGTTGCATTCAGGCAATGTTTCGGTAATACAATTTTCGTTAAAACTTATTGCAGAACAACATGCCATTGAATTTCAGGATGAAGTAATTTCATGTTTAAATCATGAAAGTAAGCTAGTGCGACAGGAAGCTGTACTATGTCTTGGCCAAATGCCTTCCGCAGAAGTTGCTGAAGAATTAAAGGCACGGTTTATTATTGAACGTGATATAAATATCCGGCTTTGTATCATCAATGAATTTATAAAAACCGGTTCCGGCGATGACCTGCCATTTTTGAAAAAGCTTTTTGCAGATGAAGATGTTGATATTAAACTGGCTGCAAACAAAACAGTTTTGTACCTTCAAAAAACTTTTAATACTAACTAATACAGGCAAGCGCTAAACATCCGCTGAAATTCACCCCCC
>JANMVB010000227.1:0-11895 GCA_031392305.1 Ferruginibacter sp.
TGGTAATGGCCCGTAATATGGCTGTTAATATGAATGACAGAAAAGATGGTACTGCCACTGATAAAATTGCAGCCAGTTATTATAAAATGTTTTACAAAACAATACCAAAAGAAAAGTTAGATATTTTGGATAATTTATACAATAAAACATTGTCGCATTATAAGCAAGATAAAACAGCAGCAGCATCAATGATGGGAGATAAGAAAAAAGAAGTGCCGGCGGAAACCGCAGCATTAACAGTGGTCGCAAATGCAATGATGAATATGGATGAATGGGTTAATAAAAATTAAGAGCCCCCAAACGCCCTGAAGGGGGCTTAGAGTAAAATGCTTTATAGAGTGTTTTTCTTATTCAAGAAATTATACTCTGCAAATTATTGTTGAATATAGATGAAAAAGAAAATGTGGTAATTTAATAGTTTATTAAAGTTGGTAAAAATATTTATAAAAATTAAATTCCCCTTTAGGGGATAGGGGCATGACACAAAAAGAATTATTCAACTGGCGCCTGCAGCATGAAGCACAAAACAAAATGCTTCATCATAATACCCGTAGGCATTTTATAAAAGAAAGTGCCATGGGTTTAGGTGCATTGGCATTGGGTTCTTTGTTAAACAGTTGTGGCAGTAAATCTGCAGTGGTATCAGGCAATTTATTTGATGCAGCAAATCCATTGTTGCCAAAGCCTCCCATGTTTTTGGGCAAAGCAAAGTCGGTAATTTATATTCACATGGCAGGCGCACCATCGCAACTGGAGTTGTTTAGTTACAAACCGGAGTTATCAAAATTAGATGGACAGGATTGCCCGCAATCTTTACTGGGAGGAAAAAAATTTGCCTTTATAAGAGGCGTACCAAAAATGCTGGGGTCGCAGGCTAACTTTAAACAACACGGTCAAAGTGGAATTTGGTTAAGCGATAATTTGCCTCATCTTTCAACCGTTGTTGATGATATTGCTTTTTTACATTCAGTAACTACCGACCAGTTTAATCATGCTCCGGCTCAATTATTAATGCATAGTGGAAGTGCAAGATTGGGCAGGCCAAGTTTAGGCAGTTGGGTAACTTATGGCTTAGGTTCGGAAAATAAAAATTTGCCAGGCTTTGTTGTATTAACATCTGGCGGTAATAACCCCGATGCAGGTAAAAGTGTTTGGGGCAGCGGCTTTTTACCAAGTGTGTACCAGGGGGTGCAGTGCCGTGGCGAAGGCGACCCGGTATTGTTTATTAAAGACCCCGACGGTATGAATAGAGATATTCGCAAAGCATCAATAGATGCCATTAATCAAATAAATAAAGAGCAGTACGAAGAATATAAAGACCCAGAAATTTTATCAAGAATTTCGCAATATGAAATGGCATACAAAATGCAAATTTCTGTTCCCGAAGTAATGAACATAAGTGATGAACCAGCTTACATACATGAAATGTATGGTACTAAACCAGGCCAGGCAAGATTTGCAAATAATGTTTTGCTTGCAAGAAAATTAGTAGAAAAGGGGGTACGCTTTGTACAATTGTTCGATTGGGGTTGGGATACTCATGGCGACTCATCAGAAAACGCAGTGGATGTAGGATTGATAAATAAATGCCGCAGTGTAGATAAACCAATAACTGCATTATTGCTCGATTTAAAACAAAGAGGTTTGCTTGATGAAACGTTAGTAATATAGGGAGCAGAGTTTGGCCGTACACCCATGCTGGAAAATAGAGAAGGAAAAAAAATGCCTTTTAAAGGAAGAGACCATCATGGAGAAGCATTTACTATTTGGATGGCAGGCGGGGGAATAAAAGGAGGCACTTCCTATGGCGAAACAGATGAAATTGGTTACAGCAGTGTAAGTGGTAAAGTAGAAGCATTCGATATTCAGGCAACTATTCTAAATCAATTGGGATTCGATCACGAAAAATTTACGTATCAATCGCAGGGCAGGCCATTTAGATTAACAGATGTTAGTGGAAAGGTGATACATGATATAATAGCGTAGTGCCTCCATCCCATAAAGGGGTGAAATAAAATGCAACTGTATTTTTTGTAAAGAGTAAAAACAATTTTGATCCCGGCAATAGAATTTCTATTTGGCTTCAGTGGCAAAGTTTACACTGACGAAGGAAGTGCACTCTTCAACTGTAAATTATTATTGAACTTTTTAGATGGAGACTAAAATAAAAAGTAATGAAACAAAACAGAAGAAATTTTATTCAACAAACAGCAGCAGGTTCTGCAGCACTTTTGCTTTCCTCATTAAAAAGTTTTGCAGAAAAACAAAACACAACAATAAATGCCAACGCAGGTTATCAAATAAAAATAATGGCTACCAACTGGGGCTATGAAGGGACCATGCATGCTTTTTGTGCCAAAGCAAAAAAAGAAGGCTACGATGGTATTGAAAACTGGTGGCCGGGTACAGAACAGGAACAAAAAGAAATGTTTGAAGCTTTAAAAAAGTATCAATTGGAATTAGGAATAATTTATGGTGCCGGAGATGATATATTTACAGAGCATTTTCAGGAATTTAAAAAAACAGTAGAAATATTTGCCAAACAAAAAACGCAACGACCTATTTATATAAACTTACATTCTGGCAAAGATTATTTTAGTTTTGAAGAAGGCAAAAAATTTGTAGAGTATACAAATGTAATGGCAAAAGAAACCGGCATTCCCATTTATCATGAAACACACAGAGGAAGGTTGATGTTTGCAGCCCACACAACTAATGAGTATTTAAAAAAATATCCCGAATTAAAATTAACGCTTGATATTTCTCACTGGTGCAATGTACACGAAAGTTTACTGCACAATCAAAAAGCAGCTGTTGATGCTGCTTTACAAAGAACAGAACATATACATGCAAGAGTAGGTTACGAAGAGGGGCCACAAGTGTCAGACCCACGGGCACCCGAATGGGACTATGCAGTTAAGCAACATTTTGAATGGTGGGATAAAGTAGTGGAACGAAAAAAGAAAGCAGGCCAGCCAATTACTTTTTTAACAGAGTTTGGTCCGCCGCTTTATATGCAAACATTGCCATACACATTGCAGCCTTTAAGCAATCAGTGGGATATAAATGTGTATATGCTTAAATTGTTGAGGAAAAGATATAGTTGATTATTTATTATTAATTAATGATTATTAGCACACTACTAACGGTTACGGAATTTATCGGACATTTTCATCCAGTACTGGTGCATTTGCCAGTAGGAGTTTTGTTGCTTGCAGTGTTGTTTCATTTTCTATCTTTTAAAACAAAATACGAGTGGCTTAAGCCTGCGGTAAAATTATCATTATTCATTGGTACTCTTTCTGCAATAGCATCATGTATTACCGGCTACCTTTTATCCAGCAGCGGCGAATATAATGAAGCACTTGTTTCAAAACACCAATGGTTTGCCATTGGCCTTTCAGCTGTCGCACTTGTTGCTTATTATTTTTATGATAAAAAATTAAAACTGGTAAAATATCTTACACCACTAATTGGTTTGCTCATTATAATTACCGGGCATTTGGGAGGCAGTCTTACTCATGGAGAAGATTATCTTACCAATAGTTTTTCTTCAAAACAAAATGCTGATAATATTATATCAAAGCCAATTGCAAATGTGCAAGAGGCAGTAGTTTACACAGATATTGTGCAACCAATTTTGCAGGCAAAATGTTACAGCTGCCATAGCGCAACAAAACAAAAAGCCGCTTTACGCCTTGATGAACCTGATTATATTTTAAAAGGAAGTGAAAATGGAAAAGTGATAATTGCAGGCAACACTGGCGAAAGCGAAATGATACAAAGATTATTGCTGACTGCAGATGATGATGACCACATGCCACCAAAAGCAAAACCACAATTAACAAAAGAACAAATTGAATTATTGAGTTGGTGGGTAAACAGCGGTGCCGACTTTCATAAAAAAGTTGCCGAAACGGAACAACCGGAAAAAATAAAACCCTACTTAACGTCTTTGCAAACAGGAGGGAAAAAATTAATGCCAACAGAATCGGAAATTCCGGAAAAGCCAATTGAAAAAGCGCCGGACTCTGTTATAAAAAAATTGATGGAAATGGATGTGGCAGTCAGCAAAGTGGCACAAAACAGTAATTATTTAACAGTAAGCTTTATAACTATTACCAAGGTTACTCCCAGGCATTTGCAATTATTAAAATTATTGAACAGGCAAATAGTGTATTTAAAATTTACCAACACAAATATTAACGATTCAAACATTGCTGTTGTTGATAATTTCTCTGCACTTACACGGCTGTATCTTGATAAAACAACTATTACAGATAAAGGACTTGTGCATTTAAAAAATCTGGAACAATTGCAATACCTGAATTTATCCGGCACGGGAGTTACAGCAAATGGATTAACTACCCTGGGCGGATTAAAAAAACTAAAGAAACTTTTTTTGTATAAAACAGCAATTAGTGCAGAAGGATTTAGCGCCGCCAAACAAAATTTACCTAACACTATAATCGATACCGGTGGTTATAAAGTTGAATTTATAGCAACCGATACCATGCTTGCTAAACCTAAACCTGATAAAAATTAATAAGTGTATAAACAAAAAGCATACCTACTGTTTTTTTTCTTACTGGCATTGGCAGGTAAAAATATATATGCTCAAACTGCTTCCGAATTAGCTTTTACTAAAAATAAAATTAAAGGGCTTATCACCGGTACTTTGTTAGGAGATGCACTTGGTGGGCCAATAGAATTCCAGGGCCATCCTGAAATACAGGCCACACCCAATCCACCAAAATTATGGACGGATACCAATGACATAATAAATGATGCGGCATTAAAAGCAGCAGCCGAAAGGATTTATTTTAGAGAATATAAATTCCTGTTGCCACAGCCTCAATCGTACGGCACCTGGAAAGTCAATGCAGCACCCGGTTCTGTTACAGATGACAGTAGGAATAAAGTAGTGCTGTTGTATATGCTTCGCAAAGCCTTGCAAAAAAATCAATGGCCGCTAACTGAAAAAAATATGGCGCAGGCATTTTTAGATTGGAGAAAAACACCACTTGTAAAACTAACACCCGGTTATGATTCATTATGCAAAGATTGGATGGGAGAGATGTACAAAACCATTAACTGGGTTATGGGCAGCCGTGAAATTGGTAAAGCCTATCCACCGGAAAGAATGTGGAATGCTTATCCTACCTGTTACGGGCAAATGACGTTGCCGCCATTAGCAGCCATCTATCCCGGCCAGCCGGATAAAGCATACTTAGCAGCATATAACCTGGCCTATTTTGATAATGGTTTTGCAAAAGATATGAACGCCGCATTGGTAGTAGGATTATCCATTGCGCTAACATTGGATGCAACCAAAATGAATAATGAAAAAATATGGACAACCATTATAGATGCGATGAAGAACACTGATCCTTATGCATATAATAAAGTTCCCTGGTGCGACCGGTCAGTTACAAAATGGTTTTACCTCTCCGATCTTTTTGTAAAAGAATCCAATGGTTCACCTGCAAAATTATTTCAACGGATGGATGAACAATTTAAGTATGAAGCAAAATGGGAAGCACATATTCCATTCACTGTTATTTTTTCTGTATTGAAAATTTGCAAGTACGATCCGCTGGCGGCTTTACAATTAAGTATTGAGTGGGGCAACGATCATGACACCTATCCGCAATTGCTGGGTGCCTTCATCGGTGCTATTTATGGCCCGGGTATTTTTAAAGCAGACATGAGAGCAACCGTTACCAAAAGATTGCAATTAGATTATGATGAAAGTATAGACGAGTGGGTCAATACATTGATGAAAGTGCAGGAGTTGGGGAAGAAAAAAACATTGTTTAAAAACGGAAAGTAGCTTAACCCCGTCAGCGGTTGCAAACCCTGACGGCGGTTACATAAAAGAAGTTTGAAAAAATAATATTGACTCGAATTTAAAGGGTTGAATAAAGAACAAAAAGTACAAGAGTGCGACGCCAATGCAGCCCAATAGAATTACCAAAGTCCGGCTCAAAAAAAATATTTTATTCTATTATAAAAATTGAATCATGGAAAATAATAAAACAAAAAGTGCCATCAGCCGCCAGCAATTTTTACAACAAACGGCTATGGCCGGCGCAGCCGTGTTGTTGACCAACCTCGAAAGTTTCGCATTAACAACAGTCGATAAAAAATTACGGGTAGCCGTAATAGGTTGCGGAAGTGTGAGCAACCGTTACCTGCCGCAATTGCAATCATCAAAATTAATTGAAGTGGTTAGCCTCTGCGATATAAAACCCGAAAGAGCGGTGGCACAAAACAAACAATATAATGTTGGCGCAAAAACATATGGGCACATAGATGCTATGTTGAAAGGTGTGCCGTTTGATATGATGGTAACATTAACCGATATGCAAATGCATGGCGAGTTAAATAAAAAGGCAATTCTTGCAGGCAAACATGTGTGGAGCGAAAAACCAATGGCCAACACCTACGCCGAAGGAAAAGCATTATTGGATTTAGCAAAAAGTAAAAAACTGCGTCTGTGGGGAGCACCAGCAGTTGTAAACTCTCCGCAGTTTGCATTTATGAGTAAAACAATTCAGGAAGGAAGGCTGGGAAGAATTGCAAGTGCACACGGACAGTATGGACATACAGGCCCAACATGGAGTGCATTTTTTTATGAGAAAGGCGGCGGCAGTATGCCCGATCTTGGTGTGTATAATATGGCCACACTAACGGGCTTGCTGGGGCCAGCAAGAAGTGTGATGGCCATGACGAGTATTGTAAAACCCGAACGTACTGTTGATGATAAAGGAAAAATAAAAGTGGAAGCAGAAGATAATGCACATATTTTATTAGAGCATGATAAAGGGGTGATCAGTCATGTAATGTGCGGCTTTAATTATTTTGATCCGCATGGGCATGAAGCCGGCAATCAAACATTGCATTCCATTCAGATTTATGGCGATGCAGGTAACATGCGATTGATTGGTTACGATTGGGAAACCAATGGCGTGATGCTGGATACACAATTTGATAAACCTGCTGAATTGGTGAGCACCGATAAAGGTGGTTACGAATGGCAGGAAGGTGCAAGGGTTACGGGTGAAAGCATCATCACTGGTGTAGAACCAAAAATAAATGTGGAACATGCATTGCATGTATTGGAAATTATTGAAGCGGCCAGAAAATCATCTGCAACTGGAATGAAAATAAAATTGAAAAGTAAGTTTCCTTATCCGGTAGTGAAATAAATAAAAAGTAAAAAATCAAAAGGCAAAAAGATTACCAGCTCAACTATTGATTTTTTTAATTTTTACTTTTGAATTTTGATTTCAACAAGTAACGTAAAAAAATAATTATGCGTCTCGCCATCCTCGGTTCCGGTTTTATTTCCCGCTTTTATGCCGATGCCTTAGTAGCTCAACGGCGTAAAGATGTGATTGTGTCGGTGTACAGCCGCACAGAAGTCAATGCAAAAAAGTTTGCAGATGATTATGCAGTATCACATTTTTCTACCAGCATAAAAGAATGTGTAGAAAATAAAAATGTTGATGCAGTCATCATTGGTTTATCAAACGATATGCATTTAGAAGCAGTGCTGGCCTGCGCCGCAGCAGGCAAACATGTGTTGTGCACAAAACCATTGGGACGCACAGCAGCAGAAGCATTACAAATGTTACAGGCAGTAGATAAAGCAAATATTATCGGCGGTTATTTGGAAGACCTTTGCTACACACCCAAATTTTTAAAATCATTAGCAGCCGTAAAAGCCGGCAGTATTGGCGAAGTAATCTGGACGAAGAGCAGGGAAACACATCCAGGTCCGCACAGCGATTGGTTTTGGGATAAAGAAAAAAGTGGTGGTGGTTGTATTATAGATCTGGGTTGTCATTGTGTGGAGATCAGCCGGAATTTTATTGGTAAAAATATTAAGCCCATTGAAGTTATGTGCTGGGCCGATACAAGAGTGCACCCGATAGATGCGGAAGACAATGCCATTGGTTTGGTGAAATATGAAAATGGTGCCATCGGGCAATTTGAAGTAAGCTGGACGTTCCGTGGTGGTATGGATTTGCGTGACGAAGTGATGGGCACGGAAGGAACCATTTGGGCCAATAATTTTTTACGCACCGGTTTTGAAATGTTTAGCAGTGGCAAAGGCGGCGATTACATTGCAGAAAAAGCAGAGAGCAACAGTGGCTGGTTATTTCCTGTAGGTGATGAAGTGCATGAACTGGGCTACAGCCATATGTTCACCGATATGTTTGATGCTATAGATAATAAACGGCAGCCGAATGAAAACTTTTATGACGGTTATATCACCAATGCCATTTTAGATGCGGCTTATCTTTCTGCCAAAACAAAAAACTGGGAGCCGGTAAAACTCGATGTGTGGCGTGGCGATGCAATAACAAAATCAACAAAGCAAATGACCAGCTATGATGAAAATTATTTCTTAATCAAAGAAGAAGTGTTGCCAAATGGCGAAAAGAAATTTATCATCAAACATAAAATAACAGGGTCAATAGAAAGAAGATGAGTAACCAGTTACAAAATAAAAATATCGTCATCATCGGCGGCACAACTGGCCTCGGTTTATCCGCAGCAAAAGCATTTGTTGCCAACGGCGCCAATGTTGTAGTGGTGGGCAGAAGCGAAGAAAGTGTTACCGAAGCAAAAAAAATGTTAGGCAACAATTGCACCGCCATCAGTGGCGATGCAACTAATCCTGCGACAGCTATCAACGCAATAAATATTTGCATCCAAAAATTTAAATCCTTTGATGGCCTCTATCATGTGGCCGGAGGCAGCGGAAGAAAATTCGGTGATGGCCCTTTGCATGAATTAACACTGGATGGCTGGAACAAAACAATGGAACTTAATCTTACTTCATTAATGTTAAGCAACCAGGCCGCAGTAAAAACATTTTTAGAAACAGATACAGCAGGCACTATTTTAAATATGGGTTCAGTGCTGGGCTATTCACCATCACCACAATTTTTTAGTACACATGCCTATGCCGCGGCAAAATCTGCCATCATTGGTTTTACAAAATCTATTGCGGCTTACTATGCAAAAGATAATATCCGCATCAATGTAATTGCTCCGGCTCTGGTAGAAACACCCATGGCGCAGCGGGCAGCTAATGATGAAGAGATTTTGCATTTCATCAAAACAAAACAACCATTGGATGGCGGACGAATAGGACAACCTGAAGATCTTGATGGACTGGCTATTTATTTTATGAGTGATCAATCAAAGTTTACTACAGGGCAGGTGATAGCGGTGGATGGAGGATGGACGATCAATTAAAAATGAATAATTAATAATGCATAATTGAAAAACGAAATCACCATAGGAATAGATTTAGGCGGCACCCGTATAAAAGGCGTTGCCATTGATGCAACAGGAAAAGTATTACACCAATCTTACACACCAACCCATGATGGCGAAGGCGAAGTATGGAAAGCGGCGATTGCAAAAACCGTGAACGATTTAAAAGAAAAGATAAACGATCATAAAATTGCTGTTGGTATTTCTGCACCCGGATTACCTAATAATAACAACACCGCAATCGGTTTCATGCCCGGCAGGTTAGAAGGATTAGAAAATTTTATTTGGAAAGATTATTTACAATGCCCGGCATATGTGCTCAATGATGGTGTAGCTGCATTGGTAGCCGAAGCAAAAACCGGTGCAGCAAAAAAAAGTACCAATGCAATAATGGTAACATTGGGTACAGGTGTTGGAGGTGCTTTGTTAATTTATGGTAAAGCGTACCAGGGTTCGTATAATAAAGCAGGTCATATCGGGCACACCGTTGTAGACAGCGATGCCGATTGTGATGTTACGGGTATGCCCGGAAGTTTGGAAGAGTGTATCGGCAATTGCAGTATTGAAAAAAGAACGAATGGAAAATTTTCTTCCACACATGAATTACTGAAGGCGCATCGCAATGGCGATACATTTGCAAAAGATGTTTGGCTTACTTCAGTAAGAAAATTGGCCATCGGCCTGGCATCTGCAAGCAATCTTATTTCACCCGATACAATTATTATTGGTGGAGGTATTGCCGAAGCCGACGATGATTTGTTTGTACCACTCAATAAATGGTTTGATGTTTTTGAATGGCAGCCGGGTGGCATTCGTCCGCAGATAATAAAAGCGGTACATGGTGATTTAGCAGGTGCAATTGGTGCAGCTTGTTTTGCAATGAGTAAAGAATAATTTTTTTGAGCCAGACAGAAGAACTATTATGATGCTTCATTGGCGTCGCACTCTTCAACTGAAGTAATTCTATTGAGCAAAAATGCGAAGTGTAAAATAAAAACTAAATAGAGTGCATGATGAAGAACGAATAAAAAAAGTAAACAAGTTGTTCAGAAAATTTGAAGTTGAAAAGTTGAATTGCCCTGCCCTTCAGGGCAGGGATGAATTAGAATAGGTGGGTGGGCTTTAGCCCAAATGCATTATAAAAAACCTGAAAGGTTGATATTAATATAGAAACATTAAAACGAAAAAGTCCAAACCCCGAAAGGGTGACATTAGAAAAATAAAAGAACAATAAAAGAAAATGAATCTTACAGAAACTTATTTACAAAAATGCAGCGGCATCATTGAAATTGTAAAAGCACAACAACAGCAAATACTGCAAACCGCACAATGGTTTTCCGAAAGTATTTTGGCCGGCAGAGTAGTACATTTATTTGGCAGCGGCCATAGCCGAATTATGGTGGAAGAAATGTGGCCACGGTATGGATCCTTTCCCGGTTTTAATCCGATAGTAGAATTATCATTAACCAATCATAACAATGTAATTGGTGCCAATGGCCAAAGGCAAGCCATGTTTTTAGAAAATGTAAGCGGACTGGCAGAAAGAATTTTAAGAAATTTTAATTTAAGTGATAAAGATTGTGCTCTCATCGTTTCATCAAGCGGCAGCAATATTGTACCAATAGAAATGGCAGAACTCTTTCAGCAGAAAAAGATTAAAACAGTTGCACTCATCACTACCCAACATTCAGCAAAAAGCAAAAGCAAAAGAGCCGACGGAAAAAAACTCAGGGACTTTGCCGATATCATTTTAGACAGTGGCGCACCCCTTGGTGATTCGATGATTTATATTGACGGATTGGAAACTCCCGTATCACCCGGTTCAACAGTTGGTGGAATAATGATTGTGAATTGTATTAAAGCAGAACTGGCAAAGCTGTTAACCGCAGCAGGTCATCCACCAAAAGTGTTAACTGCAAGTGCAATTGTAGGTGATGCAAAAGCAAAAGAATTATTTGAAGATGCGTATGACGAACATGCACAAAGAATGTCTGTCTTATATAGTAATGTAGGTAAAGCTCAATAGAATTAATATCGTTGAACGGAGCGTCGCCACTGAAGTATCAAAGTAGTAATATAGTTGGGTTTCAAGAAAAAATTAGCACAAAAAAATATCAATTCTAAAATAAATTTTATAAGATGAATATTCCCATTCGCACAACAGTTGTAGGCAGTTATCCTTTCCCGGGCTGGCTGGAGTTTGCTTCGCAAAACATGGATAAGTTTGGCAAAGCTGATATTGAAGAAATGATAGAAGATGCCGTCATCGCTGCCATACACGACCAGGTAACTGCAGGCCTTGATGTAATTACCGATGGCGAACAAACCCGTCTCGATTTCAATTTATCATTTTACGGTTTCATCAAAGGCATTGAAAACAACGATACCGAAACAAGAAAGTTTGGTCCGGCTGCACATGATCAGCGGGGAAAAAATAATATAGTGGGAGAGTTGGTAGCACCAAATGGTTTAGGTGCTGTTGCAGAATATTTACGATTGAAAAAATTAGCACCTGCAGGGCCTGTATTAAAAGCAAGCATTCCCGGCCCGTTTACTTTAAGTGGAAGGTTATTGCCCAATTCAAAATACAAAGACCGTTAC
>JANMVB010000235.1:0-2421 GCA_031392305.1 Ferruginibacter sp.
AATAACTTTCCTGGTCATTGATTGGGATAAAGGTGAAAACGTGAGGTAAGAGCTCACGATTATTGCGGGTAACCGCAATAGTGGGTAAACCTTGTGTGCTGTAATGCCATGTACACCTGCGCCTGAGGGCTGCCCGCTCAATGTTTCATGCTTACCGAAACAGCGCAGGAGGGTAGGCAGCAAGATCATAACAGTAATGTTATGGCCAGATAAATGATAGCCGTTCCGCCCCAGGCGGAATCACAGAATCCGGCTTACAGGCTGATAGAATTTTTTGCCCCGCCCAGCCCCCGGCCCCTAAAGGGGAGATGTGGCGCTTTTAATTTTCAATAAAGTTTTATGTGGGATGAAGAAAGTTTGTAAGATTTGATATTGTTCAAACCTTGGTAGAACTAGATTATTATATTGGTTCAACCTTATTACCTTATTCATCATCAAGAAACGGACTGCCCAGGATAAAATAAGGTAATTAGGTTAGCATATTTTATCAACAATTTTCTACTAAGGGTTAAAAGACCGCTTTGCAAATAGATTAAATAGTTTTGTTGGAAATAGATAAATCAGTAGTTATTTTTAGAAGTAAAAAAATCCGATAGTTATGTAATTAAAAGGAACTGAATTTATTCTTTGTAAATTTTAAATGATAATAATATATATGCCTGTAATAATTTCTAAAGAAAATTTGAAAGACATTTCCCAGACACTCCAAACAGGTATGCGTTGCTGGTATCATATACCCACCGGTCAAGTATTATCAGCACCGGACAGAAGTCAAAACTTTGATGTGGATGAAGAAATATGGGCAGATACTTATAATGAAATTGATGCCAAATTACATGAATGCATCCTGTTTGAAAAAATGGATTCAAGGGAAGAATTTAAAATAATGGAATCATTTGCTGAACATGAAGTGGATGATACAGCAGTGAGCAACCGTTTAATTTATTCGCTTAACCAGCGTAAACCGTTTATGCAGTTTAAAGCTGCTATAAATTATGAAACAAAGTATCTTAAACAGTGGTACGCATACAAAGACCAATGTTACCTGGAGCATGTGGAAGAAATACTCGATTGGCACAACTCGAAAAAGGAAGATGAAACAAGCGAAGAATAAACATACATCTTTTATTGATGAAAATTGTTAGGTTAGAGATATTGCTCCTTTACAAATATTGTGGGTAAAGCTTAATTGAAATACCATCGCTCAATGGATGCCGGATAGAAGTGAAAAGCACGGTGAGGCTTTGTGCGTTGGGCTTGTGCCGGACTTGCAACGAATAGCCGGAACCGAAGCTGAATGAAAGGCTACAATTGATAGCCCAAAGATTTTCACGCAAAGGATTTTCACGCAAAGACGCATAAGTAAATAAGACCCAAAGATTTTTTTAATGACTGCACAAATTATCCATTACTCAATTATCCATTACTCAATTATCCATTACCCAATTACCCAATTATCAATTATCATTTATCAATTATCCATTATCAATTACTTTAGGTGTTTTCCATTTGCCGCTTTTGAGATAAATGAAGGATATTAAAAATATAGTTGTCCAGTAGATGAGTTCGTTGCTCCAGGCTACGGCGAGGGATACGTAATTTACTTTCATAAATATCCAGGTGTACACCATGTAAACGGTGATGGCAATGAGTTCTATGGCAAGGTTCATTTTGGTTTTGCCTGTGCCGGTTACGCCATTGAGCCAAATATTGGCAATGCTCATAAGTACCAATGCCACCGTTACTACCCTTAGCACCGGAATGCCTTCCTGCACAAATGCTGCGCCCTGGCCAAATAAACCAAAGAAAGTGGCGGGAAAAATATTTACGAGTGAGATCATGATGATGCAAAAAAACATGCTCCACAGCATAATACGGGTGATGGCTTCTATTACTTTGTCCTCCCGTTTTTGCCCCATTAAATTGCTGACCATATTATTGCAGGTGGCGGCAAAGGCCCATACAAATACACCTACCACACCAAACACATTGCGCATGGTATTGCTGATGGCTTTTGCCTCGATGCCTTTATCTTCAATTAATATAAAAAATACAAACCAGGTGGCTACGCTGATAATATATTGAAGGGTGAGGGGAGTGGCTACCTTTATAATTTCACGGGTTTTTATTTTATCGTAATGGTAATTATTAAGCAGGGAATATTGCTTTTTTAACCCGGTAATATACAACACAAAAAATACCACTACAAAGCCGGTTGCCTCGGCTATTACCGAAGCAACAGCCGCCCCGTTAAATCCCATTTTCGGAAAGCCCAGGTTGCCAAATATCAGCAGGTAATCGAGTAAAATATTTAGTGCGGCCTCGGCTATAAAACCGATCATAAGATATTTGCTGTTTAAAGAAGAAACTAAAAATGCATTGCCCATCTGGAACAAATACAGGAAGGGTAGCCCCAATATT
>JANMVB010000441.1:0-15664 GCA_031392305.1 Ferruginibacter sp.
ATTTAAGCAGCATAAAACTGCTTTTTTTATCCAGTTGAAGCTTTATAGTTGCCGTGCAATTGGTGAAATCCCTGTTTTCAATTTCAGCAAAGAACTTATCATCTACATCGTAAGTAAACTCATGTATCCCGGGCTTTAAACCCACAAAAGCTATTTCAAATTCCCTTCTTTTTCCCATTACCTCCGGTTTAAAGGACGGCGAAGGTAGTAATTTTAGGTTTAAATCGGTTAATAAATATTGATTTTTTTACACTTAGGGCGCCGCCACTCTAAGCGGCGCCTTAATTTTAGGCTGCTGCTAAAAAAGGGTTTTTATAAAAAACAGAAAACTTTTAGTAAAACCTTTTTCGTTATTTTTAATTTGTATGAAGAATAAACGATCCCTGATACTTTTCGTTTGCCTGCTTATAGTGGCCCTTCTGATCCACCTGTTTTCATCAAATGCTACACGGGTGGAGCATTACTATTCTACCGGAATTTATCCTTATCTATCAATTGGGTTAAGAATTTTACTGAGTTGGCTACCTGTTAGTTTGGGTGATGTGCTGTATGGACTTGCATTTGCCTGGCTGGTTTGGAAACTGGTTGTTTTTATAAATGCCCTGGTTAAAAAAAAGGTTACAAAGGAAGGTGTGGTACGGGTATTAAAAAGTGGTGCTATAAAATTATTGCTGATTTATATATTGTTCAATATACTTTGGGGAATTAACTATAACCGCAAGGGCATCGCCAGCCAGCTTGGGTTAGCCATGAAAAGTTATTCTGTTGATGATGTAAAAGCATTGAATACCTTATTGGTTAAAAAGGTAAACGATAGTAAAAAAGCCTTAATGAAAAAACCTGCAAAACCTTTGAGTAGCAGGGAGATATTTGGCCGGGCAAATATTGCTTATGAAACGGTCAATAATAAGTACCCTTTTTTTAATTACTACCGTTCAAATGTAAAAACTTCTTTATGGGGATGGCTGGGAAATTACCTGGGTTTCCTGGGATATTACAATCCTTTTACGGGTGAGGCACAGGTAAATACAACAGTGCCAAAATTTTCGCAACCTTATACTACTTGTCATGAAATTGCCCACCAGTTAGGTTATGCTAAAGAAAATGAAGCAAATTTTGTCGGCTACCTGGCTGCTTCTTCTTCAGCGGATACAATGTTTCATTATTCAGTTTACCTCGATCTTTTTTTATATGCGGAAAGAAACCTGTACAAGGCAGATACCACGGCTGCAAAATTTTTTGTTACACAGTTGTTACCGGAAGTAAAGGATGACATTAAAGAATGGCAAAAATTTCATAACCGGCATAAAAACCCTGCTGAACCTGTTATCCGCTGGTTGTATGGCGTGTACCTGGAAAGTAACCAACAACCCTCAGGCGTATTAAGTTATGATGAGGTGACAGGCTTTATGATTTCATATTATAAGAAGTATGGAAAACTGTAGTGGAAAATTGATAATGGATAATTTATAGCCGAAATAAATTCTGCTACCGGATAATTTGATAATTAATAATCTGATAAATTTCAATAAAATGCATCCTTTTTTCTTTATCCTTTCTTTCCTATATCTGTATCATGTATGCTAAAATTTGTTCTTCCACATCATACTCTCTACCGGCCTGTCGGGCTGGCCACTGTATTTGGCATCTTTCTTCTGATTGTATTTTACTTCGATGCTGCCATCAACCGGGAAGTAAATTAACTGGCCAATTGGCATTCCGGCATATACCCTTACTGGTTGCTTAACTGATATTTCCAACGTCCAGTTACCGCAAAAACCAACATCACCTTTACCCGCCGTGGCATGTATGTCAATGCCCAGGCGGCCGGTACTCGATTTACCTTCGAGGAAAGGCACATGTGCATGGGTTTCAGTATATTCTTCAGTAACGCCGAGGTATAATTCATTTGGCTGCAATACAATACCTTCTTCAGGAATTTGAAAATGATCAATCGTATTGTGTTTTTTAGCATCAAGCTCTTTATTGGTATAGGTAGCAAGGTGCCTGCCCAGGTGTACATCGTAACTATTGCTGCCCAGGCACTCCCGGTTGTAAGGCACTATTTTGATACTGCCTGTTGCTATCTCTTCTAAAATCCGTGTGTCGCTTAAGATCATGATTTGTTGATGACTTGTTGTTGATTGTTGGTGGTTATTGGTAATTAATTATTTGATTGGTAAACTCAGTAATCCTGACTTATCGCAAACTAAAATCCATACTTTTTATTTTTTTTGTCCAGGCAACGGAGCCCTGAATAAGCATCGTTGCATCGCCCTCTTGTACTTTTGAATATATGGCAGCGCTTTTAATTTGCGAATAACTCTTTAATTTATAAGCAAGGATACGGAGTTCTGAAACTAAGCAAATTCGTACATTAGCAGAATAGCAATTTTCACATTTTTTCTATTTTTACATTAGCAAATTAGCATATTAGCACATTACCAATGCCACTGGTTTATCAACAAAATATTAACGCTTCAACAAAATTAGGGGTTTGGCACATTAACGAAGCCGAACCATTTTTTTTGAGCAAGGTAAATTTGCAAAGAGAAATACTTCACCCCCACAAACGGCTGCAGCATTTAGCCGGCCGGTATTTATTAAAAGAATTGTACCCTGATTTTCCATACGAACTGATAAAAATTGCCGACACCAAAAAGCCTTTTTTAGAAAATGATACTTATCATTTTTCTATTTCGCATTGTGGCGATTATGCTGCTGTTATAGTTAGCAGCGATCATAGGGTAGGAGCTGATGTTGAATTAACAGCCGGTAAAGTTGAAAAAGTGAAACATAAATTTCTGTCAGCATTTGAACAGGAGTTGGTTGCTGAAGTGGTAGCCTCACAAACTGACAAGCAATATCCGCACCTGTTAACTGCCGCATGGAGTATTAAGGAATCGCTTTTTAAATGGTATGGAAACGGTAAGATTGATTTTAAAGAACACCTGCATATTGAGCAAATAATTTTAAATGACAATGAAGGTATAGCGCACTGTAAGTTTCTAAAAGATGGTGACCTGGCGCTAAAGGTTCATTTTTTATTTTTTAATGGCAACTGCATTTCGTGGGTGTTAAGTAGTGTTTGATAAGTGACTTCCTGCAGGATCCTGGTTCAGCAAGTCGCTCATTGTAGCATACAGGCCTGGATATACTGCTTTCATCTGCACTGGTTTTTCAAAGAATATCTCCACACTTTCCGCCCAGAATTCCTGAAAATCCCTCATAGCATAATCTGAATATAAGCCCGGCCCATCCAGCTTTTCCAAATTATATACTTTATTGCCATGGCTGTCAAAATCTGTAAATGTGTCCCTGAATTCTTTATCAACATTTTTTTCTACAACAAAAGTTTGATAATACAATGCATGTGCAATTTCATGCATGCCTACATTTTGGCCATCGTCAGGGTATTTAAACCCTTCTAAAAAATGTTTCCAAGAAAGGTTAATTGTATTGCCTGTTACATTGCCAATCAGGAAACGAACAAAGGGGTGGGTGCCGAGAAATTCTTTGGGGTAAATATTGAAAGTATCAAAATTTGGCAGCAGGTATTTATCTAATCCAAAACTAATTTGTATTGCAGTTGCGCTGATTAGGATGGGCATTTCTTTAAAGCCACTGATATCATGAATAATAAATGTTTTTATGTCTATGAACCTTCTTAAACGTTTTATAAATTTTACTTTATCTGTTTCACTTAGTGAGTCGTAAAATGGAAATCTCTTGATTAAAATATCCTCCAGCAGTTCATCATCGAACTTCAAACTATTTCCGGCATACACAAGCAGGTGATTTTGTATTACAGGCAGAAGGATGCCTTCATCTAAATCCGGATCTTTATCGTTTTTTAAAGGCTGTTTTGTAAGGAAATTATTGTAAAGTGCAACAAGAACAATGATTACTGTGAATGAAAGGAAAATGAAAAGCGTACCTGAATTGTCGTCATCATTTATAAACTCCTGCTGCCCGGGACTAGAGGCTGTTACCTGTTCAAAAGTTAAACTGTCAATTTCAGGAGGTAACGGGCTATTTCCATCCCAATATATGGTAGTATCCTGCGGCATTTATTGGGTTTTATACGTTTTCACCGGGTGTTTTATAATGAATAACGTTATAAAGCCTTTCAGCGTATTTAAAGACTAAATCGTTTTTGAACAATGTTTGTGAATTATTAATGTATTGCTGAAAATTTAAGGGTATTATTCTAAATATAATGTAGGTAAAGTTCCACATTGGTATGTAGTACAAGTGAGTGACACAACTATGTTGAGCATTGATTCAAAGCCTGGACAAAAAAACTGTTCTGCGAAATCTTACCCATCCAATAAATCTTCATCCGTACCATCAAGCAACGGAATATTTCCAACAGAGGCTCCGGCTATCCCCTTTACCGAACCGTACATGCCACTGGTACTTATCAGCACTTTTTCCAGTTGTTTTTCCCGCTCTTTCCAAATTTTTTCCATCTGCAACCGCTCCCTGGTAATGCCTGTTTTCATGGCCATAAAACCTTCCACAATCGCCTCTACCTGGCCCCTGAATTCGTTGCCCGTAAGATAATTATATAGCAACTGCATTTTGTCGCCTTTGTTTTCTTCATTCTTCTGCACCTCATAAATTTTTAAAATTCCATTCCTCATTATATGGGCCACACTTGTTACTTCGGCAAAATTGCATAGCCAAATTCCGTCACGCTCTCCAAACTTTTCCATGTCTTTTGGATAAACCTGGGTTACCAGTATGGCTACATCAGCGCCACGGTTTCGTTTGTCAGCTTTTAGTTTTTCGAGCCAGTTGTTGTTCCAGGTTTTGGTGCGTTTGCTTTCATAAATAATCCTGCCGCATTCAATACCCAGGTGGTTGCGTACTACCTGTATGCAATCTGCGCCTTCCACACCTTTGCCCACTTCTTCTACCAGGTCAAAGGGAAAGCTTTCTTTTATAATATCTTCCAGCAACAATTCCTGGGCTTCTCCCTGCCGTTGCATAGAGCCCTGCTCGGCCCTGCGTTTCATTTCTTCGGCCAGTTTTTTTTGCTCATCCAGTTGTAACTGCATTTCTTTCAATTTCAACTGAAAGGCCGTTTCTTTTAAGGCGTTTTTTTCAACCTCCTGGCCGCGGATTTGTTCAGTAATTATTGAACGTTCCTGCTGCAATTTTTTTTGAAGGGTCAACTCCAGTTCTGCCTCCTTATTTTGCAGCAGTTGTTCTTTTTGTAAAAATTCAATTTCTTTTTTACGGGCTTCTTTTAATTTTTCTTCGTTGTCTTTATTATTATTTTCCAGCATCCGCAGTTTGTTTTCAAAATCGGTGGAAATGCTTTTACGAACCTGCTCCTGTATTTCAGTTTCCAGCTTTAGTTTTTCCTGTTGCAGTTTTTGGGCAAATATTTCATTTTCATTTTTCTTTTTTTGTTCAAACTGCTGCTGCTCTTCTTCCAGCTTTTTTTTGTCTTGCTCAATTTTACCAAGCGACTGTTGCAACTTAGCCTGGTATTGCTGCTGCAGTTTTATTTCTATCTCCGCTTCAAGAACATTTTCTACATCAAAGTTGTGCCCGCAGTTGGGGCATTTTATATCTTTTGCCATAAGTAATTACAGTGTTTATTTATGTTTTAATGTCGGATTATATTGAATGATTTTTGATATTGTGTAAATGCCTGATGTCAAACAAAAAACATTAAAGTAACAGGCAAGTTGGTATTAATTAATCTCTTCATTGCGAAGCGATACTAAAACAATGAATGATTTATTCTCCTTTAACCTTTATCATCCACCGTTTCTATTGCAATAATATTCATTTAAAACAATTATAAGGAAAAGTTAAATCCACTTTGTAAATGTTTACGTAATTAAATGGATTGCAAAAAATACTATTCCCTGCAGGAAAATGTTGTTCCACTATCCATTTTAAAACTTACCGCTTTCCTCAACTTTTACCCACCTCTTGAAATAACAGGAATTAAATTTTATTCCAAAGCATGTTAGCATTTAAATGCCATTATGAAATAACCTGCTCTATACCTTATGTAATACTATTTACTCATGCATTTCTATCATTTTAATCAAAAAAAAACATTTATGAAAAGAAAAATTTATGCTGCGTTCATGCTGGCCGTTATGGCTTTGCAAATTACGGCCCCCGTATTTGCATCATCTCACAGAGAGGCACCATTGATTGCTGACGATCCACTGGCGGATAACACGGATGTGTACGCCTTCCGCAGTCCCGACAATCCGAATAAAATTACAATCATTGCCAATTACATCCCGGGCCAGTTACCACAGGGTGGTCCAAACTATTATCATTTTGGCGAAAACATCCGCTACGAAATCCACATTGATAATAATGTTTCCACTTATGGGGATGACATTATTTATCGTTTCACTTTTAAAAGAAAAAATGAAGATCCTTCTACCTTTTTTAACATCAGGCTTGGTAAGGAAAACCTGAAGACTACTTACAAAATGGAAAGAAGCATGGACGGTGGAAAAACTTTTCAGGTTGTTGTAAACGCAGGAAAGGTACCGCCGCCAAATATTGGCCCACGTTCTATCAGCTCACCTGTAGGTTTAAATACTCCGGATTACAATACCCTGATTAACAATGCCATCACCACTTCTTCAACAGGCGAAAAAGTATTTTGCGGCCCTGCTGACGATCCTTTCTTCGTTGATCTTGGTGGTATTTTTGATTTGGGTGATGCTCCCCGTGCTTCAGGCAAGTCAGTGGATGGTTTAAAATGTTTAAACGTTTCTACCATTGCCATGCAGATAGATATTTCTACCCTGCAAAAAGATCGCAAACCAGTAAGTGCAGCAGTTAATATTCTTGATCCTAATTATGTAATCGGTGTATGGGCAAGCGCAAGCAGGCCAAGTATCCGTGTACTAAATGAAATCAAAGCATCTGATGTAGTTAACAATCCAAAAGCACAGTTTGAATTTTCTTCAAACAGCGGTAAATGGATCCAGGTTTCACGGTTGGGAATGCCTTTAACAAACGAGGCCGTTATTCCAGTAGGTGATAAAGATCTTTGGAACTCACTTTCTCCTTATGATGATTTACCTACTATCAAAAGATTTGGTAATTATTTTTACAATCCGGAGCTTGCTTTGTATATGGATGATGCTAAATTTGGCGGGGCGGTTCCTGCATTTGCACCATTGCGTGTACAAAAAAATTCGTTAGGTGCCTTCGGATTTGGCAACGGACAGGATGGTTTATATGGCCTCAAAGGAAGTTCAGCCCTGACAGGTACAGCGTTGGATGATGCAATATTTGGTACTTTGTTATTACCTGCCAAAGCTTCACCACGGTCAGTAGATCTTTGGCCTATTTTCCATACAGGTGTACCAAACCTTGCTCCTTACCAATTGGCTACTGGTAAACCAGCAGGCAATCCACTTGCAGCAGGTAAGCCTTTCATCAACAACTTCCTTCCAAATGGTGGTGATATGTTGCGTTTAAATATGGCAGTACCTCCAACTCAAAGGGATGACGCAGCATTCAGTTCACTTGGATTGGTACAGGCTGCAGTAACAGGGTTACTTGATCCTGCTTATGCAAATACTACTATCCAGAACATACCAAATATGGATGGTTTCCCCAACGGAAGAAGGCTGGAAGATGATGTTACAAGAATTGAATTACAAGCTGTTGGTGGAATTGTATTGGCAGCAATCGGTTTATGGTATGATGATTATACCCTTGGTGGAAGCCCGGTAACCCCACAGTTGCTGAATGTATTAAATTACACTACAGGTATTGAGAAGAACGATACCACTTTCAAAACAAAATTCCCTTATGTACAAACTCCATGGGCAGGCACACATATTTGTGATTGCGATGATGGTATGAACATGAAATCTACATCACCAATGGATAATGTAAATTCAACCGGAAGGGTTTTTAGCGGCCTTGCAATTGCTGCTCCTGAAGTAGTAGCAACTACCTCTCCTAACCCTTTTGTTGACAACAGTACAGTTCGCTATCGCCTCGATGAAGATGCACAGGTTAATATTTCTGTGTTCGATGTAAAAGGCAACCTGGTAAAAGTGTTGGTGAATAAAACTTTAAGGGCTGGCACCTACACCCAAAACTGGAATGGCGGCAATATGCTTAAAGGAATTTACTTTGTAAAAGTTTCCAAAAATGGCGTTGTTAAACAAAGCCTGCGTGTTGTAAAAGGATAAAATAAATATTAAAGAGAATTAAATAAGAACACCATAAGTCCGCATGAAAATTGCGGACTTATTTTCCCTTGAAAATTGCAAATCTCCAACCACAATTATTAAAGAAAAAACTTTTTAAACTGCTCATTTAAAATGATAACTTGTATTTTTTTAAAGCATTTTATTTTTTGTCCGGGCTAAAGATTTCATGGCAACATCGTTGCGTCGCCCTCTTGTACTAAATACCATTGGGCAGCTTTACCCACAGTATAACTACCCACCGCATGTTCATTTTAATTTGTTTTGCGGGTTATAAAAACAACTAACTATATTAATCCTGCCAGGCAACTTTATAAAAATGTTACCTGGGTTATTATTCAAAATAATAAAAACAATTACATGAAAAAAAATATACTATACGCTGCATTATTAATCCTTTTTATTTCTGCTGCAGGCTTTGTAGTTATAAAATTTCGTGGCGATGAGAAAAAGAAAAATGCCGCTGTATATGAATTGCTCGAAAGAAAAGGGGTATCATCCCAATCAGAAGAATGGGCCAAAACAAAAACTGCCGGAAACAAATTATTGAAAGCAGTAAAGGCAAACCCGGCAGATACAAAATCACTGATATCATTGGCCAATTTGTATTTGCTCGAAGCAAGGGCCACCGGCAATTACAACTATTATGATAAAGCAGCCATGAAATGTGTAAATGATGTACTGGCAAAAGAGTATAATAATTTTGATGCTTTAACCCTCAAGGCAATGATCCATTTATCACAACATCATTTTGCTGATGGGCTTTCAATGGCGCTGGCGGCTGAGCGCATAAACCCGTACAATGCTTTTTTATATGGTATAATGGTAGATGGATATGTGGAAATGGGCAACTATGATTCAGCAGTTATAAGTGCCGAAAAAATGATGTCTATCCGGCCCGATCTGCGTTCTTATGCACGTGCTGCCTACCTGCGTGAAATTAACGGCGATTTGCCCGGTGCAATAGATGCAATGAAGATGGCAATTGATGCAGGCTTTCCCGGAGATGAATCAACAGAATGGTGCCGGGTACAACTGGGGCATTTGTATGAGCAAACCGGCGATCTTAAAAGTGCTGAATATAATTATACCCTGGCACTGGATCAACGGCCAGGCTACGTACATGCTATGGCAGGCATGGCCCGGATGGCATTGGCCGCAAAAGATTACAATAAAGCGATCACCTGGTACCAGCAGGCTGATTCGCTGGTAAATGATTTCTCTTTTAAGGAAGAACTGGTAGATGTTTACCAGCTTGCCGGCCAAAAAGAAAAAGCAACTTCCATCGCCAAAGTGGTAATTGATGATATGAGTAAAAATGCAGCAGTAGCAGCAACGGATGAATCAATTGGCCACTATGCCGATAAGGAACTGGCGTATGCGTATTTAAAAACCGGTAATTACAACCAAGCCCTTGACCATGCCCTTGCAGAATATAACCGCCGCCCCCAAAACATAGATGTAAACGAAACCCTCGCCTGGGTCTATCACGAAAAAAACGAGAATGAAAAGGCACTTCCTTATATACAGGTTGCTTTAAAAACAAACAGTGTAAACCCGGTACTACTTTGCCGTGCTGGATTGATTTATCACAAATCTGGCAATATTGAAAAGGCCCGTTTATATTTGGAGCAGGCATTTAAAAATAATCCTTACATTCCTGAACAATTACGATTATCAGGCGAATATGCTTTAAAAGAAATACAGGGTAGCAGAAAAGTTTAAGCATGCAAAAAGTATTGACCTTTAAAAAAATATACCTGCTTGTGTTGCTTCTTTTTTTTGTGCAGGGCGTTTTTGCACACAGCATTAATTATGCTTTGGAAGGGGCACCGGTTAACCACGTAATATGGTTTTACACAAAGCTTGGTTTTACCCATATTATCCCCGATGGAATTGATCATATATTATTTGTAATTGGCCTCTGCCTGCTCAGTACAAAAATCAAAACCATTTTGTGGCAGGCTACCGCTTTTACAGTGGCACATTCTATCACCCTGGCACTTAGTATGAAAAATGTCATTGTAGCACCGGGTGCAGTGGTGGAGCCTATTATAGCCTTATCCATCGCTTTTGTTGCAATTGAAAATATGTTGTTGAAGGAATTGAAACCATGGCGTATTGCTGTGGTTTTTTTATTTGGCCTCATCCATGGAATGGGCTTTGCAAGTGCCTTAAATGAAATCGGTTTACCCGCAGGTAAATTTTATACTTCAGTCATCGCATTCAATGTAGGTGTTGAGCTTGGCCAGGTTGCTGTAATTACGGCCATGTTTGCATGCCTCATTATTCCGCTAAGAAACAAATCCTGGTATAGAAAAGCAGTAGTTTATCCCATATCCACACTCATTGCCATCATCGCCCTTTATTGGACGGTGCAAAGAGTTTTTTTTAATGGATGATAAGGCATCAGTTGTAGTAGTTCGACAGGAATATTATTTGATGGCGAAATTTTCCCGCCATTTCGACATTAATTTTATGTAATGGTGAAATTGTCTCCATTTTTCGACATCAAAATCAAACTATCAGCCTCACCCAAGCCAATTAAGAGATAAAAGATTTAGGGAAGGTTTCGTTGAAAATAAAAATGGACAAAACGAATCAACTTCGACTTGTCCATTTTTGTGCGGCAAAGGAGATTCGAACTCCCACACCCTTTCGGGCGCTACCACCTCAAAGTAGTGCGTCTACCAATTTCGCCATCGCCGCAATTGTGTACCGGTTATGTTGCCGGTTTGGTAAAATATTCATGAGGAGTGCAAATGTAAAAACTTTAATTGTAAAAAAATTAAATTGAATGTGAAGAAGAAAGCACTTTGTCTTTTACAACGAATGCTATTTTTTCAAAATAATCCTGAAAGTAGTTCCCTTGCCGGGCTCAGAATTTTTTACAAATAATTCTCCTTTATGATATTGTTCTATAATTCTTTTTGACAGGCTTAAACCCAGGCCCCAGCCTCTTTTTTTGGTAGTAAAACCAGGTTTAAAAACATTGGCTATATTTTTTTTAGTGATGCCTTTTCCAGTATCTGTTACATCAATGACTACCTGGGCTGCTTCACTTTTAATTTTAGCCTGTATGCTCCCTTTACCTTCCATGGCATCAAGCGCATTCTTCAATAAATTTTCTATCACCCAGTCAAATAATGGTCCGCTTATTAAGGCAGGTACTACCTTTTCATCAAAGCTATAAATACTGAAATTGATATTTTCCGGTGCCCTTCTTTTTATATAGGCCACCATATTTTCTATTTGCTCCACAATGTTGAACTCCTCCAATTGTGGTGTGCTGCCTATTTTGCCAAAGCGATCGCTTACCAGTTTTAAGCGATCCACATCCTTACTCATTTCTGCAGCAATTTTTTCGCTGCCCTGCTTTTCTTTCAGCAGCTCTACCCAGCCCTGCAAAGAGGAGAGCGGTGTACCTAACTGGTGCGCTGTTTCCTTTGCCATGCCTGCCCATACCTGGTTTTGGGTAGATTTATTGCGGGTAGTAATTGCTATTAAAGTGATGAGGATAAATAATGCTACGATGAAAAGTTGTACCAAAGGATAATACTGCACTTCTTTTAATAATGTTGAATCACCAAAATAATATTTGTTGATGATGAGGGGGTCTTTATTTACTTCAACCACGATGGCATCGTTCTGGCTTTTAAACTCTTTTACTTTGCGGCGGAGATAACCGCTATCCTTTTTTATTTGCAAGGTATCTAGGTTGAGCCCCTGGCCGGAGGGGTTGTCATTTTCATCTGTTTCAATAATCGGTATATCGGTATTTTGTGAAGTGATTACATTGGTAAGGTCGAGTGCTGCCTGCTCGGTAGTGGCTGCCCTCGTTTTTAATGATTGCACCCAAACATCTACTTTCTCTCTTTCGGCATAAGCTATTTTTTTAGAAAGGTAACCGGAATAAAATATGGTGCCTGTAACAATTGCAATTGCTATGAGGGCAAGTGTTGTACGCCAGTTAAATAGTTGTGTAATCATTATACCAAATGTAAACGAAGAAACAGGAAATGAGAAAAAAGAATGAATTATGTTTGTGCAAATGTAATTCGTAGTAACAGGCCGCGGCCTGTTACTACATAGGACAAGCACCAGATTGTAATTGAACCAATTCAAACAATTGTTGCCAAACATATAACACAATTAAAGCTAAATAGTAGTACAAACGATGAATGGATTGCGACGCAACGATGCTGATGCGCTTGATAAAGCTGGTACTACACATCAACCCCTTGTAGCCATCGTTATTTTAAACTGGAATGGCAAAGAATTTCTGCAAAAATTTCTCCCTTTTGTACTTGCCGCTACCTGGCAAAATAAAAAAGTGATTGTCGCCGACAATGCTTCTACTGATGATTCCGTGATGTTTTTACAACAACATTTTCCGGAAGTGGAGATTATTATAAATAGAACCAATGAGGGCTTTGCAAAAGGCTACAACACTGCATTGAAGCAGGTAGAAAGTGATTATTATATATTACTGAACAGTGATGTGGAAGTAACGCCGGGATGGATTGAACCGATGGTAAACTTGCTGGAAAGCGACAAATTGATTGTTGCATGTCAGCCCAAAATACGCAGTCACCATCACCGTGATTTTTTTGAATATGCCGGCGCCGGTGGTGGATGGATAGATAATTTCGGCTATCCGTTTGCGAGAGGAAGGGTTTTTGATGAGCTGGAAGCAGACGAAGGACAGTATGATGATGCGGCACAATGCTTTTGGGCAACGGGTGCAGCCATGTTTGTGAGAGCAGATATTTATCATGCAACCGGCGGGCTGGATGAATATTTTTTTGCACACCAGGAGGAGATTGATTTGTGCTGGCGGTTGCAATTGGCAGGGTATAAAATTTATGTGCAACCTGCCGCTATGGTATACCATGTTGGTGCCGGTACTTTATCAAAAGAAAGTTCATTTAAAACCTTTCTCAACTTTAGAAACAATTTGGTGATGTGCGCTAAAAACCTGCCTGTACTTACTGCCTGTTGGAAAATACCCTTCAGGCTAATGCTGGATGCACTGGCAGCATGGAAAGGTCTATTGGGTGGCAATGCTGGTTTTTTTGTTGCTATTTGCAAAGCACATTTTTACTTTGTAAAGTGGCTGGTGTTGGATAGGGGTAAATCTGTTTTTCCATTAAGTAAAAAGGGAAAATTACATGGGTTGTACGATGGCTCAATTGTGTGGCAGTATTTTATAAAAAAGAAAAAAACGTTTTCGCAAATTGTTAAGAACAAATAAGTTTTTTTGAAGCACATTACCTATTTTTGCCACGCAAACTGCACATTATGGAACATGAAATAATAGACACAAAACACAAAGATTTTACACACAACTGGGTATCATCTTCACGTTTTCTTTGGTTTTGCCAGGTTTTCCTGGTGATAGCATTTATTTTGGGAGGATGCATGAGTATGTATGCCCATCGCTACAAAGGACAGCCGGATGTAAAAGTTCCGGAAAACACTTTGTACAACCCACAGTACAAATAAAAAATTTTGTGGTACAGATACAAACCTTATTTTTGCCATCCGAAAAATAAGAAAGTTCTTTTTAAATAATTGCGGAAGTAGCTCATTTGGTAGAGCACGACCTTGCCAAGGTCGGGGTGGCCGGTTCGAGCCCGGTCTTCCGCTCATTGATTTAAAGCAGATAGTTTTATCTGCTTTTTTTTTCTGCCAGCGGCAAGTTTTTTGTCGTCATATTCACTCGGGTGGTGGAATTGGTAGACACGCAGGACTTAAAATCCTGTTCGCTGTAAGGCGAGTGTGGGTTCAACTCCCATCCCGAGTACATGTAAATTTTAAAAGCCTTGATAGTGCAAACTTTCAGGGCTTTTTTGTGTCCCCTTGCAGAAGGTTTATTAATTTCTCATAGTCTTCCACAACAACCTAATATAAAAGTGGGGCAGTAGTTTATCTTGAACATAAATCTTATTTATTGGCACGGTTTTCCCTTTTTCTTTTCAATGTCTGTTTCTCACAGACAACCTTTTGTATCTATCACCCGTTTAAAAACAAAAATCAATCATTATGAAAAAGAAAATCATCCAATCCGCTTTTTTGCTTTCTTCCGTATCACTGTTGCTTTTATCATGTGGTAAAGATGACCCTGTTGTTCCGGCGGCAACAATAGTTAAAGAATGGACCGTGCCTTTATCTACTACATTTGAAAATCCTGCCCGGGTCGGTCGTTCGGAAACAGGAACAGCAACGATTCAGTTATATTCTGATAACTCATTAAAATATACCATTGCTGTAACGGGACTGGCTGCCGGGGATGTACTAAGTGCTGCACATATTCACACAGGGGATGTAATTACCAATGGCCCGGTGGTTTTAGGCTTTGACCCTGTTTTTAGTGGAAGTAATGCATCTGGCACTATTACTAATGTGCGTACTTCTTTTGTTGATAGTTTAAAATCTACTACCAATGAACTTTATTTTAACGTACACTCTACTCAACTTCCGGCTGGCCTTGTAAGGGGGCAAATGAATGTAGGTATTGATTTGGCTGCCGATGTAGCACTCAGTGGAACAAATGAGGTGCCTGCAGTTGTAACTACTGCATCAGGTACTGCCTCTATCAGGCTTACTACTGATAAAAAATTATATTCAAAAGTAACAGTAACCAATCTCGAAGCAGGCGACGCACTAACAGCAGCGCATATTCATGGCGGCGCAGCAGGTGCCAATGGCGCTGTCATCATTGGCCTTGCGGATGTAATCGGTGACTTTGGTATAGTTAAAATGTTTACAGTGAGTGATGTAATTTATGGAAGGCTTAAAGCGGATCCAATTTATGCAAATGCACATAGTGTTAACCATCCAGGTGGTGTGGTGCGTGGGCAAATAAGGTAAAATAGGTATGACAAAATTTAAAAATCCCGATACAACCTTTTGATTGTATCGGGATTTTATTTGCTTTCATGGAGTAATTAAAAAAAGAGTTGCTTTAAAATTTAGCCCCTACAGAAACAAAAAAAGTTCTGCCATCTCCCGGTAAAGCACCGGGGCCAGGATAGCCGCCTGCACGGCGGGTAAAATATCGTTTATCAAAGGCGTTATTAATACCAGCTTTTAAATTCAGGTTTTTGTTGAATTTAAATACACCTGTAATATCTGTAACAGTGTATGAAGGTATCAGCCCTGTTTGCCCGTTAGAAGAAGGTTTGGGGGTATTATTGGCATCACTAAATGTTTCATCTACGTAATTAACCTGCAGGGTAAGCGAAAGATTTTTGCAACCACCGGTAATGCCTGCACGTAAAATATTTGTTGGCGCATTTTCTACTTTTTTGCCTTTTGTTTGTGCATCTTTATGATCGCCGCTGTAAGTAGCATTGGTGTACCCATAAGATCCAAAGATGGATAGCTCTGCTTTTTTGTTTTCAGTAAAAGCCCTCACCAGGTCTATTTCTGCATAGCCTTCA
>JANMVB010000384.1:0-5848 GCA_031392305.1 Ferruginibacter sp.
TTACGGCATTGCTATATTATTATGGAGCCTGGCTGCCATGGCACATGCTTTGGTAAAATCAACGGTAGGTTTTAATGTGGTAAGAGGGGCCCTGGGTTTTTCTGAAGGTGGAAATTTTCCGGCAGCAATAAAATCCATTGCGGAATGGTTTCCTGCAAAAGAACGTTCCTTTGCGACGGGTATTATGATTAGTGGCACCACAGTAGGGCCAATACTTGCACCCGGAATAGTATTGTGGCTGGCAAATAGCTATAGCTGGCAAATCAGTTTCATTATTACCGGTGCGTTGGGGTTGATATGGTTGATTGCCTGGTATTTTTTATATGATAAACCGGGGAAAAATAAAAGGGTAAACAAAGAAGAACTGGTATATATTAATGAGGGCATTGCGGCGGTTGATGAAAACAACGAAGTGCCCTTACAAAATTTATTCAATAAAAAAGCAACCTGGGGATTTTTCATTGCCACATTTCTAACTGACCCGGTATGGTGGTTTTATCTTTTTTGGTTGCCATCTTTTTTAACCAGTAATGGCATGGATAAAAGTGAAATAGCTTTTCCGCTTACCATCGTCTATGCAGTTACCGGAGTTCTTTCCATTGCAGGCGGATGGCTTTCCTCTTTTTTTATCAAAAAGGGATGGACAATAAACAAAAGTCGTAAACTAACCATGCTGATTTGTGTATGTATGGCATTGCCGGTAATGCTGATTCGCTTTAGCGGTAATGTATGGCTGAGTGTAATGATTATGGCAGTGGCGGCCGCGGCACAAACTATCTGGAAAGGCGTTTTGTTAACTACGGTTACCGATCAGTTTCCAAAGAAAGCTGTAAGTTCTGTTGCAGGTATTGGTGGTTTGGGTGGAGCAGTGGGTGGTATGGGTGCTGCGCTTGCAGTGGGTATGTTATTGGATTATTTCAAAGCAGCTAATAATATACAGGCTGGTTATAATTTGATTTTTGTTTTGTGCGGATTGTCTTATGTCGTTGCTATTTGTTTTTTTCATGGGTTATCACCTCAATTAAAAAAAGTGGAAATTTAAAGAATGAATTTTATTAATCTACATGGAGTAACTATTCATTATAAGTATCTTCCATGCTCCACTTTAGGGGATGGGGGTAAAACTTTTTTATTCATCAATTCATTAGGAACTGATTTCAGGATTTGGGATGAAGTTGCTGAAGCATTGAACAGTTATGGTAATATTCTTTTGTTTGATAAAAGGGGGCATGGTTTATCTGATACAGTTCCTGGCACTACAGGGTTGAATGATTTTGCAGCGGATGCAGTAGCCTTATTAAATCATTTACAAATCAATAAATGCATAATAATAGGTTTATCTGTAGGCGGAATGATAGCCCAGGTGCTGGCCAATTGTATTCCTGAAAAAACTGAGAAATTGGTGTTGTGTGATACCCGTCATAAAATAGGCAATGCGCAAATTTGGAATGAACGGATTGCAGCAGTACAGGAAAAAGGATTGGCGGCCATTTCTGATGGAGTAATGCAAAGATGGTTTTCAGAAAAATTCAGAATGAATGAAGCTGTTAAAGTATCAGGGTATAAAAACATGCTGGAACGCACACCTGCAATAGGCTATATTAAAACATGCGAAGCAATAAGAGACGCTGATTTAACTGAAATTGCAAAGCAGATAAAAATTCCTGTTTTGTGTGTGGTGGGTTCTGAAGATAAATCTACGTTGCCCGAAGAAGTAAAAAACCTGGCTGATTTAATCGAAGGATCTGTGTTTAAAATAATTGAAGGCTCAGGACATATTCCATGCGTTGATAATTCCGAAGCATTGAGTAAATTGATAATTGATTTTATAAAGTAAAAGCCATGACCAATAAAAAGAAATTACTGGATAAAAAGAATATCACATATTCCCCTTTAGGGGAAAGGGGTATGCAAACCCGCCGTTCTGTTTTGGGTGATGCCCATGTTGATAAAGCAGAAGCAAACAAAACAGATTTTGATAAAGATTTTCAGGAATACATCACCAGCAATGTATGGGGTGCAGTATGGAGCAGGCCGGGACTTACTAAGAGAGAAAGAAGTTTAATCACCATTGCATTGCTTGCCGCACTTGGGCACGAAGAAGAATTAGCCATGCATATCCGGGCAACAAAAAATACAGGTGCTACTGAAGAAGATGTAAAAGAAGTGTTGCTGCATACGGCAGTGTATGCAGGTGTGCCGGTAGCAAACGGAGCAATAAAAATTGCGAAGCAGATTTTTGAAAAAAATATTTAAGATATTGGGATATTGGGGTATTGTGGTATTGGATATTGGACATTAATATCAAAACTCCTGACTTATCGCAAATTAAAATTCATGCTTTTTATTTTTTTTTGTCCAGGCGATTGAGCCCTGAATAAGCATCGTTGCATCGCCCTCTTGTACTTTTGAATATATGGCGGCGCTTTCAATTTGCGAATAACTCAATAACTCAATATCACAATAACACAATAACACAATAACACAATATCGCAATATCACAATATCATGTCTTCAACTCAGCCACCGCATTTATACCCGGCATATAAATCAACTATTCTTCGCAGTCCAACAAAACCGTTGATGCTGGTAAAAGAATATTTGAAAGACCTGAGCTTACCCGCTTTTGGTGAATCGATTATTGGAAAATTTGATAATAACTTAACAAAGAATGCAAGAAAAAACCATGACCCAATTGG
The DNA here is from genome assembly GCA_031392305.1 of Ferruginibacter sp. Classification (GTDB taxonomy): domain Bacteria; phylum Bacteroidota; class Bacteroidia; order Chitinophagales; family Chitinophagaceae; genus Ferruginibacter. The sequence goes on from JANMVB010000384.1 coordinate 2,700, forward strand.
TGAACGCATAAAAGTCTCCGGTAAAGTAATGGATGAAGATGGGAGACCATTAAGAAATGTGTTGATAGAAATATGGCAGGCTAATTCTGCAGGCCGCTACATTCATAAAGAAGAAATACATGATGCACCGCTTGACCCAAATTTTTTAGGCGCAGGAAGAATGTTGACTGACAATGAAGGAAAATATATGTTTTATACCATTAAGCCGGGAGCCTATCCCTGGGGCAATCATTTCAACGCATGGCGGCCTAATCATATACACTTCTCTGTTATGGGCCATCAGATTGGTCACCGGTTAGTAACGCAAATGTATTTCCCCGGCGACCCTTTGTTTGAGTTCGATCCAATCTTTCAATCTGTTCCTGTACATGCAAGGGAACTATTGATTGCTAAATTCAGAATGGATTGGACAGATCCTGAGTTTGCGCTGGCTTATGAATTCAACATAATATTGAATGGAAAAAGTAAAACCCCTTTTGAATGATGAAAAAATTAAGACAAACACCTTCTCAAACAATAGGGCCTTTTTTTGCGTATAGTCTTACTGCAGAGCAATATGGTTATAATTTTAACAGCATTGTAAATGGAAGCTTAACAGATGATACAGCAGAAGGGAAAAAAATTTTTATTAAAGGAAACATTTTTGATGGGGATGGCAATGCCATTCATGATGCCATGATAGAACTGTGGCAGGCAGATGCAAACGGAAATTATCAAAACCATTTTAGCTCAAATAATTTTAAAGGCTTTGGCAGATTGGGAACCGGAACTACAAGTGACAAAAGCTTTACTTTTAAAACAATTAAACCAGGTTCAGTAGCTAACCATGCACCGCATATTAATGTTATTATTTTTATGAGAGGTTCCCTGCATGCGCTGCACACCAGAATTTATTTTGATGATGAACAAAATGAAGAAGACACATTATATAACAGCGTTGATGCTGAAAGGAGAAAAACCTTAATTGCCATACGGAATGAAGAGGACGGAAAAGTAATGTACCATTTTGATATATACATGCAGGGCGAAAATGAAACTGTATTTTTTGAAATATAATTGCTGATGAAAGTTATCATAACAGGTGCAGGAATTGGTGGGCTTACAGCGGCACTGCTTTTACACAAGGCAGGCATTGATGTAAAGGTATTTGAATCGGTGAAGGAAGTAAAACCCCTTGGTGTTGGTATTAATATTCTGCCTCATTCTGTAGCTGTTTTAAATGAATTAGGGCTTGTTCCAAAATTGCAGCAAATAGCAGTGTCTTCCAAAGCCCTGATTTACTACAATAAGTTTGGACAAAAATATTGGGAAGAGCCAAGAGGTTTATATGCAGGTTACGGAGTTCCGCAATTCTCGGTTCACAGGGGCAAAATTCAACTATTACTCTTGCAGGAAACCATTGAAGCAATTGGAAAAGAAAATATCTATACCAATCATCACCTCCAGTCTTTCTCTCAAAAAAATGATAAGGTTATAGCTTTGTATGTGGATCATTTAACGGGTGAATTCATCCACGAAGAAACAGCGGATGTGTTGATTGGCGCAGACGGCATCCACTCTGTAGTGCGTAAATATTTTTACCCCGGGGAAGGTGAACCAAAGTTTACTGGTATCACACTCTGGCGTTCTGTTACCGAAACAACTGCTAACCTGCTTAACAGTTCTATGGTAATGATCGGGAGCACTACACAAAAATTTGTTGCCTATCCAATTGAGGAAAATGAATCTTCTTCCCTTGTCAACTGGATAGCAGAAATAAAAAACGAAAACAACACTGCACCACCCAAACGGGACTGGAATAAAAAAGTGGATAAACAGGTATTTCTTTCAGCATTTAGCAAATGGAAATTTGACTGGCTCAATGTGCCGGGCTTAATTGAGGGTGCAGGTGATATATTTGAATTTCCAATGATTGACAGGGACCCCTTGCCACGCTGGACTTTTGGGAGAGTTACTATGTTGGGTGATGCTGCTCATCCGATGTACCCCATCGGCTCCAATGGTGCCTCACAGGCTATTCTTGACGCAAAAGCATTGGCCGAAAATTTATCAGCTTCGGGCACAAATGCAGAACATGCATTGCTGCAATATGAAAAAGAAAGGTTAGGCCCTACATCAAAAATTGTATTGCTTAACAGGGATAACGGGCCAGATAAAATTATGGAGATCGTAGATCAAAGAGCACCCAATGGGTTTCAAAATGTAACTGATGTGATTTCAATGGAGGAACTGGAAGAAATATCCAGCCAATATAAAAAAGTTGCCGGCTTTGAAAAGAAAATATATACAGCGCAAGGGTTAAAAAAGTGAGTTATAGTTTTATTGTCCCAACTAAGAAGCAGCTATGGGGATCATCGTTGTGTCACTCCCTTTTACCGCATACCAATGGGGATCTTTAATTGCGTTATAAATATAACTATCATCACCCCTTTTGGAACATCCCGATATTTAGGGAAGGGGGATAGGGGCAGATTATCAGACAAATTAAATTTACTGTTTTACCCCTTGCGCAGTATAATAAGTACGGGATCATTTATCAATAAATCATCTGCTAAAAAACATGAGAAAAATAAAAATTGTCACTGCTTCCTGCATAGGATTGTTTTGCTTTAATGTTTTTTTATTTTCACAAAATACCGTTACACCAACAAGCACATATAAAATGGATACACCACAGCTTGAATTTGTTTGTGAACTCACCGTTACAGTTGGCAAGCCACAACAGGTAGGGGAAACCGGGATGGGAACAAGAAAGATCATTCCTATTTTAGGGGGTACCTTCAAAGGCCCGAAGATGCAGGGGATCATTATACCCGGTGGTGCAGACTGGCAATTGATCAACAAAGATGGTATTGCTGAGATAGATGCCCGGTACACATTGCAAACAGATGACAGTACACTCATTTATGTCTCCAACAAAGGCATCAGAGTAGCATCAGAAGACGTGCTGAAAAAATTATCCAATGGGGAACAGGTGGGCCCGGGTGAATATTATTTCAGTACCGTTCCGGTATTTGAAACGGCAAAGGGTAAGTATGACTGGCTAACGAGATCGGTATTTATCGCAAAGGGAATAAGAAATCCCGGGAATGTGATCATACAGATTTGGAAAGTTAACTAACAACCGAAGGGAAGTATTTTGCAATAAA
>JANMVB010000520.1:0-10491 GCA_031392305.1 Ferruginibacter sp.
CGAAGCAGCGCATAAACTGCGAAAAAATAATGAAGCAAGAATTGTGTGGGCCAACGATTCGGCAAAACAAAAAACGGAATATGCCTTTGTATATCTCCATGGTTTTTCTGCCTCGCAGGAAGAAGGCGAACCCACCCATCGGAATATTGCCCGCAGGTTTGGGAGCAATTTATATTTGTCAAGATTGGCAGAACACGGCATTGATACGAGTGAACAATTAATGAATTTAACAGCCGATAATTATTGGGAAAGTGCAAAACAGGCACTGGCCATCGGTAAACAGTTAGGCAATAAAGTGATATTAATTGGCACCAGCACTGGCGGCACCCAGGCCCTGCAACTGGCAGCCGCATTTCCACAACAGGTGGCTGCTATAATTTTATATTCTCCCAATATTGCTATCAACGATCCCAATGCCTGGCTGCTCAACAATCCCTGGGGATTACAGATTGCACGTTTGGTAAAAGGCGGAAATTATAATACCCCCGAAGATGACCGTGCCATTTATAAACAATATTGGAACAAGCCCTATCGCCTTGAAGCAACCGTTACGCTGGAAGAGCTGATAGAAACCAGTATGAATAATAAAACCTTTGGTAAAATAACTCAACCGGTTTTGCTGCTATATTATTATAAAGATGAACAGCACCAGGATGCCGTAGTAAAAGTAAGCGCCATGAAGGAAATGTTTACCCAGCTTGCCACACCAGATTCGATAAAAAGAGAAAAGGCGCTTCCCAATACAGGCGATCATGTAATTGGCTCACATTTAAAATCAAAAGACCTGGCAAGTGTTGAAAACGAAACGCAGCTTTTTTTGCAGCAGGTAATGCACCTGCCAATTGATAGTGTTAATAAAAAATAACTATCGCAACTTTTTAATCTTCATTTTTCTATAGGGAGTGTAAAAAAATTATTTGTCCGTGCTATGAATCCATGATCAACATCGTTGCGTCGCCCTCTTGTACTAAATACCTTTGTGGATCTTTAATTACGTTATAAAAATCAATGATTAAATTATCTCAACAATTTTTTCGGGCTTGCAATTACCAGAATTAAATATTAGGTTAGTACTCAAATTCATTCCCCTGAATTATCCTGCAATCAGCTTTCCATAAAGTCAATTAATTTTCTAAAAAAAATAATTTTTACTTCTGTAATCAGTTGTTCAATTATACCAGTTTTTACTAAATGAAATTTGCAAATCCTGCATTAAAATTTACCTGATAAAATTTAAATGTTATGGCCAGGCCAGTTTATAATCCCCAGTTACAATTGCAATATCAAAGGCTGTTTGATTCGTGTATTATTACCGCAGCCAAATACAACGAAATAGATGGCTATATCAACAGTATTCTAAATGGCAGACGCCGCTACGAAGCAGTAGCAGCAAAGCTGAATATACCCTGGTATTTTATTGGCCTTGCACATTGTATGGAAAGCAATTGTAAGTTTGACCGGCACCTGCACAATGGAGATCCACTCAATGCCAGAACCATTCAGGTTCCAAAAAACAGGCCTGCAAATGGCACCCCTCCATTCACCTGGGAAATTAGTGCGGAGGATGCTTTGCGGTACAAAGAATTAGACTTGTGGACAGATTGGAGTATCGCCGGAATGTTGTACAAGCTGGAAGCTTATAACGGCTATGGCTACCGGTTTTTAAAAGCCCCAAACATTCCAATTAACTCTCCCTATTTGTGGAGCTACAGCAATCAATACGTAAAAGGAAAATTTACGAGTGATGGTAATTATAGTTCAACAGCAATTTCCAAACAATGTGGTGTAGCAGTAATGTTGCGCAGGATGTTTGAAAGGCAATTAGCTACCACTTCTAGCAGCGCTACTAATGATCCGCTTGCATTGATAAAACAATTGGGGGCCGAAGTAATGTATGCTCCCTCAAAGTATGTAGCAAAAGCCGAAGAGCTTCAAAAACAATTGAATTTAAGAGGAGCAATCATTAAAGTAGATGGGAAGGCTGGTAAAATATCAAGTGATGCTTATAAGGCACTTACAGGTGAATATTTAAAAGGGGATCCAAGGAGTTAATTTACTGTTTAGTGTTTTCTGTTTATCGATTACCGTTTTACTGCTACAGATAAATTAGTGAATTTAGTTTTGTTTGATAACGAAAAAGAGAACCCTGTTTTAATTTAAAACATAATTAAAGATCCCAATGGGTATAAAGTACAAGAGGGCGATGCAAGGATGTTTCACATTGCTTCATAGCCTGGACAAAAAATGTATTCACTTTTTAATCCGTTGCGAAATTATAATTGTGTAATTAACTATGAGCCAAAACCGAAAACTGAAAACCGAAAACAACAAACCTAAAACTATTCGATATGGCAAACAAACCAGCTCCAAGGAAGTATTGTTCCAATCCTGCATCAAGGCAACCGGTACTGCCGGGTAATATTTCTGATGAAAGATCAAGGCTCATAATTACCAACGCCACCAAGTGGGTGAATGGTACTACGCTCCATTATTATTTTTTTGATAAAAACACAGATGGTGAGTTTGTACAGTTTCAGGATGGTACTAAGGAATGGAAACCCTGGAAAGGTACTTCCAAGCAAATGGAGGTAGTAAGAAAAGCATTTGCTGTTTGGAAAAAACTTGGCATCGGCCTCAATTTTATGGAAGTTAAAAACCGGGAAGATGCCCAGGTAAGAATTGGCTTTATGGAAGAGGATGGCTCCTGGTCGTATGTAGGCAGAGAAATATTGCACCAGAAAATAAATGCACGTACCATGAATTTTGGCTGGGATATCTCCGTACCTGACCAACACAATGGTATTGACACCGCCATACATGAAATAGGCCATACGCTTGGGTTGCAGCATGAGCACCAGAATCCCTTTGCAGGCATTATATGGAATGAAACTGCCGTGTATGAAGCGCTTGGCGGCCCTCCAAATAACTGGAAGAAGGAAACCACATTTGAAAATATCATTAAAAAACTTAGTAAGAAACAAGTGAACGGATCTACCTGGGACCCGGATTCAATCATGCATTATCCTTTTGATGAAGGCCTGATATTAAAACCTATAAAATTCAAAAAAGGGTTGGAGCCTGCAGGTGGTTTATCTGCACGGGATGCAAAATATGCCTTGTCCTTTTATCCAACAGTGAATGCAAAAAAAGATATCGAGATAACCGAATTGGTATCGTATGATATAGCAGTAAAAAATTCTCAACAGCAAAACTTTATATTCAAGCCTACACTTACAAAATATTATACCATTCAAACGCTCGGTAAAATGGACAGTGTAATGGTTTTATCTGAGCAGCTTGCTGGTAAAAAATTACAATACCTCAGCGGCGATGATAACAGTGGTACTGAAAACAATGCCCTCATCCGAATCAAACTTTTTCGTGGAAAAACTTATATGATCAATTTGAAAGTGTATTATAAAACTGCAAAAACAAAAGCTGCGCTGATGGTTTCATAGGTATTTGTTCGTTTAAGTTAACAGTCTATAACCTTAGTAGAAACATTGTTGATTAACCTTATTACCTTATTTTTTTTGCCACTGCATTACTTCAAATAATTATGGGTAAGGTAATAAGGTTGAATTGCTACTGTAATTTATTTATACTAAGGTTTACATAGTATCGCTATTTTACCACTGCCAGGTATAATAAGAATTGCAAAAAGCATTTTGTGCAATTCCATTGATTTAATTTCCTTTCTAATTCAAGTAGAAAAGCCTCAGAGGGCCTGAGGACAAGTAAATTATAACTCTCTTTGCCCTTGTTTTCGGGTGGGCCAAAAAAATCATTCAAAGCCTTTTAAGTGATATAGTTAGCCACAACTTCACCTGCCAACTTCAAACTTATTAACTTTGCGCAAATTTTATGAAGACAAAGACATTATACAGGGATAAAGTAAACATCATCACCCTTGGCTGCAGCAAAAACATGGTGGATAGTGAAGTACTGAGTGGACAATTACAAGCCAATGATATTGAGGTAGTGCATGAGAATAAAAAACGAGACCATAATATTGTAATTGTGAATACCTGCGGTTTTATAGAAAAGGCAAAGGAAGAAAGTGTGAACACAATTTTGCAACAGGTTGAGTTAAAGCGTCGTGGCAAAATAGATAAGGTATATGTTACGGGTTGCTTAAGTGAGCGCTATAAAAATAACCTGGAGCAGGAGATACCAGAAGTGGATGCCTATTTTGGTACCATGGAACTGCCCCTGATTTTAAAGCAATTTGAGGCAGATTATAAAGGAGAACTTATAGGAGAGCGGTTATTAAGTACTCCACAGCATTATGCCTACATGAAAATAAGTGAAGGCTGCAACCGCACCTGTTCATTTTGTGCCATTCCTTTAATGCGTGGCAAGCATGTGAGCCGAACAATAGAATCACTGGTGGATGAAGCAAAGCGATTGGTTGACAGGGGAGTGAAAGAAGTAATGCTGATAGCCCAGGAACTTACCTATTACGGCCTGGATATTTATAAGAAAAGAGAGTTGCCTAAACTGCTGCACGCATTGGCAGATGTAAAAGGGTTGGAATGGATCAGGCTGCATTATGCTTACCCCTCAAAATTTCCCATTGATATTATTGATGCCATAAAGGAACGTGAAAATATCTGCAACTATCTTGATATGCCTTTGCAACATGCAGCCAATAATATGCTGCAATTAATGAAGCGGCAAATATCAAGGGAAGAGATGGAAGATCTGATACATGAAATCCGTTTTAAAATTCCGGGTATTTGTTTACGCACTACATTGATTGCAGGTTTCCCCGGCGAAACAAGGGATGATGTGGAGGAGCTAAAAACTTTTTTACAAAAAATGCGCTTTGATAGGGTGGGCACATTTACTTATAGTCACGAGGAAGGCACCAGCGCCCATGACATGATAGATGATGTGCCTGCTGAAGAAAAAGAAGAAAGGGCCCAGGAAATAATGGAAGTGCAACAGGAAATATCGTTAGAAAAAAACCAGGAAAAACTAGGTAAGGTTTTTAAAGTGATTATTGACAAAAGAGAGGCTGGCCGCTATTTGGGCCGCACTGAATTTGATAGTGTAGAAGTAGATAACGAAGTGATTATTGCCAGCAAAAAAAAGCTGGATATCGGGGAATTTGTACAAGTGAAAATTACGAAAGCATTTGATTATGATATTGAAGGAGAGGTAGTTTAATAACGTTTTTTTTGTGCAGCTTAGAGTGATGAGATTTCGCAATTCATTATTGTCCGGGCTATGAAGCAATGAGCATCCCGAAATTCGGGATATCGCATTTTTTGAACAAGCATTTTATCAATGCTCATCATCGTTGTGTCACTCCCTTGTACCACATACCTATGTGGAGCTTTACCCACGTTTTATTTTTGACATTATTTTATTGACAACTATTCCAGCACTGTTTCCATTTGCGTACCACGGGAACCTTTTATTAATAGTTTAGTATTTTCAAAATGCTGATTTTGTAGCCAGCTCTTAGCTTCGGAAGATTTACTAAAGTAATGATACCGGTGATATATGTTCGCAAAATCCCCACCCACCAACACTACTGCTTTCCACGAAAATGTATCTATCAGTTCAACGATTGCTTCATGCTCTGTTACACTTTCTTTTCCAAGTTCCATCATGCCACCCAATAACAATACTTTATCCTCACCAGCCATTTTTGCAAAATTTTCGATGGCAGCTTTCATACTTGTAGGATTTGCATTGTAGGCATCGAGTATTATTTTGTTGCTGCCTTTTTCTATCAACTGGGAGCGGCTGTTAGATGGAGTGTATTGCTCCAATGCATTCTTTATAGCTTCATCCTTTACACTAAAATATTTGCCAACGGCTACGGCTACCAATACATTGGGTAAATTGTATTCACCAACCAGGTTAGTACTAATTTTTTCAATTCCTGTACCACTGTGCATATCTACCTGCAAAAATTCTGTGCTTTTATTTGCCGTGCCGGTTATATCTGCATCAGCGGTGCCATACGTAATTACCTGGGCAATACCTTTGCTCATGTCTTTGAGGTAACCATAGTCATTCATAATAAATGCAGTGCCATTATTAGCCCGCAGGTAATCAAATAGTTCACCCTTTCCTTTTTTTACACCTTCTTCGCTACCAAAACCTTCAAGGTGGGCCTTGCCACAATTGGTGATAATACCATGGGTGGGCATCGCATACTGGCAGTAACCTTCAATTTCTTTCAGGTGATTGGCACCCATTTCAATAACAGCCATTTCTGCATCTTTTTTTACAGATAAAATAGTGAGCGGTACACCGATATGGTTATTGAGATTTCCTTTGGTGGTATATGTTTTATAAGTAGTGGCCAGCACGGCACTCAACAGTTCTTTGGTAGTGGTTTTACCATTGCTTCCGGTAATGGCAATAAAAGGTATTGAAAATAGCTGGCGGTGATATTTTGCCAGGTCTTGCAAACACTGCAAAGCGTCGCCAAAAGTTATGAGGCGTTCATCAGCAAAGTCAACCGGCTCGTCAATTATAGCATAAGCTGCCCCGCTGTTCAATGCCTGTTGTGCGAATTGATTGCCATTAAAGTTGGGCCCCTTTAATGCAAAAAATAAATCGCCTTCTTTAAGTTTTCGTGTATCGGTTTGTATGGATGGGTGCTTTAGAAAGATTGTGTATAGTTCTTGTATTTGCATACTTCAAAAATAGGGCAGAAGGTTTTATCAGCAAAGAGAAAGGTTTTGGGTTTACTGTTTTGTGTTTTCTGTTAAGGTTGGTATTAAACTCTACCTACGTACTTAAACTTTATTGCGATTTATTTATAATGGGGAAAAGATTCCAATAGGTATGCGGTACAAGTGAGTGACACAACGATGCAGAACAGGGAAATTCAGTTCGTGAAAAAAATAAAAGTAAATTACAAATACAATAGGAAAGGGGAAACTTTAAACTCGTCGAAGACCTCCCTTTTAAAGGCCATCACGGGCAAAAAAAAGCCCTTCAACTTGTGGTTGAAGGGCTTATAATATTTTGAATTTTTTATCTTTTCTTTCTGCTGTTTTGCTTACGCTTTCCGAAGATATTGCCTTCTTTAAAGCCAGGTCCTTCTGGTGCTCCCATATAGGTTTGAGCGCAACGGAAACCAATAGTGCTTGATGATTGCTCTTCTTCTAAAAATCTGCGTGAGCCCGGTGATAACCAATAAGGACGGTCGTTCCAGCTTCCCCCTTTAAATACCCTTGACCTGTCGCTGATTAATGTGCTTGCACCCGTTTCGTAATATGCACCACTTAAAGAATCTCCATCCATGTGGCCAAGTACATTGTTATGCTGGTAGTTGCGGCGGTTTTTAACTTCTTCATCGCTGATGTCAGTTTTCTTCAATCTTCCTAAAGTATCTCTTTCGTATTCGCCACCACTGTTCTTATAAAATTTCTGAAATTTATTACCACGGAAATAATTGAAATCTTCTCCATCAGAAGGTGTTAAAGGACGATACACATCCTGAACCCATTCTGCTACGTTTCCGCTCATATTATATACACCAAATGCATTGGGGTAAAAAGCTTTTACATTTCCTGGGATAGCAGAGCGGTCATTCAGACCACCGGCGATACCCATATTATCTCCGCTTCCACGCTTAAAATTGGCTAAAAATTTACCTTGCCAGCTACCCCTGCGGTTATCACGCAATCCATTTGGATTGTGGCTCCAGGAATATATTTGCTGATTTGAGATTAACTCTTCACCTGCTTTTCCTTCTTTTTTACGGGGGCTTGGGTTTTGATCGAACAAGCCGTATGCTGCATATTCCCATTCTGCTTCTGTTGGCAGGCGATAACCCATATTTAGGATACCATCTTCCATTTTAACGATAGCCCTTGGTTTACCACTTACATCTTTCAGTTCAGATTTTTTTGGTTTTGTCCTGCCTTGTATTAGTTCAGGGTTCATCAGGTAAGCATCTGTATTAAATGATCCTTCAGATCCGCCACCTCTCATTTCTTTTCTGGCAAAATCTTTTTTAAGATATCCTTTCTGGATTAAATTCAATTCATTCACCCTGTCAGTTCTCCACACACAAAAATCGTGTGCCTGCAACCAGGAAACACCTACGACAGGATAAAAGTTATAGGCAGGATAACGGAAATAATATTCTACATACGGTTCATTATAAGCCAATTCTTCACGCCATGCTAAAGTATCAGGCAATGCTTTTGCCATGATGGCGGTATCACCACTGAAAGTGTTTTCGAGCCAGTAAATATATTCACGGTAATGAACGTTTGCTACTTCAGTTTCATCGATGAAAAAAGATGGGACGGTTACTCTTTTTGGTACGTTATTCCAATCACCCATTACATCCTCTTCTTTTGCACCCATTACAAAGGTACCACCCTGTACAAAAATTAACCCGGGGCCGGCCTTTGGATACTTCATTTTTGAAACATGGTAATTGCCCATGTTTTTGTCATCATAATTCCAGCCGGTTACTGATGATTTGTCTTTTTTCTTACCGAAAAGTCCTCCGTTTTTACATGAACTTAATGAGAAGACGGCGGCGACCAGGATAACGAGATTTTTTAAAGAAATTAATTTTTGCATGTGTGTTCGTTTAGCAAATTATTTAACGAAAAGTTTTCTTACTTATTGTATGATGGGGTTACTTATAAATGCGAATATAAATACTTTACCTCACACTGACTTTATTGGTCAGAAGTTTGTGAGCAAATTATGTAAAACCGTCAAGCGAATACTGTAACTAAATGAAAGAGTTTTATATTTTAACAAATTAGTAATTACCTGCATTCAATAACATCATTTATTATTTATTATTGTATTGCCGGTGGGTGATTCTGCAATTTTTTTTAATAATCAAGCAATTTGCAATTTAAAAGAGCATTTTTTTTCAAAAGATGGTGAACCAGACTTTTGTATTTTTTATTACTCTTGCATCATTTTTAAATTGCATTGTGATAAACAATAATTGCCATGAGAATACGTTTAAACCATTTTAATAATTGGTATCGGTTATCGCCATTCTAAATGTCTTTTAAGATTATCAAATTGTTTGCCACGATTTTTTTTAACAAGAAGTTATATCTTCGGGATTCATTTTTATATAATTCCGCTATTTTTACAAATTGAGACTAACACAAAACCATAGCTTATAGATAGGACGTCTACCTAACCAGACAACAAATACGAATGAAAAATGCAATGTTTAAACTAACTGCCTTAGTTGTTTTATTAATGAGTGCAGGCGTTATTGTGAATGCTCAAAGCCAGGCAAATACGATTAATGTTGTTACTTCTGCGGTACCCTTTTTAAGAATTTCACCAGATGCCCGTAGTGGTGGGATGGGGGATATTGGTATTGCTACTTCACCCGATGCAAATTCTGCTTTTTGGAACCTTGCCAAAACTCCCTTCAATACTAACCAGGGCGGTATTGCACTAACTTATACACCCTGGTTAAAAGATCTCGGGTTAAACGATGTTTACCTTGCCTCACTGTCCGGTTTTTATAAGTTAGATGAATTACAGGCTATCTCAGGTTCTTTACGTTATTTCAGTTTGGGAAATATTCAGTTTACTGACAATTTGGGTAACGATCTTAGTTCGTTCCGCCCACGTGAATTTGCTATTGATGCAGGTTATTCCAGGAAACTTTCAGACAATTTATCAATTGGTGTGGCACTTCGTTATATTAATTCCAATCTTGCCAGCGGAACAATAAATGGAGTTTCTTACAAGGCAGGTTCAGCCGTTGCAGGAGACTTAAGCTTATTTCATACCGGGGTAAAGGAAGATGGTTCAGGCTTGAATTACGGAGTTACAATGAGCAATCTTGGATCAAAAATTTCCTACACAAGCGATGCAAATCAAAAAGATTTTATTCCTGCCAACTTAGGCCTGGGCGTGGCTTATACTAAAGCATTTGATGAAAACAGCAAAATTACTTTTGGCCTTGATATTCATAAATTATTAGTACCTACACCGCCTGCAGTTGGTGATAGTGCCGGTTTAGTTGAGTATCGCAATAAGGGTGTGGTGAGTAGCTGGTTTAGTTCATTTGGTGATGCACCGGGTGGCTTCTCAGAAGAGATCAAAGAGTTCCAGGCTTCATTGGGTGCTGAGTTCTGGTATCAAAACCAATTTGCGTTAAGAGCAGGATATTTTTATGAAAACCCATCAAAAGGAAACAGAAAATATTTTACTTTGGGAGCAGGTTTAAAATACAATACATTCGGTTTAAACTTCTCCTATCTTTTACCCTCGGGCAATGGGGTTAACCGTAATCCATTATCGAATACCTTACGCTTTAGCCTGGTATTTGACTTTGCAGGCGACGTGGAAAGTAAATAATAATTAAAAACATATTGAAAGCGTTCCGCAAAATACGGAACGCTTTTTTATTTTTATACCACCGTACATTTGCCATAATTAAATTAAAAATTATAAATATGAGTTTAAGAATTGGCTTTGGCATTGATTTTCATCAATTGGTTACGGACAAGGAATTTT
>JANMVB010000579.1:0-8692 GCA_031392305.1 Ferruginibacter sp.
CCCGCAGTATGTGAGCTTTGCGGAAAATAAAAGCTGTGCAGTAAAAGTGTTCTTCGGGTCAGCGCTTGGGTTTAAAAAATACATGGATGTAAATTTTAACCAGGAGATATCATGGGGCAACCTTGAGTTAGATAAATTTGATCATGTGTTTTTAAATGGTGATGCTGTATTACAGGCAGATAAAAACCTGGATGCTGAATCGTTGGAAAGTGAGTTGGCAACCTATCAGCCTCACCTGGTAATAGTATATGGATATTTTCAAAAATTGCAGCGTCGTGCCCGGCAGTGGGCCCGGGATAACAAAGTACCCGTTGCATATATTGCAGACAGTGAGCTTAGGCAAAAAAGAAATGTTTTAAAAGAATTGATCAAATCAATATTTCTACGCAGGTACTTTTCAGGTATTACTTATTTTCTTACGGTGGGTAATGCCAATGAAGCGTATTATTTAAAGCATGGGGTAAATAGCAAAAGGTTTATCCGCATGCACTTTCCCATTGATGCCAAACAATACCTGGCCAGCTACCAGCATAAACAATCATTGCGAAACACAATAAGAAATCAGTACGGCATTGCAGAACATGCGATCGTAGTTTCAGTAGCAGGGAAATTATCCCCCTGGAAAAACCAGGATCATTTAATTGAGGCAATAAAGTTATTGGAAGGTGAGGGCATTTATCTAACTGCTTTTATATTGGGTTCCGGTGAAATGAAGGATGCCTGGCAGCAAAAGGCAAAAGAAGTAAAACATAGCAACATTCATTTCCCCGGCTTTGTAAGTATTGATATATTGCCTGCATACTATGCAGCAACGGATATTTATGTACACCCGGCCTCAGCAGAGCCGCATTCAATTGCTGTGAGCGAAGCTATATACATGGGTTGCCCCATTATAATAAGTGACCGCTGCGGCAGTTATGGAGATGATGATGATGTGCAGGATGGCAGGAATGGTTTTGTATATCCATTCGGTAATATCCCGGCCCTTGCAGATAAGATTAAGCAATTGATAAATGATAAAGAACAACGTAAAAAGTACGGTGAATATTCCCATGCTATTTCAGTATCGTTTCAACAAACGGCGCATCATGAAGTGCTTGAAAAATTAATTGACCGCCTTTTAAAAAGTTCCAGTATAGTATAAATTACTCCAATTGTGATTCAACACTCACTGTCGTTTACTTAAGACTTTGTATTTCTTTGTTCCACATTGTTGAAAAAGTACAAGTGAGTGACACAACGATGTTTAATTGAAAAACAAATGTTGGTAACCAAATAATTTTCCTTAAGCAACCGACATTGATTCACCATTCACCATTGCCCATTCACCATGAGTGTTGTTATTTGTAAATTACCAAAGGCTGGTTTAGGCAATCAATTGTTTCCATTAATGAAAGCCTATACTTTCGCTCACCTTAACAATTTGCCCATAATGGTTACGGGTTACAACAGGTTGTTTATCGGCCCCTGGCTCAGGCGTGAAAAATCGAAAAGGAAATACCAGGGCATCTTTATATTTCAAAAAAATCTGCTTGCAGCGCAATGGAATAAACTAAAACTGCTCACCTATAAAAGGCACCAGCAGCAAATAGAACCAACCGTAAAAGTTATTGAAAAAAAAACAGCAACCAGGGCTGCATATCTTTTTTTCGATATGCCGCATTGGGATAATTATTTTGACGGCTTGAAAGAACACCGGGCATTTGTAATTGATTTATTGTGGAAACTAATTTTGCCATCCATCCGGGAAAAGATTTTATCGGAGCTACCGCCGTGTATTGGTATTCATATCAGGATGGGGGATTTTAGAAAGTTACGTGAAGGTGAAATATTTGGCAACGCCGGTGCTGTACGAACTCCCGAGAGTTATTTTATCGAACTGATAAATTCTATTCGCAATATTCATGGTGCTGATTTACCGGTACGCATTTTTACCGATGGTTACCGGCATGAATTTAACCAGCTCTTTCAATTAAAAAATATTGAAATGGCGGCACCCAATAAAGATATGGTTGACCTTTTGTTGCTAAGCCGGAGTAAAATTATTATAACCTCCGGCGGCAGTACTTTTAGTTACTGGGCGGCCTTTTTATCCGAAGCAATTGTCATCATGCACCCAAAGCATGCCGGTACAATCATCAGGCCGGTGGAGTTAAATGAAAAGTTTTATTATGGCACTTTTGATGCAGGTAATTCCTTATTGGTTAGCAGTATCCAACACATACTATGAACAAATCAATTGTCAATAAATATTGCAGAAAGTTTGGCTTCGAAATTCACGGTACCGGCTACATGCAATCGGTTGAAAAAAATACTTTTAAAGAAGACGCTTTTTTAAAGCAGCATGAATTATCAGAAGGCAATTGTGCAGTGATATTTGATGTGGGTGCAAATATTGGTGATACTGCCATCTCGTACCATCAACTTTTTCCTGCGGCTAAAATTTATGCGTTTGAGCCTTTCCCTGCTTCGTTTACCAGCCTTAGCGACAGGGTTAGTGGCATTTCAAAAATTAGGACATTTCAAAATGGTATCGCCGATAGAAGTGGTAAAATGAAATTTTATGTAAACCATAATACTTCTACCAACTCTTTGTTGGTGCCTCAAAAAATGGGGCTCAGTTCCGATAAGCAAGTCGCCAATAAAAATAATATAGAAGTAGAAGTAATAACCATTGATAACTTTTGCGAAGCAAATAATATTATTGCAATAGACATTTTAAAACTTGATATCCAGGGTGGTGAATTGGCGGCATTAAAGGGTGCAGCTAAAATGTTGGCCAACAAAAAAATCAACCTTATTTATACCGAAGCTTATTTCAGGCAGCAGTACATTGACCAACCGTTGTTGCACGAAATCTCCACCTATCTTTACCAGTATGGATATTGTATGCAGGATATGTACAACCCCATTTATGGAAAGGGAGCTTTAGCCTGGTGTGATGTTATTTTTATAAAAGAAAGCAAATAATTTTTTGTCCGGGCATTCAATCAATGGGCATTATCGTTGCATCGCCCTCTTGTACCTCATACCAATGTGGAACTTTTCCCACATTATATGCTGACTAAAAAATATTATTTTTAAATAAATGATACCGATGGATAAAGTTATTTTTTTGATAGAAGAAGGCCCCGAAAGTGGTTACACTGCTAATGGATTAGGCGTATCTATTTTTACCCAGGCAGACTCAATCAAAGTATTGAAGGAGTTAGTAGTAGATGCTGTCCATTGCCATTTTGATGAGGCTGAAAGGGAGATCGAAATGCTTCACCTTAAAGAAAAATAACAATCCGTTCTTTTTTTGTATAAAATTCTATGAAAATATTTATTGTTGGCTCTGATAAAGTGTATGCCATTGAAAATTTTTATGCAAAATATCTTCGTGAAATTGGTGTTGAAATATTTCATTTCTCCGCACAAAGTATTTTTTATGACTACTACCAAAAAAACATCCTTAATAAATTAATTTTTAAAGCCGGCCTTTCAACCATATTTAAAAACATCAATAAAATATTTAAGCAGGAGGTGGAGAATTTCAATCCTGATGTAATCTGGATTTTTAAAGGAATGGAAATTTTCCCCCGCACTTTGCAATGGGCACGCAGCCGTAATACCTGGCTCGTAAATTACAACGGCGACAATCCTTTTATTTTTTCAGGTAAGGGTAGTGGCAATTCAAATGTTACCCGGTCTATTAAACTTTTTCACCTGCACCTTACTTACAACAGCAGTGTTAAAAAACAAATGGAAGCTGAATACAATATCCCCACAGGCATACTTCCATTTGGCTTCGACATCAGCGACGGATTATATGAAAAATGCAGGCAACAACCCGAAGTAATTAAAGCATGTTTTTTGGGTAATCCTGATAAATTCAGGGGAGCTTTTTTAGATGAACTGGCACAGCTTGGGATACAATTGGATGTATATGGAAATGACTGGCAGAAATTTGTGACGCACCCCAATATCCGAATTTTTGCGCCGGTATATGGAGATGATTTCTGGTTAACATTATGCAGGTACCGGGTACAATTAAATTTGATGCGTCCGCACAATCCTGATACCCACAATATGCGAACATTTGAATTACCAGGAGTAGGCGGCATTCAACTTGCTCCCGATACAGATGACCATAAAAATTATTTTGAACCAGGTAAAGAAATATTTATATTCGATACCGTGGCAGCCTGTGCTGTACAAATCAGGGAAATATTATCTTTTTCAAAAGAGCAGGCACAAATGATCCGTGACGCTGCAAGAACCCGGTCGCTGCAATCAGGGTATCGTTACAAAGACAGGGCTTACCAGGCATTGCAACAAATTAAAACGATCATTGAATAAGATCGCTATTTTACATTTCAGCCCGTTGGAATTGTATCCTCCCGTGCAAAATTTTATTGAGGTATTTGGGAAAACGAATCCAACACAATCACTATATATTTTTACCACAACCAGTATTACAAAAGAGCTGGATAAATTTACTGCAACTGCTTCGGGCACCAGGATAATAAGATTGGGTAAGTCAGGCCAGCATATTACAAGCTACCAGCGTATCCAGACTTATCTTTTATTTTACCTGGGCAGCTTCCTTTATTTACTTTGGTTGCAGCCATCACGTGTTTTATATTACGAAACCATCTCTTCTTTTCCGGTGTATTTATATCGCCGCTTTATCAATAAAAAAGTCGCAGTATTTATTCATTATCATGAGTACACCACACCTGGCGAATTTGAAAAAGGTATGATGCTTACAAAGTGGTTTCATCGGTTAGAAAAATGGCTGTACCCAATTGCAAAATGGGTTTCGCATACCAATTTGTTCCGGATGCAAATGTTCGAAAAGGATATCAGCCCCGTTACAATCACTAACCCACAGGTAGTGCCAAATTATCCGCCAAAATCATGGTATCAACCAGCGAATGATATGAAAGCCATGCCATTAAAAATTGTGTATGCCGGTTCATTAAGTATGGATACCATGTACACAGGTAGCTTTGCCAAATGGGTAGTCGCTCAAAATGGAAAAGTTATTTGGCATATATATGCTTACAATATTTCAAATGAAGCAAAAACATATTTGCAATCATTACAAACAAATTTTATTGAATTAAAAGAGGGTGTTAATTACAGAGCGCTGCCACAAATATTAACGCAATACCAGGTAGGCGTAATTTTGTACATGGGCCACATACCCAATTATATGTATAATGCACCTAATAAATTGTTTGAATACCTGGCCTGCGGACTGGATGTTTGGTACCCGGATATTATGACAGGAATTCATGCGTATGATACAAATAAAACCTTTCCGAAAGTAATGCCACTAAATTTTAATAACCTTCATAATTTTGATTTGGATACTGTAGTAAGCAGGGAAGGATACACTTTCCATAATCCTAAGTTTTTTTGTGAAGATGCATTGGCATTACTTGTTGAAAGATTTGGCGAGGCCGTATAACGTACAAGGGAGATCATTTATCCTTTTTATCAAAAAAGATAAATGACAAAATCATATTTACAACGATGTTGGTCATAGATTTGAAGCTTGTAAACAAAAGAAAAATTAATTTAACAACATACACTTTTTTAAATAATTATGCCATCGTTATTCAACGGTAAGTTTCATTGGTTCTTTTATCTCGGCCTTATTTTTATAATCAGGGTGGTATGGATTGATATTAGTTGGTTTAGTTTTTTTGCGTTATGTATTACCCTGCACCAGTTTCTGCTGTTGTTTTTTTCAATTGGATATGTATTGCCTATCCGGTATATTTTGGGTGCCTTCATGTGCCTTCAAATGCTGCTTGGACCTACGTTTGCTTATAATGGGTTAGATCAGTACCAATCTTTTTCGTACAAGATGAAGATACCTGAATACATTTATTTTAGCTATGCATTGCCCGCCGTAATTTGTTTTATTATGGGCCTGCACATATCTGCCGGAAAACTTAAAGGCGAAGAACTTGATCAAAAAGCGATTGCCTCATTTGTGGATACTTCAGGCGACCTGCCTTACTGGTTTATCGGAATTGGTTTTGTGTCGAGTATTATCGCCAGCTACTTTTCTTCAGAATTTGGATTTGTGTTTTACTTATTGGGCAGCTTTAAATTTATTGGTGCTTTTATGTTGATACTTAGCAGCAAGCAACTTAAAACCAGTGCGCTGGTATTGGTGTTTGGCTCGATTGTAATTTCTTCTTTAAGTGAAGCTATGTTTCACGACCTATTAACCTGGATCATTTTTATTGGTGCTGTAATTGCAATAAAATTTAAACCCAATATAACCCTTAAAGCCATTGTAGCTGTTGCTTTTGTTTTGCTGGCTGTAATCATTCAGCAACTAAAAGGCGACTATAGAAAAGCGGCGTGGGGTGAGGGTGACAGCGGCCTTGAAACCTTTGAAAAAATCTATGATAAAAAACAGGAGAACAACGGAATATTTAATTTTGAAAGTCTTGCTCAAAGCAATGTTCGCATCAACCAGGGGTTTATTGTAACCAATATTATGAACAATGTACCCGCCAAAGTTCCCTTTGCCGATGGTGCAGAATTATACCAGATTCTGGAGGCCGCATTTTTACCGAGAATTTTAGCACCTAATAAATTAAGCGCCGGCGACAGGGAAATTTTTATGAAATATTCGGGTATGCGTATTCGCAGGGGTACATCCATGGGCCTTAGTTCCATGGGTGATGCATATATTAATTTTGGTGTATTTGGTGGATGTATTTTTATGTTTTGCCTGGCACTTTTATTTAGTGCGGTGCTCAATGGTTTTTATAAACACAGTAAAAATTACCCCGTATTGCTATTATTTACCCCGTTGGTATTTTACTATCCCATCAGGCCCGATTGCGAATTGCAAACATCACTAGGGCACCTCGTAAAATCCAGTTTTTTAATTTTCGTGATGATTCAATTATGGAAATACGAATTTAAACGCACAAGAAAAACTGCCAGTCTTGAAACAGCGAATGTATAGCTGCTTTGCTTACCGTATTAAGTTTACAAATGAACTGCACCTGGCTTTATTAAGTTGAAAACGATCTTCATTACTATAGACTGGTTTCACCCTGCATACAAGGCTGGTGGCCCTGTTCAGTCAATTGCAAACCTTACAGAGCAGTATGGTGATGGGCAGGTGAAGTATAAAATTTTCTGTTCAAATACTGATTTAGATGGGTCGATAAACTCCGGTGTATTGTTTGACACCTGGTGTAACTACAATGAGCATACAACTGTTTGGTATGCATCAAAAAACAAGCGCTCTGTTGAAATATTAAAAAGGGAAATTAAAAATTCCAATGCTGATATATTGTTTGTGATTGGAATTTATTCCTGGTATTTTAATCTTGTACCATTGCTGTTTTGCAAGGTGGCTGTTAAAATAATTTCAGTAAGGGGCATGCTACATCCGGGTGCGCTTTCACAAAAATCTTTTAAGAAAAAATTATACCTCGCTTTGTGGAAAATGGCAGGTCTCCATCGCCGTTATGACTTTCACGCTACAGATGCACGGGAACAACAATTTATCCTGCAGGCATTTGGTGAGCAAGCCCGGGTTTTTATTGCAGGTAATTTTCCACGGGTTTTTAATTTTCAACAAGCTGCGCAAAAAGAGACTGGTAAGTTGCGCCTGGTTTCAGTTGCATTGATCAGCCCGATGAAAAATATTTTATTGGTGCTGGAGGCATTGCACTTTTGTACAGCGGAAATTAGTTATGATATTTATGGCCCGATAAAAGACGGATTTTATTGGCAACTGTGCAGGGATAAAATAAAAATGCTTCCGGCTAATATCACTGTTTGCCATCACGGCGATGTATTGCCTTCAAAAATTGAAGCGGTATTAAATAATTATGAGGTGTTTATTTTGCCCAGTAAAAGCGAAAACTTTGGCCATGCAATATATGAGGCGCTTTCCGCTGGCAAGCCTGTTATAACCAGTAACCATACGCCTTTTAATAATTTACAAAGCAACCATGCAGGTGAAAATATTTCTACAAAAAATATATCGGAAATAACAACAGCCATCAACTTTTTTGCTGCAATGTCAGCGGCTGAATTTAAAAGCTGGAACGAGGGGGCAAAAAGCTATGCATCTAGACAAGTAGATTTCAATGAGCTTAAAGTGCAAAACGATAATATGTTTTTACAAAAGTTTTAGTGCATTTTTTGTTGCTCCGGCTGCGAAACTATGGGCAACATCCTTGCGTCGCACTCTTGTACTGAATACCAATGTGGTACTTTCCTACACGATATAAAAATTTCTCCTTCTTTTACGTTATCGAATTCACTGCGGAGCAGGTAATTACAAATTTTAATGCTAAATAACTTTCTTAAATTTTACAGGCATCTTCCACATTTCAAAGGCAAATTGCGGCTGGGCAGGTTATTATTTAAAAGCCTGATCAATAAAAATAAGTCAGTCGTATTTTCAGCACATCATAATATAATGTACCAGGTACCAAACACAATAGAGAGCCTAGGCGTAGAATTATTTATTGATGGCATTTATGAAAAAAAATTAGTAGCCCTTTTAAAAAAACGTATCAAATCAGGCGAAAATTATTTTGACATCGGTGCAAATATCGGCGCCATCGGTCTGCCGGTAATAAAGGCAAACCCGGGAGTAAAATATATCGGCTTCGAAGCTTCTCCATTAATTTTTGAATACCTGACAACTAATTTT
>JANMVB010000596.1:0-2908 GCA_031392305.1 Ferruginibacter sp.
GGCTGAGAAACTCTGGTGATCATCGTTGTGTCACTCACTTTTACCGCATACCTATGAGGAGCTTTACCTGCGTTATAACTAGCCAAACAAACTGTATATTTTTTGAGAGTAATTAATCATATTCTGCAGAACCCCCTTCGGAGGGCAGGCCTTGCCTAAAATCAAGGGGCCCCGTCCAATCCGGGGCCCTCTATCATCTGTCGTGCCTAACAATTAACGTAATGGGGGAAGAATAAATCCTAGCTATTAATAATTTTTGAGCGGTTAATATATTTTTTTGAAGGATGGTATAAAAAAAGGCAACTGCCATTTTTAACCACATCAATAATTTCTTTGCTTATTTCAGCCGGTACCGAAGGGCAACCATAACTCCTGCCCAGGCGGCCACAACTGTTTATAAAAGTATTGCTTACATAATCTGCACCATGCATTACAATTGCTCTTTCCATTGCTTTATCATTGATGCCCTTTTCACAGCCCTTTAGTTTAAGGGAATATCCATTACAGCCATTATAAGTTTTCATTGTAATGTAAAAGCCCAGGCTGGTTTGATAAGATTCCTGCCGGTTCGAAAACTGGTTTGCATATTCATTGCCCGAATTACGGCCATGTGCTACAAGGGTATTGTATAAAATTTTTCCATTCAGTATATCCAGCACGTACAATCTTTTTTGCGTAGATGGCTGAGTGAAGTCTACAATTGTTATAATATTTGCTTTGCTCAATAATTTATGTTCACTTAAATAATCGTACCCCTTCAAAGCATAATTAAAAGCATTTTCAGAAAGTCCGGCCTGGCATAAATTCCATTCAGTATAATATTGATTTGCTTTTGCAAAAAGTGATGAAGTTGTTTTATTATTGGTGGAAAATTTGGGCCTGGGATAGGGTAAGGTTTTTTCAGTAGCCAACTTATTATCAGTCGAAAAATTTGTATGGGCCATTAATAATGACACAATAAGCAATACCGCAGGGTAACGGATAAGTTTAAACATTTCTATTGGATTTTACGTGTAGCAAACAGCAGGTTAACTGTTTCTTTTACTAAATCGACAAAAACAGGATTTTATTGCAGGGGCAATAATAAAAATGCTTTACAGGATGTATGTTTTTTCTTACCTTAACGTATCGGTTATTCGTACGATTGCCTGCCTTTTTTTACAAACTCAATTTTTATTTAATGCATTTATCGCCAAGAGAATCTGAAAAGCTGCTGCTTTTTTTAGCCGGAGAATTGGCTGAAAAAAGAAAAGCAAGGGGATTAAAACTAAACTATCCCGAAGCAATTGCACTCATTAGCAGCCATTTGCAGGAAGCTGCCCGGGATGGAAGATCAGTAGCCGACCTGATGCAATACGGCGCCACCATTTTAAGCAGGAGCGATGTGATGGAAGGTATTCCGGAAATGATCCATGAAATTCAGATTGAAGCTACTTTTCCTGACGGTACAAAACTGGTAACGGTACACGACCCGATACGGTAGCCCCCGTCCCCTAAAGGGGAGTGCAGTAACGCCATTATTTCTATGATATTTTTAAATGTTCACAATTGATTTTATAGTAGTTCACACAAACTCAAAAAATTCAGAAACCTGCCTTTACACCCCTTTAGGGGAAGGGGGCTAAACTTATCAACATGATACCGGGAGAATACATTTTAGCTAATGGAGATATTGAATGCAATGTTGGCCGGGCTACCATAAAAATAACGGTTGTAAATACCGGCGACCGGCCTGTACAGGTAGGTTCGCATTATCATTTTTTTGAGGTAAATAAACAAATGGATTTTGACAGAGCTCCGGCATTTGGCATGCGGTTAAACATTGCAGCAGGTACGGCAATACGCTTTGAGCCGGGTGAAGAAAAGATTGTTGAGCTGGTTGCATTTGGTGGTGCAAAAAAAATGATGGGCTTTAATAATCTTGTTAACGGCGATGCATCACCAACAGGAAATAAATCAGCAGCAATTGAAAAAGCAACCGCACTTAATTTTAAAAATACAACAGCATGAGCTTAAAAATCAACAGGATTAAGTATGCCAATATGTATGGTCCCACTACCGGTGATAAAATACGCTTAGGTGATACAGCGCTGTTTATTGAGATAGAAAAAGATCACACTGTATATGGTGATGAAGCCAAATTTGGTGGTGGCAAAACCATCCGTGACGGGATGGCCCAATCAGCTACCGCCACCCGAAATGAAGGAGTACTTGATTTTGTGATAACCAGTGTAATGATCATCGACCACTGGGGAATTGTAAAAGCAGACATAGGTATAAAAGATGGAAAAATTGCAGCCATAGGCAAAGCCGGCAACCCGGATACTATGGAAGGCATCACAGAAAATATGGTGATAGGTGCATCCACCGAAGTACATGGAGGTGCTGGTTTAATTGCTACAGCAGGCGGTATTGATACACATATCCATTTTATTTGCCCCCAGCAGATTGATCATGCTTTATTCAGCGGAATTACAACTATGATTGGGGGAGGTACCGGCCCCGCCGATGGTACCAACGCCACCACGGTAACTCCCGGCGCATGGAATATTCAAAAAATGCTGGAAGCAGCCGATGCTTATCCAATGAACCTTGGTTTTTTTGGTAAGGGTAATTGTGCAACGCTGGCACCACTGGAAGAACAAATTGAAGCAGGCGCCCTGGGCTTAAAAATTCATGAAGACTGGGGATCAACACCTGCTGTAATTGATGCCTCCCTGCAGGTGGCAGATAAATATGATGTACAGGTAGCCATACATACAGATACACTCAATGAAAGTGGTTTTTTAGAAGATACCATCGCAGCCATCAACGGTAGGGTGATACATACTTTTCATACCGAAGGTGCAGGTGGCGGGCATGCGCCGGATATCATCAAGGCTGCCATGTACCCCAATGTGTTGCCTTC
>JANMVB010000678.1:0-3993 GCA_031392305.1 Ferruginibacter sp.
TGAAAAAAACCTGGTGATTGAACTGAAGCAAAAAGAAAAAGCAATGGAAGATGTGGTGGTAAAGGCAAGCAATGAAGTAAAGGATGGCTGGGATAAATATGGGACATTTTTTATTGAAAATTTTATTGGCAAAACTGCTAATAGTAAACTTTGCACCATCACCAATAAAGATGTGCTGAAATTTTATTTTTACAAGCGCAAGAACCGGCTTAAAGTATTGGCAACTGCACCCATTGAAATAGAAAATCTGGCACTTGGGTATAAAATAAAATACACCCTTGATTCATTTACGCATGAGTACGGAACCGAGGCGGGTGTTTATACAGGCTATCCTTTGTTTGAAGAAATGATTGCCACTGATACCTTACAAAAAAATAGCTGGCAAGTTAACAGGATGAAAGCTTACAATGGATCTATCCTGCATTTTATGCGTAGTGTGTACAACAAATCATTGAAGGAAGAAGGCTTTGAAATTCAGTTTGTAGCAAAAGAAAATGAGAAGGAAACTGCCATCCCTTTAAAGGATTTTTATGGCGCTTTAAACTATACCAAAGATGATAGCACTTTATTGGTAAGCATCTATCCTAACCAACTTAATACCGCCATCATTTATAATAATGAAGAGCCGGATGCTGCATATCAATTACTGAATGATGAGGCGCCAAAAAAATTCCAGTTATCTGTAGTTGCCATAGTTCCCAACGAGTCAATCGGTATAGAACAGAATGGTTATTATTTTGATCAGAATGATATTACCCTCACAGGTTATTGGATATGGGATAAGGTGGGGGATTTGTTGCCGTATGACTATATAAGCCCAGCCCCCCTGCCCCCAAAAGGGGGGTTCTGAGAGCCAGCGAATTAAAAAGTCTTTTAAATTATCTTGTTCTAAAGCCCCTCCTTCGGAAGGGTTTGGGGAGGCTTCGCCATCACCTTATCCCATAATTGCGGTATCCTTTTTATCCATACCAGTTCTCTTTTTACAAGGCCGGCTTCCTGTGCAGGGGCACCCCAGTATGTTTTGTTTCCTTCAAGGTCTCCGCTTACGCCGGTTCTTCCTAACAGAACTGCATTCTCACCAATGGTGAGGGTTTTATTTACTACCGTTTGGCCCCATAGTGTTACTCCGTCTTTTATAATTACGCCACCTGCTACCACTACATGTGCGGCAAATAAACAGTTCTTTCCAATCACGGTATCGTGCCCTATATGTATGGTGTTATCAAACTTTGTACCCTCGCCAATAATGGTATCATTTGTTACGCCACGGTCAATGGTACAGCCTGCGCCAATTTCTACATTATCTTTTATAATAACCCTGCCGCAACTCGGCATTTTTTTATACCAATTACTCCTGTCTTTTTTTGTGTTGTAATAAAATGCGTCGCTGCCAATTACTGTACCCGATTCAATGGTTACATAATCGCCGATGATACAATTATCCATGATGGTAACATTTGGATAGATGATACAATGATGGCCAATGGTTACATGATGGCCAATAAAAACATTGGGATAAATAAATGTTTCTTCACCAATAACAGTGGTGTCACTAATGCTTTTATATGCAGGTGTAAAGGGATTAAAATGATTCACAATTTTGCAATATGCTTCAAAGGGATTGTCAACAATCAACAATGCTTTACCATCGGGGCAGTCTGTTTTTTTATTGATGATAATAAAGGTGGCTGCACTGTTGATGCTCTTGTCATAATACTTTGGATGATCAACAAACATAAGGTCGCCTGTTTCAACTTTATGTATTTCGTTGATACCATAAGCCTCACCCTGTTTGTTGCCAACTAATTCAGCATTGATAAAATCAGCGATCCAGGCGATGGAAACAGGAGAAGGAAATTGCATACAATAATTTTTTTTATAAAGGTACTACGCTTTGCTTTTAATGAATGCACAAACAAATATGATGCAACGCATCAAATAAGACAACCTTCAATGAAAATGTTGTCCACTTTTTTTTAATGAGCTTAATAAAAAATTATTCAAAAATGCTGCTGATGTTTTGCATGAATTATCACAGGAACAGTTTTTTATTTTTAGCACAATAAAAATATAGTTGGCTGTAAAGCCAGTAAAATCAATAGTTACAGCCCAACACAAAGTATACAGGCATAAAATTTTTCTTTACAAACCAGGGAAATGTTCAATCAAATCCTCAGCATATTATTCAAAAACAGTTTTCCTTTTCCACAGCAATGTTTAAAATGTGAATAAAATATTTAAAAAATTTTTTTGCAAAGCAGAAATTCTTTTTAATATTGTGTATGGAAATTTTATTTCCAGTACTTACTAACCCATTCATATAATAAAGCCTGGCAATTTTTCGCCGGGCTTTCTTAATTTTATAACCTTTCGTTGCAGGCTTTTTGTTAGCAGTTAAAATTATTTTCAGTAACTCACCTTAATATATTTTCAATTGGAATTTTACTGTATAGTTTATAAACCATTCAATGTGTTATCCCAGTTTACATCAGGCGATGGTAAGAAAACTTTAAAAGATTTTTTTGATGTACCCAATAATGTTTACCCGGTAGGCAGGTTAGATTATGACAGTGAAGGATTGCTGATACTCACCAATGATAAAAAAATTAATCATGAATTATTGAACCCCGCATTTACACACACTAGAGAATATTGGGTGCAGGTAGATGGCAGCATCACCAGCGAAGCAATCTACGATTTGCAAAATGGTGTTGACATAACAGTTGACGGAAATTTATACCGCACAAAAAAATGCAAAGGAGAAATTTTTACAACACCACCGGTTGTTCCGGAGAGAAATCCCCCCATACGTTTTCGTAAAAATATTCCGGCTACCTGGCTAAAATTATTACTCACAGAAGGCAAGAACAGGCAGGTGAGAAAGATGACTGCAGCAGTTGGTTTTCCTACACTCAGGCTTATAAGGTACCGGGTAGAAAAATGCACTATAGAAGGCCTTCAACCCGGCGAAATGCGGATGTTCACAAAAGGCGAAATGTATCATTTTCTTTTTCCGGGCAGAAATGATTTCCCTAAATCAAATCTTTGAGAATTTTTCATATACCTTACAGTAATTTCTATATCATATTAAAAACATACCAACCGATAATGCTAAAATCAATGACAGGCTTTGGACGAGCCGAACAAACTGTAAATGACAAAACCTTTTTGGTAGAAATAAAAGCCCTCAATGGAAAACAGTTTGAAATACAATTGCGCCTGCCCCCGTTACTAAGGCCTTATGAATTTGACATACGCAATATTTTGCAGGAGCAACTGGTACGTGGCTCCATCGATTGCATGATTACCATCAAGCAAAATGGCACCTCCAAACCAGTTAACATTAACACCGATCTCATCAAGGCATATTACCAGCAAATAGAAACACTGGCCGCAGAATTGAGCATTGATACCAACTCAGTTTTGAGTGCCCTGCTGCGCCTGCCCGAAGTGGTAACGCCTGCCAACGATATACTCAACGATACCGATTTTGAGGAGTTTAAAAAGGTATTGCAAACTGCCCTTACCGAATTAAATAATCATCGGCTGGAGGAAGGTGCCAGCCTCGAAAAAGACCTTATCATCCGCATCAACAATATCAATGCACAGGAAGAACTTATTGTAAAACTTGAGCCCAACCGGATGAAAAGGATACGGGAAGAAATTGTACAGTTGCTGGAGCTGCATGTAGGCAAAGAAAACTATGACGGCAACCGGCTCGAGCAGGAACTGATTTACTACATCGAAAAAATAGATATTCACGAAGAGCAGGTCCGCTTAAAACAACACTGCGAATATTTCAGGGAGTTGCTCGCCAACAGTGATGATGCCAAGGGAAAGAAACTTTCTTTTATGATACAGGAAATTGGCAGGGAGATCAACACTACGGGCAGCAAAGCCTATGATGCCGATATTCAAAAATGTGTAGTAACCATGAAGGATGAATTAGAAAAAGCGAAAGAGCAAATATTGAATATATTGTAGCAGGTAATC
>JANMVB010000074.1:0-1702 GCA_031392305.1 Ferruginibacter sp.
GATATCTGCGATTTGCAGCGAAATATCCCGGTCAAAAAAATGAACCTTATCGCCCCAAGGGATAACGGCACCGGTCATCATTGCGGTTAACATGGCCAGGCAAGGGCCAAGTATAAATAAAAATTTAGATGATAAATTGGGAATGATCTCTTCTTTAAAAAATAACTTCAACCCATCTGCCACCGGTTGTAACAGGCCAAATGGACCGGCACGGTTTGGCCCCCGCCTGTCTTGCATAATGGCGGCCACTTTTCGTTCAGCAAAAGTTGCATACATAGCAATTACCAACGACGACATTACCACCACAATGATGAGGACTAATTTTTCAAGAATTAAAGAAATCTCAATTGACAATAACATAATTTGAATAAATATTTTTTAACCAACTTAATATCCCTGAGCAGCATCGTTGTGTCACTCCCTTGTACCGCATACCTATGTGGAACCCCTTCAAATCGCTACCTCATTATTTTATCTTAGATGAGATTAATCATAACTATCCCATTCAATCCATCTAACTTTTAATTTTTATAACACTATGCGAAAAATCCCCCTTTAGGGGACGGGGGTAAAATCCTCCGAATGTGCCGGCCCGTTTATTTCACTCAAAAATACTGTCGGGTTATTTACTTCACTCTCATCATGAATATCCATTAAAATTTTGGGCTCCCTTCCGCTCATTACTTCCTGTATTGTTTCTTTTGGTATCACCAATCCATCATATTGCCCCTGCGAAATCACTGAATGCCGGTTAACTTTTGTAACGCCTTCTATTACCCAATCGCTTGTTTTCTTTTTATCAAACCTGCAGGTATTGCAAATCCAGCCGGGCTTACCATCATAGCTCTGCACTTCGCCCCATTGATCTTTACGTGCTGTTACCCTATAAACTTCATCACCACGCAGCCACAAAGTAGTTTTACCGCAGCAGCCAGATGTTTCACAATTACGGTGTGCATCTACCGGCTTGGTAAACCACACCCGGTTTTTAAAACGGAATGTTTTATCCGTCAAAGCACCTACGGGGCACACATCAATCATGTTGCCGCTAAAATCATTGTCAATTGCCTTAGAAATATAAGTTGATATTTCGGCATGCTCTCCCCTGTCTAAAATGCCATGTACCCTTTTATTGGTAATCTGGTCAGCAATATAAGTACACCTGTAACACAGGATGCAACGAGTCATGTGCAATTGTATGTATGGTCCAATATCTTCCTTCTCAAAAGTTCTTCTCGGAAATTCATAACGTGTGCCTTCTTTACCGTGTTCATACCCAAGGTCCTGCAAATGGCATTCACCTGCCTGGTCACAGATAGGGCAGTCCAACGGATGATTTAATAATAAAAATTCTACAACACCTGCCCTTGCATCTTTTACTTTTTCACTGGTAATATTTTTTACTATCATGCCATCCATTACAGTAGTACGGCAAGATGCCACCAGCTTAGGCATTGGCCTTGGATCTGCAGTAGAACCAGCAGCAATTTCCACCAGGCAGGTACGGCATTTGCCACCACTTCCCTGCAGCTTACTATAATAGCACATTGCAGGTGGCGCCACATCGCCACCAATTTTACGGGCTGCGTTTAATACTGTGGTACCCACCGGCACATCAATGGTGATGTTGTCGATGGTTACTTTAAAAGTTTTTATTTCTTCTGCCATATTTTGTTTGCATCAAAATGTTTTATAAAGCTGG
>JANMVB010000269.1:0-10249 GCA_031392305.1 Ferruginibacter sp.
TAAGTATTGCCTGATCAATATCAAGGAATGCAGCAACTGTCCGCAAGGGCAGTCCTTTGTACTCTCTATATTTCCGAATTTTGTCGCCTAAGTTGTCCATTTTGAACGATTATTTTTTGACATATTTTGTCAAAAATATAAAATTATGGTTTATTGATGGAAGCTTTATTTATAAAATTTCAATGGTAAGTTCATATCTCTCTGAGTAAGTGCCATAATGAGCCAACACGAATATGTTATATCCCACACAAAGTATAAACTTATCCTGGGCAGGTAGTTGATAAAACTAATTTCTTAACATTAATTAGCCAGAGAATTAATACCATCTTCTTAATTTTTCACGCAACACTAATTACAATGCAGTAAAGCCCCACATAGATATAATGTACAAGAGTGCGACGCCCATGAACCTTAATTGTAAAACATCTGCCCGGCCAAAAAAATTGTTACGCATAAGTGAGTTCCATAACAGCATACTATCCCATGCCGAAGTGAAATGATATAACAATAATGAGCTTGTATAAAATGCTGGTCAAAAAATTAAATGCAACTTTCAATGACTGTACAACTTACTGAATCAGTCCGACCCTACCTCCAATATATGCCCGGTATCTTTTCCGATTCAAAGATGCAGGCTGCTATTTTTATTGGAAATATGCAGCGTAATAAGTTGTTAAAAAATCATCCCCTTTGGCTATTATCTTTATAAAGTAATACCCACACCATGAAAAGTAAAAAGAAACAATACCATTTTCCGGAAGGCTATTCTCTTTTGCAAACCGCTATCAATTCATCTGATTATTTAAAACACCCTATCCGGTTTATTACCAAAAGCCTGGAAAAATTTTCAGGATCTTACTCTGGTTCATTGGGCCCAAACAGGAAAATTATTGTAACGCAGGACCCTGGCTTTATCAGCTACGTTTTAAGGGAGCACCATACCAACTATCATAAATCTCCTTTTGCTGCTCATGTTGCCCAATACTTTGGGAATGGATTATTATATTCAAACGGGGAATACTGGCTCAAACAAAGAAGGTTGATACAACCCGCATTTCATAAAGATAAAATACATGGCCTGTACAACATCATGGTAAAACGGATCAATGACTTTATATCCACCTTTCCGGTTGGGGAAAAAGTGGACCTGTACCCCCTGTTGCAACAGTTGTCTTTTTCCGTTTTAATAAAATCACTATTTGATATCAACCTGTCTTCTACCATCATTGCAGAACTAAGTAAGCTGTTTACCGAACTGCAGGACTTTTTAATGACAGATATGAACCAGCCATGGAGAAAAATATTTTACCCCTTTACCGGAACGAAAAAAAGTAATTTCAAAAAAGCAAAAAGATTAAGAGCAATCATACAAGAGATCATTACCCAACGAAAAGCGAGTACTGAAAATTATAGTGATTTGTTAGATATGCTTTTAAACAGTAAATATGAAGATACCGGCGATGCAATGAATGACGAACAATTGATAGACGAAGTATTGATACTTATTTTAGCCGGCCATGAAACTACCGCCAATAGTCTTGCTTGGCTGATGCATTTAATTGCCACCAATAGTGAAATTCAACAAAAGCTACTATCCACATTTACCAACAATGCCACTTACGATCCGCTAAATAATGAATACCTTAAAGCCACCATCAATGAGGGTATGCGTTTGTATCCAACTGCATGGATCACCGACCGGGTGGCTCTTGAAGATGATCAGTTTGGTGAATACTCTTTCCCAAAAAACACCATTATCCTCCCTTTCTTTTATGGGGTACACCGCGATGAAAAATTATGGGAAGATGCGTTGACATTTAATCCGGAAAGATTTATGGCGGACGAAAAATGTATTAAAGCAAAAAATTATTTTCCATTTGGGGCCGGGCCAAGAATGTGTATCGGCAATAATTTCGCCATTGCTGAAATGTCGTTTTTCGTGTACTCATTTTTAACCAAATTTAAAATTGAACCCACTAATGAAACCACTGAAATGATACCATTGATAACCCTGCGGCCCGACAAAGTAATATTAAAGGTTTCCAAAATTAATCCCTGAAACGGCACGAACAAATACAGGGTGCATTTAAAATTGTCCATACTACAATAAAGGTAGTGGCCAGTGAGGACACCGGCCACGGCTGCTCTCGCTGGCTGGTGTGCCACCTGCAAGCTACAATTATACATACACCCCAAATACACCCGAATAAACAGTTCCATTACAAGATAAATTTGTTAAGTTTATACATTATTAACCATTGCTTAAAAAGGTTGCATTGAAATATTTTTTGGTCTCAAACAAACTCCATATCGCTTCCATTTTTTTTACATCAAACATATCGCTAACAATAAATTTTAAACCAATTTAAAATCTAAACACTATGTCATCACGTAGAAATTTTTTACACAAATCTTCATTAATTATTGGCGGGGGTGCGCTTGCCTCCGCATTTGATAACAAGGCTTTTGCCATATTAAATAATGGCATAGCACCAAGCGATCAACTCAATATTGGCGCCATTGGTATTAAAGGCATGGGCTGGGCAAATGTAAAAGCTGCCTTAAAAGTAGCAGGGGTAAACCTGGTGGCAGTATGCGATGTAGATAAGAGTGTGATTGATACCCGGCTGGCAGAGTTAGCGGCCCTAAATGTAGATGCATCAAAAATAAAGATCTATGATAATTATCAAAAGCTGTTGGCGCAAAAAGATATTGATGCCGTAATAATTGGTACGCCAGATCATTGGCATGCTTTACAAATGATACATGCCTGCGAGGCTGGTAAAGATGTGTATGTTGAAAAACCTGTGGGCAATTCCATCGGCGAATGCCGCAGGATGATTGCTGCACAACAACGATACAATAAAATAGTGCAGGCAGGGCAATGGCAACGCAGCCAGCAGCATTTTAAAGATGCCGTTGATTTTGTGCAGGGTGGCCAGTTAGGCAATATCCGCACAGTAAAAGTATGGTGCTACCAGGGTTGGATGAAGCCCGGGCCGGTTGTACCGGATTCAGCGCCTCCTGCCGGTGTCGATTATACGCAGTGGCTTGGCCCTGCAGTAACAAGGCCGTTTAATGCCAGCCGTTTTCATTTTAATTTCAGGTGGTTTTGGGATTATGCCGGTGGGCTAATGACAGACTGGGGTGTACACTTATTAGACTATGCATTGATCGGTATGAAGGCTGATTTACCCATCAGTGTCGCCGGACTTGGAGGAAAATTTGCCTATCCCGATTTGTATGAAGAAACACCCGATACGCTTACCACATTATATGAATTTGATAAGTTTAATATGGTGTGGGATAGTGCCATGGGCATTGATAATGGCTCTTATGGAAGGGACCATGGGATAGCCTATATCGGCAATAACGGCACGCTCATTTTAAATCGTGGCGGTTGGGAAGTAATTGAAGAAAGGCAGAGCAAAAATAAAGTAATAATGGCCTTACAAAAATCATCGGATAACGGGCTCGAAAAGCATTGGCAGAATTTTGTGGGTGCAGTTAAAAGCCGCAAGGCTGCTGACTTGCATTGCTCTATACAGGATGGTGCACATGTGGCTACTGTTGCACAAATGGGCAATATTTCTTTTCGCAGTGGTAAAAAATTATTGTGGGATAAAGCAAAAGGTGGCTTTACAGATGAGGGCATCAACAAGCAATATTTTATGAAGGAATATCACAATGGGTATCAACTTCCCAAAGTATAAACTTATTCAATTCAGTTAATAAAATAACAGGGGGGCATTGAGTAACTGCTCCCTGTTTTATTTTATTCTTCCTGATTTTTTTTAGAAATATATTTTTGTCCGGGCATTGAAGCTATGGACAGCATCGTTGCGTCGCACTCTTGTACGTTGTATCATTGGGGAACTTTTCTCACGTTATTTCAAGAAATATAGACTGCAAAATAGATTGCCACTGTTAAATTTTTTAGATAAATATTGGCACACTATAATTGGAGTTTAATCCTTTATAAAATAAGGCAAATTAAAAATTGAGGGCATCTGCAAAACGAAAAAAGGAACCGTTTGCACAGCTCCTTTTTATTGTAATATAAATATTTAAACACCTATGGAATTACATACATATTGGGTAATTCATTTTGCAGCAATGCCTTTGGCTTATTTGTAAATTCAATAAAGTCAGCAGCATTTGGGCTTGTTGGCGCAGGCACATAGTAACTATCACCGCCATTGCCCCAAAACATTACAAAAGCAATTTCAATATTATTAGCAGTTAAAGCTTTATAAACAAAATTAGAAAACCATCCACTGATTGGTGGTGAGGTAGGCGTAACCTGGTAGCCTGTTTCTGTCATGGCTGCAATCTTTACTTTTTCTTTTGCCAGGTCAGATACAACTTTCAATTTTACATTGGCCAAATCAGACCCACCCTGTCCTGTACCACTTCTTAAATCCCAGTAATTGTCCATACCCAACACATCTACATAAGCATCCCCGGGATAACGGCTCAGGTATTTATCCTTTGTATCATAACTATTATCCGGTCCTAAAGAGTACAATACATTGTGCACATTTTTGGTATCTTTTAAATACTCAACAGTAAATTTAAATGCTGCTTTAAATTCATCTGGTGTACAAAAACTTGCACCCCACCAAAACCAGCTACCATCATACTCATGAAATGGTCTGAAAATTACAGGTATCAGTTCACCATTCTTTCCTTTTAAATTATTGAATACCGATGCTACTTTATCCAACTTTAATTTGTACCAATTATGATTAGTGCCACCAGGCAGTATGCTCTTAAATGCAGTAGCTTTATCAGATGCAGACATATCATTTGAATAAAAAACGTTTTCCAGGTAGGGTTCCCTTAAATGCCAGGTGAAAATGTTGATCATGCCTTTTTCATAAGCCTGCTTTACATCACTGATTGTTTTTTGCTCCTGCTGATAAAACCAATTGGAAGTCTGCCCGTCATTATTTTTATCTGTGATGAAAATAAAATCTGAGCCTAACAATGCCGGATCATTACCAGTTGTTTTCTTGATATCCGACATGCCGCCGGCATTATTATAAAACCCGGAAAATGCATCCTGTTGCCCAACAGCAAACTGGGTTTTTGACATCATCTTTAAATTATAAAACATAGCTACTGTTTCGGTAGTAGCATTGGCATCTACCATGTATGTCCGCACATTTAGCTTTGTAAGTAAATCTGCCGGTGGGGCAGGTGGCGGTACAACAGGTGGTGGTATAACGGGCGGTGGCGCAGGCGTTACTTTCTCTTTTGAGCAACCAGCCATTATCAATGCAATACTGGTGATGATTAAAAATAATTGCTTTTTCATTTTAGTAATCAATGATTTTTTGATTATGAATTATTTACCAGGGCTTATTGACTGGCAAAATTTGTTGAAACATTTATTGATGCTTTATTTAAAAATGATACTACGTTTTATTGGAGGCTGTTGATGCAAATACAATCTTTTTATTCTTATAGTGCTAAAGTTATAAGCAAACAATTCATTTTAATGTAGCAACCATGTTAAAACCGGCACTTCTAAAAATTGATATTCATTTATAAATTGAAAGTAAATTCTTTTTTCTGTTTAAAACGATTTGTAACTTATTTGAAGATTTTTGGCTAAAAATGTATCAGTATTTTGTACGGATGGCTATCATTCGGGTTACATGAAACGTTGATGTTAAATTATATATTTCCTTATAAAAAGGGCTTTCACTTTTATAATTTTCTCCTCAAGTTAAAATGAAGGATGCAAATGGGACTATTACACTGATAAATAAATACCACCAGTTTGAAGAAAATTATTGTTGAATTAGTTAATTCCACAGACGAGAAATAAGGATTAGAATAAGGTGATCCATATAAAATATTCAATCAGGCTTTGTTAATATTATGATCGTTTATTATGATCGTTATTACGCAGGTAAAGATCCAAATTGGTATTTGGTAAAAGAGGGCGATGCAACGATGATGCTCATTGATTAAAAGCCCGGACAACAAAAAATATTGTTAAAGGAGTTTAAAATACTTGCATAATAATTTAAAATTCAGCAAAGGGTAATTGCAGTTATTTTGTAAGCAATTGATGCTCGTAAGCCCACTTAACCAAACTTAAAAGATTGTTTGTATTGGTTTTTCTAAATATGTTTTTGCGGTGCGTTTCAACAGTTCGTATTGAAATAAATAATTGCTCTGCAATTTGTTTATTGCTTAAATCCTGCTCCATTAATTTAATAATTTCAAGCTCCCTTGCGGTAAGGTGTATTGCCACCAGCTCCTTTTTAATTTCGCTTTGCTGTTGTAAGGCAGCCAATATACCGGGTGGAAAATATTGGCCGCCATTGTGTACTTCGTTT
This sequence comes from Ferruginibacter sp., assembly GCA_031392305.1. GTDB lineage: Bacteria > Bacteroidota > Bacteroidia > Chitinophagales > Chitinophagaceae > Ferruginibacter. The sequence goes on from JANMVB010000269.1 coordinate 6,354, forward strand.
ATGGCGTGCAGCAATTCTTCTTTATCTGTTTGTTTTAATAAGTAGGCGCATATATCGGCATCGTTAATCATTTCTTCTACAATATCGCCGGCACCGCTCATGCTAAGGGCAATTATTTTTACATGCGGAAATTGTTGTTTCACCGTTTTGGCAAGCTGCTGCCCGTTCATACCTTCCATCATTACATCACTCAATAAAATATCAATAGTGTGGTGCCGTAATTTATTTAACATCTCCTGCCCGCTGTTAGCAGTAATCACAATTTGTACAAGCTGTTGTTGTTGCAATACAGCCACCAATCCATCAATCACAATCTGGTGATCATCTACCAGGCCAATTTTAATCGGGTTGTTGTTTATCATGTTTCAATAGGTATATGTATGGCTACCAATGTGCCCTCGTCCGGTGCTGAGTTCCATTCTACTTTTCCTTTTAAATACTGCACCCTGTTTTTAATATTGCTTAACCCGATGCCATCTTTATTTTTTAAATTAATTGGATCAAACCCTTTGCCGTTATCTTCAATCATTACGTCAACTCCATCAGTTTCCTGGTTAATGGATATATCAAGATTGTTGGCGGCTGCATGTTTAATTACATTATTTACACTTTCCTGGATAACCCTGTACAATACCATTTCTACATGGCTGGGTATTGGTTTATGCAAGCCGTCTGTTTGCAAATTAATCGATAATTTTTTACTGCTTACCTGGTGAATAAATTCCCTTACTGCATTGATGAGGCCCTTTTGCAGTAAGGCATTGGGCATCATATTGTGGCTTACACTTCTTACTTCTTTGCAGCTTTCATCTACCAGCGCTACGCTTTTATCAAACAGTTGCTGATGTGTTTCATCAGTGAGATTTATTTGTTCTTTAAAAGCCTGCAGGTTGAGCCACGCAGCGCTCATTAGCTGCCCTACCCCATCATGTAAATCGCTGGCTATGCGTTTGCGTTCTTTTTCTTCAGCCTCCAAAATGCCTTGCATAGCTATACTCTGTTGTTTAAATATTTCCTGCTGCAGCAAACCTTTTTGCTGTGCCTGGTGGCGCTGGTAAAATAACCAGGCAGATAACACCAGTAAAATCGTAAACACAGAAATACCAACAATGGTTTTGTTCCTCGTTACCAGTTCAAGTTTTTTAATCTTATTCTCTTTGCTCAATAATGCAATGTGTTGTTCCTTTTCAGTAGCATCCAGCCTATTTTGCAAAATAGTTTCTTCTTTGCTTTTTATAATTAAGCCATCTTCTTTTAATTTAAGGTCAGCATTGGTGAGTGCCAGTTTTTGATTGGTTATTTTTAAAAGGTTATCAATAATAGATATCTGCTGGTTATCAATTTGCAGCGATTTAATGGAATCTGATTTAGACAAAACAGTTATTTTCAGTTCCTTCTTTTCTGTTTCGTATTTACCTTTTACATCTTCTATTATTTTTATTTTATCTTTTGCCAGCATACTATCGCTTAAAACATTAAACCTTATTTGGTAGGTGTATGCTTTTTGATAATCAGTTTTTTGTTTGTAAAGGTTGGAGAGTGTTTCGTTGGCATCCTTTTCAAGTTCGAGGTATTTAATTTCTTCTGCAAGTTTTAAGGCTTCAAGCAAATACTTTTCAGAAAGTTCAAAATTATTTTCCATCATGGCCAGGTCGCCCATTTCAATTAACAAAATAGACTGATTTTGTTTATCGCCGGCGGCTACTGCAAGTTGATAACCGGCAGTATAGTTTTCCAACGCCTTAACAGTTTTATGTTGATTTTTTAAAACCAGCCCCCGGTTGTTATATACACTGGCCAATCCTTTTGTATAGGTTGTTCCTTTAAATCTGTTCAGGGCTTCATCAAAATATTTTTCAGCCTGCTGGTAATTTTTTTGCCTGTTGGCAATTAACCCCAGGTTTACATAAACCCGGCCTTCATCAATTGGTAAGTTCAGTTGCTTATAAATAGCGATTGCATTGTTTGCATAAATTATTGACTCATCATACTTCTTAAGCTCCTTGTACAAAACAGAAAGGTTAGAGCTTACGCTTGCAATACCTTTTTGATCTTTAATTTCTTCCCTTATTGCCAGACCTTTTAATAAATATTCTGTTGCTTTTACAAGGTTGCCATTTTGTATATATTCAGTACCCAGGTTGTTATAGGTAATGGCTACACTTTTCTTGTTGTTATACTTCAAACCAAGTTCAATTGATTTATTGTAATATTCTATCGCCTCATTACTCTTATGCCAATCAGAATACATGTTACCCATATTGCTGTACAATTTTGCCAATTGTTGTTCTTTATTATACTTTTTGTTCAGCAATTCTGCCTGTTTAAAATAAGGCAACGCTTTTTCCGGTCTAAAAAAATCAAGGTAAAAAATGCCGAGGTTATTATTGGCATCAATCAGCCCGTTAATATATTTAATTTGGATTGATAAGTTTAGAGCGCTGGTTACATTTCTGATTGCTTTTGCAGAATCTTTGCTGGAATAAACTATTGCCAGGTCAATCAGCAGATGTACCTTATTGGTATCCGGTAGTGCAGTTGAAATTCTTTTTTCAAGGCTGTCAGTGAGCTTATTATTTTGTGCATTTAGCGGAGTTGCATACAGGAAAAAAATAAGCAGCAAATACTTTAACAGGTTAAGCATTAAGTTGTGATTGAGGTAAATCCGGGTAAATATTTTTTTTACAAGCTCCGTAATTATATCAATAAATATAATCAATAGAAATAAAATAAAAAATTTAAAAGTTGTAGCTGAATAAACGTTTAGATAGGAAATTATTGTCCGGGCAAGGAAAAAGCCTTGTGGTACATCGTTGTAAATATGATTTTGTCATTTATCCTTTTTAGTAAAAAGGATAAATGATCTCACTTGTACGTTAAACCAATTTGGAGCTTTACCTGCGTTATACCTATGTAGAAATATACCTGCGTTATATTTATGAAATACAAGCTCTTAATTTTAAGTCCTGTAATCATTCTTTAAAAGTAACTTCAATCAGATGGCTAAAGTCCCCAGGAGATATACTGTTGAACGGAGCGTCGCCAATGCAGATCCACATTGCATCTTAGCCCGGACAACAAATGAACTACAAAAAAAGGAGCAAGACTTTCATCTTACTCCTGTATTTAAATTCGTGTAATTCGTGTAAAGGAATTCGTGTTACTTACTCTTCCTCATCAAAACTCATTGCCTCCTTTGTAGTCATTAGCAATTCGTATTCTTCCTTGCTACCTACAATCATATTTTCAAACTCACGCAAACCTGTACCTGCTGGTATCGGGTGACCGGTAATAACATTCTCTTTAAGGCCCAACATCAGATCTAGCTTGCCATTGATGGCGGCGCTGCTCAGTACTTTGGTAGTTTCCTGGAAGGAGGCTGCTGATATCCAGCTTTGTGTACCCAACGATGCTTTGGTAATACCCAGTAACAACGGTGAAGAAGTTGCTGGTTGTGCATCACGGAATTCAATTAACTTTTTATCTGCCCTTCTTAAGATAGAATTCTCTTCTCTTACATCACGAAGTGTAACAATCTGACCGGTTTTGAGTTTGGTACTTTCACCATGCTCAGTAACAACCTTTTTATCAAAGATGTTATCGTTCTCGGTATTAAAGTCCAGTTTATCTTCTGTATCTCCTTCTAGGAATATGGTATCTCCTGCATCTTCGATGGTAACTTTACGCATCATCTGCCGAACGATTACTTCTACGTGTTTATCATTAATTTTCACACCCTGTAAACGATATACTTCCTGAATTTCATTTACCACATACTCCTGAACTGCAAATGGTCCTTTGATTGAAAGAATATCTGCCGGGGCTGTTTGTCCATCACTTAATGCTGCACCTGCTTTTACAAAATCCCCATCCTGCACAAGTATCTGGCGGGTTAA
>JANMVB010000314.1:0-8808 GCA_031392305.1 Ferruginibacter sp.
CTCACTTTTAGGATGTCATTTGCAATATCATGCCATGTTAATATTGCTTTGAATCCTTTCGCATTAAAAAATATAAACTACTATTTACGATATAACCACAGCATCCAATATTTGGCAGAATATTTGATTAAATCTTTTCAAATGTGCTCTCAAATTGAGCTCAGCGTCATCATCCGCCAACGCAATTCAGCATATCCTATACGCAGTGTTTAAATTGCTAGGGAAAAGTTGTGTATTGAACCCCAACTCATTTTCAAACCCCCAGTTACTTTCGTTACAATCTACCCGATGGGGAGTCGAGTTTTAACCCCATCCCCTGCCTTGCTGGGAAATTGCTCAGTTTGCCCTCACGGCGGTCAGAGAAAATTTTGCCCCTTCGGTCGTGAGACAAAGTTTGCCCCATCCCTCGCTCCTCAGAAAATTTGGCCCAAAATGATTTTTTTAATTGAACCCCCAGTTATTTCTGGAAATTGCTCAGTTTGCCCTCACGGCCGGCAGAGAAAATTTTGCCCCCTTTCGGTCGTCAGACAAAGTTTGCCCCATGCTACCCTGGTTGTAAATAAATTACGTGGCACTATTAAAGTTGCTGCTGTAAAAGCTCCGGGCTTTGGTGACAGAAGAAAAGAAATGTTGCAGGATATCGCTATCCTTACTGCAGGTCTTGTTATCAGCGAAGAGCAAGGTTACAAATTAGAAAATGCTGACCTTACTTATTTGGGTTCTGCAGGTTCTATTGTAATTGATAAAGACAATACAACCATCGTAGGTGGTAAAGGCAAAAAAGCTGATATCGTTGCAAGAGTTAACCAAATTAAAGCACAGGTAGAAGTAACAACTTCTGACTATGATAAAGAAAAATTACAGGAGCGCCTTGCTAAATTGAGCGGTGGTGTTGCTGTATTATATGTTGGTGCAGCTACAGAGCTTGAAATGAAAGAGAAGAAAGACCGTGTGGATGATGCCCTTCATGCTACAAGAGCAGCAGTTGAAGAAGGTATTGTACCAGGTGGTGGTGTGGCTTATATCCGTGCCATTACATCTTTGGAAAAACTGAAAGGTGCCAACGAAGATGAAACAACCGGTATCCAGATCATTAAGCGTGCCATTGAAGAGCCATTGCGTCAGATCGTTATTAACAGCGGTATTGAAGGCAGCATCGTAGTACAGAAAATTAAAGAAGGCGAAGGTGATTTCGGTTTTAACGCACGTACAGAAGTGTATGAAAAAATGTTTAAAGCTGGGGTTATCGATCCAACTAAAGTTACCCGTATTGCATTGGAAAATGCAGCATCTATTGCAGGTATGTTGTTAACTACAGAATGTGTAATTGCCGACAGGCCTAAAGAAGAAGCAGGCCATAACCATGGTGGTGCTCCTGACATGGGTGGAATGGGTGGTTACTAATACATCCGCATTTAAAGATATAATAATAAAAAGTCCCCTTCATTTTGGAGGGGATTTTTTTATTGTACGGGCTGTGAAGCTTTGGTCAACATCGTTGTGTCACTCACTTGTACGTTATACCTATGTGGAACTTTACCTACGTTGTATGATGTATTAATTGGAAAATAAGCCATGCTTGTTTGGAACTTTTGCTTTGTACAATTGCCACACTTTATTCTAAGTAAAAGAACTAAATATTTAATCTACCCAGTTTTCAACCTGAAGCCCGGCCACACGATTAAACTCTTTTTCATTGTTAGTAAAAATGATATAATTCAAACTTTTAGCATGGGCCGCTATCAGAGTGTCAAGAGGGCCAATAGGCATTCCTTTTATTTCAAGCTCTGCTCTTATTATCCCGTATTCAATCGTAGCAAAATAATCAAAAGGCAAAATATCGAATGGTAGAAAAAATTGTTGGAGAGCAGCTAAATTTTTTTGTATTGATGCACTTTTTCGAGCCCCCTATTCTAATTCAGCAACAGTGATAACTGATAGTGCAATTTGCCCTGGTGGGATGTTATTAAATCTTTTTAATACAGAAATTGGCTTTTGTTTAATTATATAAATGCAAGTGTTTGTATCGAGTAGCCATGCCATTAGTCAAATAATTCACGGTTTTGTTGTAATGGCTCGTTTCTTTCATTCATAAAATCGTCAGAAAACTCAGCGAGGCTGTCTTCGAAGTTTTTCCAGGCGGTATGATAAGGTATAATGTAAATGACATTACCAACTTTTTTAAGATAAACTTTGTCATCATTAATCCTTAGCTCATTAGGTAATTGTATTACCTGTTTACCAGATATATTTTGTATGTCCACTGTTTCAATTTTCATAACTCACTTAATTTACTATTAAAGTTACAAGTTTTCACTCACCATAGTTTCACTTACTGAAAGTCATTAAAAGAAAAAATTAAATCTCTACTTATCCAGGTGATTAAAATCTATACTAAAATTACTTCCCCAAAAAAACTGGTATGATTTTTTTATATCTAAAGATTACAAGCAATAATTTTTAAACTTAAAAAACAAAACCATGTTACAGAATCTGTTGAATAATAGAAAAACAAGCGGACTTATTTTAGGCGGCCTTGCAGCGTATGCATTTTACCGCTATTCAAAAATGACCCCGGAGCAAAAAAGCAAACTAACGGATACAATCAAAGAAAAAGCCACGAGCCTCTTTGATCAGTTTATACCGGGCGGGTTAAAAAACACCGCCGGAAGAAATGGAACAAATCAACCAATGGCAGAATCAACCATGCCGGGCTCATTTTAAAAGGCAAAATAAAAATCCCCTTTACATTCACGTAAAGGGGGTTTTTATTATTAATATCCTGTGAAATATTTTTCGCAATTTCATTAGCTTATTCCTCCACCAATTCACCATAATCTACCAGCAGTTCTTCGCCCGTTTTAATATCTCTTAAAGCTTCAAAATATTCACCCTCATTTATTGAAATGATATTAGGTGTATCACTGTGGTTTAAAAAATTTACCAGGTCCATTTTTTTAAATCCATATTCCGGTACAAAATAATTTTCTTCATCATACAGGCAATAGGTTTCAATCAGCGTTTTTGAATAACCGGGCAACTTGTCAATATCCGCTTTAGGGATTTTTATCCATTCGTCCTTCTCTTTCAATGGTTGGGAAAACATTTCCATGCAACCTTTAGCAATATCCCTGATGGCAAATACACCAATCCCTTCAATAGGTGATGGACGGATCATTATGTAAGTGTGGTTATTTAATTCAGCAAGTAATTCTTCTTTGGTCATTTATTTTGATCGTAATTTTCTTTAAACCCTGTAGGAACAGGCCGCGGCCTGTTCCTACTATGGCCTGTTCACCATAATAATGAATAATTAAAATTTCTACACCCCTAGTTTCCATCCTTCTCTATACGTTCTTTTTACAAACTGGTTCGCCTCTTCAAAATTGGTTATACGCATATTTGCACCATCCCATAATAATTCAATTCCTCTTCCGGGATAATCAAAATTGTTAAGTTCATTGCCCTTTTGTTTTTTAATATCATAACTTCTTATAGCAAGGTTGCCCATCAATACCGTTTCAGTAAGTGGCCCTGCAATTTCAAATGGCGAACTGAGGCCTTTAGCCAGCTTGCTGTTGTAACCAGCAATGGCAGCTTCTACCCATTGTGCGTAGTGCCCGTTAGCACCATTTACAACCCTTGGTATGGTAACCGGTATATTCACTTCATTGTTGCGTGAAAGGGGCAGCAACCTTGCATTTGCCCCATAAGTATCACACATCATTTTGCCCTTGCTACCCACGAATATTACCCCGTTTCCGCCATCACCCATTTTTTCATTTGGTCCAAGTTCATCAGGTCTTTCGGGTTGTATGCCACCATCCATCCAATGCATAGTAAGGGGGTGTTTTGGATCTTTGCCGGCAAACTTTAATGTTACATGCGAAGAAGCAGGGGCGCTTTCAGGAAAATACCCCCGCCTAAATGGTCCGGTATAAACACTGCCCACACTGCATGCAGCCGATATTGGGTACCGCAGGTTCAACACTCTGAAGGGTGCCTCAATTAAATGACAACCCATATCACCTAAGGCGCCGGTACCATAATCCCACCAGCCCCGCCAGTTAAAAGGTACAATGTCATCAACATATTCTTTCTTCGGTGCTGTACCCAGCCAAAGGTCCCAATCCAGTTCTGCAGGTATCGTTGATACTTTCCCCGGCCAGGGGACACCTTGTGGCCATACCGGCCTATCCGTCCAGATATACACATCGCTTACATCACCGATAAGGTCTGCATTAAACCATTCCATCAGTTTACGCACCCCGTCGCCAGACGAACCCTGGTTGCCCATTTGCGTAACCACTTTATATTTAACAGCCGCTTCGGTCAGCATTCTTGCCTCATAAATATCATGGGTCAAAGGTTTTTGCACATACACATGTTTGCCCATTTGCATGGCGGCCATGGCCTGCACCGCATGGTTATGGTCGGGCGTGGAAACCGAAACTGCATCAATATGTTTCCCTTCTTTTTCCAGCATCTGGCGGTAGTCTTTATAATATTTCGCTTTAGGAAAACGCTCTCTGCTTTTTGCGGCCCGCCTGTCATCTGCATCACACAGGTAGCCGATATCTGCCTTGCCACTTTTAAAAAATTCGTTGATATCGCTTTCGCCTTTGCCGCCTGCGCCTATACCTGCTACCACCAGTCTGTCGCTGGGTGCAATAAAGCCTTTGCCACCAAGCACATGGCGGGGAACAATATAAAAACCTGCTGTTATAGCAAGCCCGTTCCTGATAAAATTTCTACGTGATTTGTTTTGCTGTGAAGTTGATGGTGTGTTTTTTTTCATTGTGTTTCTGTTGATGAATCAATCGTTATTTACAGTTGTAAATTAACTTTTTTTAGCAAAGGATATACGCCTCTTAAAAATAATTTCTGTTTTATTTGTTGACAAACATTGGAATTCCATGGCGTCATCGTTGTGTCACTCCCTTGTACCGCATACCAATTTGGATCTTTTCCCACAGTATATGGTGGCATCGGAGCCTTCAAATTTTAACTCAATTGCAATTTCACCCATCAAAAAGTAAAGTAGTTTCTTAATCAAACCTTAGTAGAAAAAAGAATATTAATTAATCAACCTTATTACCTTATTCATAATCGATAAAAAAATTACAATACAGCCGGATAAGGTATTAAGGTTATAGTATTCGTTGTATTGTTTTCTACTAAGGTTAAAAAACAACTATTAATATTAATATCATTTACTCAGGTTAATTCTTTGATTTTCCTCATTACCACATTTGCATATTTGCACATTTTTTCATTTTCCTCATTTTTCATATTTTCATATTTGCACATTTGCACATTAGCTAACTGGCTTTGTTTTTATTTGAAAGAATGTTGTTATTTTTATGCAATAATTAAATCAGCCGCAATTTGCTGTATCAAAATCATTTTCAACGATGCTATACCTGCCATACATCCCCATTCTTAAAAATTAAAATATTACATGCGTAAAAATTATTTGCTGTTGCTGATCATGGTATTTTCGTTCAGTAACCCTTCGCTTATTGCACAAAAAAAAGCCGACGAAAAGTGGACATACCTCTTTAATAAAAAAGACCTGAAGGGCTGGCAGCAACTGAATGGAAAGGCGAAGTACGAAGTAATAAACGGAGAAATAATTGGTACCACCGTACCCGGTGAACCCAACAGTTTTTTAGCTACCGAAAAAAAGTATGGCGATTTTATTTTTGAAGTAGAATTTAAAATGAACAGCTCCATGAATTCCGGGATTCAATTCAGGAGTGAGGTAAAGGATGCGGCTGATACCTGTAAAGTAACTGATAAAAAAACACCGGAAAGGGTGCATGGTTACCAAATGGAAATTGACCCCTCTACCCGGGCATGGAGTGGTGGTATTTATGATGAGGCAAGAAGGGGATGGCTGTACTCCATGGAAAATAATCCGGCAGCAAAAAATGCTTTTAAAAAAGAAGGCTGGAATATTTACCGCATAGAATGTATGGGCAACAGCATACGTACCTGGGTTAATGGAATTGCCTGTGCCCACCTTGTTGATGCCATGACACCAAAGGGTTTTATTGCCCTGCAGGTACATGCTATCAGCAAACCGGATGAAGCAGGTAAGGAGATACGCTGGAGAAATATCAGGATACAAACTGAAAATCTACAACCTTCGCCACCCGATAATATCTTTGTGATTAATACCATTCCCAACAACCTTTCTGATGATGAAAAAAAATCGGGCATGCGTTTATTGTGGGATGGCAAAACAACCAATGGATGGAGAGGTGCTTATAAAAAAACCTTTCCTGATAAAGTATGGTTTATTGACAACGGAACATTAAATGTAAAAGGCAGCACAGGTGCTGAATCTGCGAACGGTGGTGATATTGTAACCACCGAAGAATTTGGTGCGTTCGACCTGCAGTTTGAGTTTAAATTATCAGATACGGCTAATAGCGGTGTAAAATATTTTGTAACAGAAAAAGAAAATAATGAAGGCTCTGCTATTGGCCTCGAGTACCAGATCCTGGATGATGACAAACATCCGGATGGAAAACTTGGCTCCATCGGTAACCGCACCATGGCTTCTTTGTACGACCTGATACCATCATTAAAAATCACTGATGGCAGGCGGGAGAAATTGCCTATTGGTGAGTGGAACCGGGGAAGGATTATAGTTTTTCCTGATGGCAAAACAGAGCATTGGATCAATGGCTGGAAAGTATTGGAATACCAGCGGGGAACGCCCTATTTTTACGCATTGGTTGCCCGCAGCAAATATGAAAAATGGCCGGGCTTTGGCATGGCCCCCAAAGGACATATATTATTGCAGGAACATGGCACATCGGTTTCGTTCAGAAGTATAAAAATCAGGGAACTTTAGTTAATTAGCTAATTAGCTAATTTACTAATGTGCTAATGGGCAAATGAGAAAATGTGCAAATGTGCGAATTTGCGAATGTGATAGCGTGTGGATGGCAAAATTCGAAAATCGAAAGTATTTGATTGCAATAAAGCGTATTAAAATTAAAGCTGCATTTAACCTTAGTAGAAACTATAAAATGAATACTGTAACCTTATTACCTTAATCAGTTTCACAATAAGTTTTACATTGTTTTGCAGCAGTAATGAAAAAAAAATAAGACAAAATATACTGTGGGAAAAGTTCCACAGTGGTATGCGGTACAAGTGAGTGACACAACGATGCTGATTGAAAAACAACTGTCTGTACAATAAAAAAATTGGAGGAATTACAAAATACAAAATTGACCATTGACCATTGCCGATTCACCATTCACCATAGCCCACTCACTACTTCAAATAAATTAACATGAACAAAAACAACCGCCGGGATTTTCTAAAAACATCTTTAAAAGCTGCAGCAGGTACTTACATTGCTACCATGGGCTTTAGTGCTAAAAGTTACGCAAATATTATGGGTGCCAATGATCGTGTAAGGCTTGGCGTGATTGGATTTTCTGACCGCTTCAGGAGTTCGCATTTACCTTCTTTTAAAAACCATTACAAGGAACTGAACTTTGATATTGTTGCTGTATCGGATATTTGGAAATTGCGGAGAGAGGAAGGTCAAAGTTATTTGAAGGAGCAGTTGGGCCACGATATTACCGCCTGTAAAAACAATGAAGAGTTATATGCTTTGAAAGATATGGATGGTGTGTTCATCAGCACTGCAGATTTTCAACATGCACTGCATGCAATAGAAGGGGTAAATGCAAAGTGTGATGTGTATTGTGAAAAACCTTTTGCGGAAACAATGGAGGATAACAGGCTTGCCCTGAAAATAATAAAAGCCAGTGACAGGATAGTGCAGATAGGTTCGCAGCGGAGGAGCGGTACCAATTATATGGCTGCTGCAGATTTTGTACAATCCGGCAAATTTGGGCCGGTTACCATGGTAGAACTTAGCTGGAATGTAAACCAACCCGGCCGCTGGCGCAGACCCGACCTTGTGGCAAAATGTAAGGAAGAAGATCTGGACTGGAAGCGCTACCTGATGAACCGCCCCTTTGAATCTTTTGATGCAAGAAAATACCTGGAGTACCGACTTTTTTGGCCGTATTCATCTGGTATGCCGGGTCAATGGATGAGTCACCAGATTGATACCGTGCATTGGTTTACCGGCTTGCAACATCCAAGAAGTGTTACCGCCAATGGTGGTATTTACATGTGGAAAGATGGAAGGAAAAACTGGGATACCACTACTGCAGTTTTTGACTATGGCCCCAAAGATGATGCTGCATCAGGGTTTCAGGTGGTGTTTATGTCACGCATGCACAATGGTGATGAGCACCCGGCAGAAATTTATTATTCTAACGGCGGCGAAATGAACCTTAATACAAATAAAATTTCCCCGGTGGGTGGCCTTACAGAAAAGATGGCGAAGCAAATGAATATGAAAGCCAACCTGCTACCGGAATTTAACCTTACAGATAAGATTGTAAAAGTAGAGGCGGGTGCCAATACCGGTGGTGATAGCCTCACCTCTGCCCATGTACGTAACTGGATGGAATGCATACGCAGCCGCAAACAACCCAATGCTCCAGTAGAAGCTGGTTACTCACATTCTATTGCAACCATCATGACAAATGCTGCTGCCCGTACGGGTGCAAAAGTTACTTTTGATGAAGCCATGCAGGAAGTAATGGTAAATGGAAAAGTGTTCAAATATTAGAAATTTTTCACAAAGTAATTTTCACGCAAAGACGCAAAGGAGCAAAGATGTAAAGTTGATTATGTTCTTTATTTGCGTCTTTGTGTGAAAAAAAATCAAGAAAGAAGTAAACAACATTGTACAATGCAATAGTA
>JANMVB010000339.1:0-6300 GCA_031392305.1 Ferruginibacter sp.
CAGTGGAAATTTGGTATGGAAATTTTGAAAAGGATTGGTTTTGATTTTGAAGCCGGAAGACAGGATATAAGCCTGCACCCATTTACAACCAACTTTAGTAGCCGGGATGTAAGGGTTACTACCAGGGTGGATGAGCAGGACCTGGGCAATATGACCTGGAGCTGTATTCACGAAGGAGGCCATGCATTATATGAACAGGGCTTGCCAGAAGATCAATATGGATTGCCTATGGGCGAATATTGCAGTTTAAGCATACATGAAAGCCAAAGCCGTTTATGGGAAAATTGCATAGGCCGTGGCCTCCCATTCTGGCAACACAATTTTAAACTTTTAAATACGTTCTTTTCAAACCAGCTAAAAGATATTACGCCGGAAAAGTTCTTTAAAGGGATCAACAGTGTAGCACCATCTTTGATACGTACAGAAGCAGATGAATTAACTTATCACCTGCATGTAATGATAAGATACGAACTGGAAAAAATGCTGATTGAAGGAAGTATTGATACAAAAGATATCCCTGCATACTGGAACGAACATTACCAAAAATATTTAGGGGTAACCGTTCCGGATGATAAAAGAGGTTGTTTGCAGGATATCCACTGGAGCCATGGCAGCTTTGGTTACTTTGCTACTTATAGCCTGGGAAGTATGTATGCAGCGCAACTTTATGCAGCCATTCAACAGGAAAATCCGTCTTTAGAAAAGGAGATTGAAGAAGGAAATAATGACATCGTACATAAATGGCTTAGAAAAAACATTTACCAGCAGGGCCGGTTTTTCAACTCCGAGGATTTATGTAAAAACGCAACCGGGGAAACTTTACATTCAAAATATTTCATCGAATATGCTACAAAAAAATTTAACGGTATATATCCTTAATCATATTGCTTCCATTTTATATAAAGGAAGATTTATTGTAGCCCTGGCATTTGCCTCATTGCTTTTGCTCAGCAGTTGTAAAAAACTGGCGGCAGCATCTGGCGACAGGCAAGCGCTGGAGGAATTATTTGAGGAAAATATCCTGAATAAAAATTTTGTTGTACACCTTGCTACAGATAATGGTACCGATATCACCAGCCAGTTTACAGGCTATAATTTTATACTTACAAAAACTACATCTTTTTACAACGGCCCAATGACAGGTACAAAAAGCGGCATTACTTATTCTGGCACCTGGACAAGTAATGATGATTACAGCAAACTTGTTATAAGCATTACCAGCCCAACCACTCCCACCGAATTTATTTTTATCAACCGCTCCTGGAAGTTCACCAAAAAAGCGGTGCCCATCATGGAACTTGCCCCCTGGGGAAGCACAGATGCAAAAGTATTGCACATGCAAAGGCTTTAATATTTTTCCACACATACGCCGTTTTATTAACGCACACACAATTTTATAGTAAACAGGGAGTTTTATTATAATGAAACCATCATGCTCATGGGTAAAAAAAGAGAGTTGTGGTTTTGATTGTCCGAACGAAGCAGCAGCCATGGTCAACATCGTTGTGTCACTCACTTTTACCGCATACCATTGGGGATCTTTAATTGCGTTTTAAATTAAAATACTGATTGATTATAAATACTATCAAAAAATAAAATTTAAGTTTAGTGCCTGCACCCTATAAGAAATATTATTGCAGCCACAATTAATAAAAGCAAAATCCCCACCCTATGAATGCCAGATGTACCATCCGGGCCTTTTTTGTGTTATTGCTTACATCGCTCAGCGTTACTGTAAGTGCTCAGTTAAAAACAGATTTTACGGCTAACGTTACCAGTGGCTGTGCTCCGCTCATTGTTCGTTTTACAGATCAATCAACAGGCAATCCTACCCAATGGAGATGGGACCTGGGAAATGGCACAATTTCATTCCTCCAAAATCCTTCAGTCAGTTATTTCAATCCGGGGCAGTACACTATAAAGCTGGTCATAAGAAACGGCTCCAATTCAGATTCAATTGTAAAAACACAGTACATAACTGTATCAGCCAAACCAGTAGTTGATTTCAATGCATCTGCTACAAGTGGTTGCTTTCCTTTACCCGTACAATTTACTGACCTGAGTACACCAGGAAGTGGAACAATCTCCAGTTGGCAATGGGATTTTGGGGACGGGCTTTCATCCACCCAACAAAACCCCTCGCATACTTATACAAGTGCAGGAAATTATAATGTAACATTAAGAGTAATCAATAGTAACGGCTGCCTCACAACCCTTTCCAAATCGCAGTATATAAGAATAAGTGCCGGGGTTATTGCTGATTTTAGCAACAGTGTTCCCAATGTTTGCAGTGCGCCGGTATCCATAAATTTCCAAAACCTCTCTACTGGAACAGGCACCCTAACCTATCAATGGCTTTTTGGTGATGGCACCAGCTCGTCTTTAACAAACCCGTCCCATATTTACAACGCGGCAGGCAGCTACACCGTACAATTAATTGTATCAAACACTACAGGTTGCAGGGATACGATTATAAAAGCAAATAGCATTACAGTGGGTAATGTATTTCCCTCATTTACATCTGCTGATAGTGTTTGTGCATCTGCTCAATTGTTGCTTACCAATACTTCATCACCTGCGCCGCAATCTGCTTTCTGGAACTTTGGCGATGGCACTACATCTACTCAATTAAATCCGGCTAAAATTTATAGTATACCCGGAACCTACCAGGTAAAAATGATTGTCAATTTTGGCAGTTGTTCAGATTCAGCTTTTAAAACTATTACAGTACTTGCCAAGCCACTTGCAAACTTTATTGCTGACGACAGTACGAATTGCACCAATCCATTTACTGTAAATTTTACCAACCTGGCTGTTGGTGCAGTTTCATACCAATGGGATTTTGGTGACAACACAACCTCTACCCTACCCAACCCATCCCACACGTATAATAGTTATGGCAATTTTAATGTCCGTTTGGTAGTTACCAACTCAAATGGATGTGCGGATACCCTTACAAAATCAAACTATATCAGGGTTACTGCACCCGGCGCAATATTGAATAATCTACCTGATAGTGGCTGTGCCCCTTTTACAAAAACATTTTCAAGTGCAATTAATACGGTTGATCCGGTTCTAAGTTATTCATGGGATTTTGGGGATGGCAATACCGGCACTGGTGCCACACCATCGCATACCTATACTGTACCCGGCATATATGCAGTTACGCTGATAATTACAACCACCGGAGGTTGCACTGATACAACAATTGTAAGCAATGGCATTGTTGTTAACAGCAGGCCTGTAGCCATGTTCAGCGCTACTCCACGTGATGCCTGTGCTAGAGGCACTGTGTATTTTACTGATGAGAGTACCGGCACCCCAATCAGGTGGCTTTGGGAATTTGGTGATGGTTCAATTTCTACCTTACAAAACCCGGGTCATGTATTTAATGATACAGGTTATTTCGACATCAAACTTATTGTATGGAATTCAGGCTGTTCTGATACACTCATTTTGCAGGATTACATTCATATAAAACCTCCCATTGCACGCTTCTCTTTTACAATGAATTGTAGCAAACCACTTGAAAGAGTGTTCACCGACCTGTCAATTGGTGCTGATGACTGGAGCTACGATTTTGGCGATGGCAATACATCAACCCAGCAAAGCCCTGTGCATTCTTATGCCACATCCGGAGATTATATAGTAACACTACTCGTACATAACAATTCCACAGGTTGTGATTATACAAGTTCGCAAACGATCCAGATCGTTGATGTCAATCCAACATTTTATGCGTCTGATACTATCGTTTGTAAGGGAACCAACATAACCTTCAACACCAACCTCAGCCTTACGGATGTAAGTTCTTTTAACTGGGATTTTGGTGATGGGTCAACCGCAGATTCTGTTACTAATTCTGCCAGCCATATTTACAAACTGGCAGGCACTTATTCAGTAAGGTTAATTACAACAGATATACTCGGATGCAAGGATACCGTCATCAAATCAATGTACATCCGGGTAAATGGGCCTACTGCTAATTTCACTCCTTCCGTACCCGGCAGTTGCCTCAACAGCACCATTTCATTCAATGATCTTTCAATAAGTGATGGTGTGCATCCCATACAGACCTGGAATTGGAATTATGCCGATGGTATAACAGAAGTATTAACAGCACCTCCATTTCAACATAACTATGTTACCCCCGGCATTTATAATGTGGGCCTGACAGTAACGGATAGCCAGGGTTGTACAGATAGCGTAAAAATAACTACTGCTTTGATTATATCCAGGCCAGTTGCAGGTTTTAACACCAATGATACTGCTACCTGCCCGGGTAAGCCTGTAAACTTTACCAACCAGTCCACCGGCCCCAACCTTACCTACCAATGGAATTTTGGAGATGGCACTACTGCAACCACTCAAAACCCTGCCCATGTTTATACATTGGATGGCAGCTATTCAGTAAGATTGCTGATAACCGATCAGTATGGTTGCACAGATTCTGTTTTGAAATCAGCCTATATTAATATCAGCACGTCGGTGGCTAATTTTAATATGAGTGATTCTTTCAGTACCTGTCCGCCATTGATTGTACAGTTTACAAATCTTTCTACCAATTCAATTTCGCAATCATGGAATTTTGGTGATGGCACTTCAGCTACAGTTCAAAACCCTTCTCACTTTTATAATTACCCCGGCATCTATACCATTACGTTATCTATTAAAGGCCCGGGTGGCTGTACGGATATCATACAAAAAAATATTGTAATAAACGGGCCAACAGGCACATTTACTTACAATCCAAAAAATGGATGTAATCCTGTTACCGTAAACTTTGCGGCCACCACCAAAGACAGGATTTCTTTCATCTGGGATTTTAATAACGGTGCCACTTTGGTTACCACCGATTCTGTTATTTCCTATACTTATACCAACCAGGGAAGTTATATACCTAAAATGATTTTGATTGATCCCAACGGCTGCCAGGTACCCGTTACCGGTAAAGACACTATACAAGTGAGTGGCGTAATTGCTAAATTCAATTTTATTGATACCCCATTGTGCGATGCCGGAATTGTAGCCTTCAAAGATTCATCATTGAGCAATGATTTAATTACCAGTTACAACTGGTTTTTTGGAGATGGAAATACTGCAGGCATAAAAGATCCGCTGCATAACTATGCAGCAACGGGTTTGTATTATCCAAAATTAATTGTCACTACAAAAAATGGTTGTGTAGATTCAATCACATCTGCTAAACCGGTAAAAATTGTAGCATCACCAACAATAGATTTTAGCAAAACAGCAAACGGGTGTACCCCGGTAGCCATTACATTTAACGGAATAATATCCGTACCCGACACCTCAGCATTAAGCTGGAGCTGGGTCTTTGCAAATGGCAACACATCATTGATGAAAACGCCGCCTGTTCAAAATTACACCATTGCCGGTGTGTACAATGTAACACTAACAGCAACCAATAGCAGCGGTTGTATTGATACAGTAATAAAAGTAGTAGAAGCCTATATAATACCAACAGTATATGCCGGGCCCGATACAACGATTTGCAAAAATATTGGCACCACATTGCTAGCTACCGGGGCATCTACCTATAGTTGGAGCCCCTCACTTGGATTAAGTTGCACCAGTTGCGCTAACCCTGTTGCAACGCCTGACAGTGTAAGAAGATACATAGTGAAAGGTACGTCAGCACTGGGATGCAGCTCAAACGACACTGTGATGGTGAAAGTGAGGTATCCCTTTGTGATGAAATATAGTAAGCCCGATACCTTGTGTAAAGGCCAGGATGCAAAACTCTTTGCAACGGGTACAGAAAAGTATCAATGGTCTCCCGCTAACGGGCTCGATAATGCCAACATTGCAACCCCCGTTGCCATGCCGGATACCACCATTACTTACCGCGTAATTGGCACAGATAACCAGGGATGTTTTAGGGATACGGGTTATGTACCTATAAAAGTTTACCCCGTGCCCACCGTAAATGCAGGTACAGATAAAACCATAAACATTGGCAAAACAGTTGACCTCATCCCAACTATTTCCGCTGATGTAACCAGCGTTATCTGGTCGCCAACAGGTTCAATATTTAGAAATAATTATCCGGCAATAACAGTAAAGCCAACCGGCAATACCGATTACACTGTTGAAGTAAAAAACCGCGGTGGTTGCATGGCAAGGGATGTGGTAAGCGTATTTGTTTTGTGCAATGGCAACAATGTTTTTATTCCAAATACGTTTTCTCCTAATGGTGATGGGGCCAATGATATTTTTTACCCACGTGGTACCGGCTTATTTAAAATTAAAAACCTGCGCATTTTCAACCGTTGGGGA
>JANMVB010000363.1:0-22562 GCA_031392305.1 Ferruginibacter sp.
TATTTTACTTTTCTCTCTTTCCAATTATAAGTACCAAACTTACCAAGCCAGCCGGCAACAACCGTGTATAAGATATGAAAGGGTTGCATTATAGGAAAAAGCCATAGTAACATTTGCTTGTGAAAAAACCGGGCAACAGGAAAAAGAAAAAATAATTCTATTGCCGTTTTTAAAATTACCAGCATCATCCAATATCCAATAAGGGAAAAGCTAAAATTTAAAAAAGAAAATGTGGAATGATTAAATATTGAAATCAGTGGTAAAAGTAGCAGCATTACATTAAAAAAGTACACCGTAACCAGTACTGGCAAAATGCTTTTATCATCATATTTATCTGCCTTGCTTGCCCAGCGGATACGTTGATTGATAAAGGATTTCAGCGTATTTGCAGGTTGTGTGTACACAATGGCTGCTGCTGATTTTAGAAACATTACCCTATGTGGGTAGCGGTTGTATATTTTATGCATCAGCAACATATCATCTCCGCTGGCAATGGTATCAATTCCATCAAATCCATTCACTTCTTCAAAGGCTTTTTTTTCGTAAGCAAGGTTGGCGCCGTTGCACATACTGTGAATTTTTTTATGAACAGATGCACCGGTTATTCCCTGCAATGTCATAAAATCTACCGCCTGAAACATTTCTAAAAATCTGCTACTGCAATCGATAGATACCGGGGCAGCAATAAAAGCAGGCTTGTATTTTTCGTAAAAAGTTGCGATGGTTGCCAGCCATTTGTTGCCCATAAAACAATCTGCATCTGTGGTAATGATTAATTCGCCGGTTGATTTTGTGATGGCAATTTCAATAGCTTTTTTCTTGTAAGAATTTATATCAATAGTGATAAAATCTTTAAGCGATATCAATTCCACTTTTTTATCCCTGAATGATTGCACCACCATTGCGGTATCATCTGTTGAGTGATCATCCACTACTATTACCTGTAATAAATTAGCAGGGTAGTTTTGGTTTGTAATACATTTCAGGCAATCACCAATATTGTTTGCTTCATTACGGGCAGGCACTATCACCGTTAATTTTGTTACGGGTGTTTTAATTTCATTTATTGCATTAAAAGACGGTATCGATTGCCAGGCCAGCCGGTAATAAATGATCAGCGCAGCATAAATAAAAAACAATAAAAGGGAAATAATTAGAATGATTGAAACCATATTTATTAGTGGTACAATGATTACCAGCTCATCAGGATTTAATTAATATTTGTGGGTTGCCAGGATGATATATCCATCACCAACTGTGACAAAAATAAATTTTATAAATTCAAATGAATCATTATCTTTATATAGTTGTCTAAACAACTATATGCAAAACAACCAATTTAAAAAAGGGGAATTATACAGTTTCATTACTGGTAAAGCAAGTACGGCCATTGCAAGGCGGTTGCAAAAAAATTTTAAACAGGCCAACCTTGATATTACCATTGAGCAATGGAGTGTATTGTATCATTTGTGGAAACAGGATGGGCTTAGCCAGCAGCAGTTATGCGATGCCACCTTTAGGGATAAGCCCAGCATAACCCGCCTCGTAGATAACCTTGAAAGGTTGCAACTTGTAAAAAGGGTAGCCAGTAAAGATGACCGGAGGATCAATATGATTTACCTCACCAGCGAAGCAACCCGGTTGCAGGAACAAACCATGGAGCTTGCCAGCCAAACCCTTAATGAAGCATTGGAAGGTGTATCAATCGGTCAAATTGAAATAGCCAAAGAGGTGTTACAGAAAGTGTATGATAACCTGGCTAATTCACAAATTGCTATCGCTCCCGGCCTTCTTTAGATTAATCAATAAAGAGAAAATAAAACAGGCATACGCTCGGAAAATTAAGTGAATACCTTTTGTTTTTGCCATTAAAAGTATAATTACATGCAACCATTATTAATCACTTTTAAATAAGAAATCTTTTCAGAAACCCCTCCGTTTGAGGAATTTGAAGAGTCCCTGAATTATGAATACATCCACATCAACAACCATATCGCTCAAAGGTGGTGAATGGTTAATCAAAGAAAGCAATGCATTCGAAACCTTTACACCAGAAGATTTTAATGAAGAGCAACTAATGGTGAAGGAAATGTGTTTGCAGTTTTTACAGGCAGAAATACTACCGGTAGCCGACCGAATTGAAAAGCTGGAGGTTGGCCTCATGCCCTCAGTAATGGTAAAAGCCGGTGAGCAGGGATTGCTCGGTGCTTCCATCCCCGAAGAATTGGGCGGCCTGGGCAAAGATTTTATCACTTCAACATTGGTTAATGAAGGCCTCGGTGGCGGGTATTCTTTTAGTGTGGCCATTGCTGCCCATACTGGTATTGGCACTTTGCCCATCCTGTATTTTGGTACAGAAGAACAAAAACAAAAATACATTCCAAAGCTTGCCAGCGGCGAATGGAAAGGTGCCTACGGGTTAACGGAGCCCAATAGCGGCAGTGATGCCCTCGGTGCTAAAACTACTGCCGTACTTTCTGCAGATGGTAAACATTATATCATGAATGGCCAAAAATGCTGGATCACCAACGGTGGTTTTGCAGATGTGTACACAGTGTTTGCAAAAATAGATGGCGATAAATTTTCTACGTTTATTGTAGAGCGTGGTTTTGAAGGATTTACCCAGGGCCCCGAAGAACATAAAATGGGTATCAAAGGATCATCCACTGTGCAGCTTTATTTCCAGGATTGTAAAGTGCCGGTAGAAAATTTATTGGGCGAAGTTGGCAAAGGGCATATCATCGCTTTTAATATTTTAAATATTGGCCGGCTTAAGTTATGTGCTGCTGCAATTGGCGGCTCTAAAATGGCTTTAAATACTACCATTGAATATGCCAAAACCCGTGAGCAATTTAAAACAGCTATTGCAAATTTTGGTGCAATAAAATATAAACTGGCCGAAGCCGCCATCAGAATTTTCGCCAGCGAAAGTGCCCTGTACCGCACCAGTAAATGGGTAGATGATAAAGAGATAGAACTGGCAAATGCCGGCAAGCCTTTCAACGAAGCGTTGCTGGGGGCAGCAGAAGAGTTTGCAGTAGAGTGTGCCATTTTAAAAGTGCACGGCAGCGAAGTGCTCGACTATGTGGTGGATGAAGGCGTACAGGTTTTTGGTGGCAATGGTTTTAGCGATGAATATGTTATCAGCCGGGCATACAGGGATAGCCGCATCAACCGTATTTATGAAGGCACAAATGAAATCAACAGGCTGCTGTCGGTTGACATGATTTTAAAACGTGCCATGAAGGGCAAGCTAGATTTGATGGGCCCGGCCATGGCTGTTTCCAAAGAGTTAATGAGCATTCCCGACTTTGGCAGCGAAGACGAAACTGCATTTGCTGCAGAACGAAAAGCAGTGGCCAACATGAAGAAATGTATTTTAATGGTAGCGGGCGCAGCAGTACAAAAGTTAATGATGAAACTCTCAGATGAGCAGGAAATATTAATGAACATTGCAGATATGGCCATTGAAACTTTTGTTGCAGAAAGCGCTTTGCTCCGCATTATAAAAATGGCCGATAAGCAAGGTGAATCTGGCAGCCAGGTGCATATAGATATGATGCGTTGCTACCTCAATGATGCGGTTGATAAAGTAAACAAATCGGGCAAAGAAGCCATCAATGCATTTGCAGAAGGCGATGAACAACGGATGATGTTGCTCGGTTTAAAAAGGTTCACAAAATCAGCGCCATTCAATAGTAAGGATGCAAGAAGAAGAATTGCTGACACGCTGATAGCAGCCAATAAATATCCCTGGTAGCTTTTTGTTTGATTGTTTATATTCAAGTCATTTCCTATTAAAAGGAAATGACTTTTTTGTTGCATAACTTTTAAATCATTTTTTGTTATTGTCCGGGCAAAGAAGCAATGGTCAACATCGTTGTGTCACTCACTTTTACCGCATACCTATGTGGAGCTTTACCTACATTATATGTTAATATCCAAAGTGATTTTATTGTTCGGGCAGCTAATTTTTTTATCTTACACCCATGAAATTATTGCTCTCAATAATCACCCTTTTTGTGATGAATGATACATTTTGCCAGCAGGCATCCGCACCTTTTATCAGGCTTACCAATCCTTATAAAATTAGCAACGAAGTAAAATCATCCAGGCAATTTATTGTAGGGGCTACCTGTAAAAACTGCCTGCTCACTATCAATGGAAAAAAAGTAAAAGTATATCCAACCGGTGCATTCGCTTATGAGTTAAATCTAAGGCCCGGTGATTCATCCATAACAATCATTGCAGAGGGAGCAGCAAAATCTGTTTCAAAAAAAATCAGCTATACCTATACGTTACCTAAGCCACCGGAGCCGGTAAAAACTTTAGGCATTGAAAGTATTCAAACCTTTCCCGATGGCGACCTGGTATTAAAGCCCGGTGACAATATAAAATTCAGGGTAAAAGCGTTAACGAGGTGCATAATAAAAGTGATGCAAAACACTGTGCTCTACGAACTACCTGTAAAGCAAACCAATGGCATGCCCGGCATTTACCAGGGCGAGTACACAGTAAAAGAAACTGATAGTTTTAATGTTAAAAAACTACCCGTAACAATTAATGATTCTTTAGGCAATATTTTTTATAAAGAAACAAATAATTTTTTCTCCATTCTGTCTCCGCTGGCTTCGGATATTGGCATCACCAAGGGCAGGCTTGCCCACCTTGAATATGGCCTCGGGGATGATCGCCTCGGCGGTGCTAAAATCGGTTACCTCGACAGTAATATTGTATTAAAAATTACAGGCAAAGTGGGCACACATTACCGGGTACAGTTATCAAAAACCAACACTACTTATATACCAGACGAGTTAGTTGACCTTGCTCCGAAAGGCACCTTCTCACCAGAGTCGTTAACCACCAACTGGAATGTGTTCGGCGATGATAAATATGATTATGTAAAAGTCGGGCTGTTTCAAAAACTACCCTACCAGTCATTTCAATTAGTCAATCCTTCTAAACTAATTGTGGATATTTATGGCGCTACCAACAATACCAACTGGATTACACAACTGGAAAATGTAAAAGAAATTACCAACGTTTATTACGAACAAAAGGAAGACAATGTATTCCGCATCACCATTGAGTTAAAGCATGCGCAACATTGGGGCCACCAGTTATTTTACCAGGGAAATAACCTGGTGATAAAAATAAAACATCAACCCGTTAGTTTATCATTAAAAGACCTCACCATTGCAATAGATGCCGGGCATGGTGGCAGCAACACCGGTGCTGTTGGCCCAACCGGTGTTTATGAAAAAGAACTGGCGCTCGCTGTATCATTAAAATTGCAAAAGGCATTTGAAAAAGAAGGTGCTAAAGTAATTATGACAAGGACCAAAGAGCAGTTTGTTGACAACAAGGAACGCATACTTTTTTACCGTGACAGCCTCCCCGACCTTCTTTTAAGTTTTCACCTCAACTCATCTGCTGATCCCATCAGGGTAGGGGGTACCGGTGTTTTTTACCGCTACGTGGGGTTTAGAAATTTAAGTCTGAATATATATAAGCGTATGCTCGAGTTAGGCCTGGCAGAATATGGCAACACGGGTTCGTTTAATTTTATGCTCAACAGTCCTACAGAATATCCCAATGCGTTGGTAGAGTCTTTATTTCTCAGCAACCCCGAAGAGGAAATGAAAATACTGGATGAAAATTTTCAACAAGAGATGGCCGAAAAAATTGTACAAGGCGTGAAAGACTTTTTAGAATCCTGTAAAGAATAATTTTATTGCACACTGAAAAGTTTTGATAATTTTTTATTCGGTAGCAATTGGATTGCTAAGTCTCAAAATAATATTTCACAGCCTTATTTTCTTTTATAAATAACGCAGGCAAAGTTCCACATTGGTATATCGTACAAGTGAGTGACACAACGATGCTGCTCATTGCTTCAATGTCCGTAACATAATAAAAAAAATAGAAAATAATACTCCACTATTTGTTGGTAAGATTAACAACCACATCCCTGTAATTGTCGCTTACCGGTAATTCAAGTGTGTCGATAAAAACGCTTGACTTACGGATGGCGGTGATAAAAGAAATAGAAACAATATACGATTTATGGATACGGATAAACTCCGCCGGAGGTAATTGCTCTTCAATAGTTTTCATCGGCATCCTTGTAACCACTGGTCTTTGCGAACTTTTTAAATGGATCTTGATGTAGTCTTTAAGCCCTTCGATATACACAATATCTGCATTGGTTATTTTTACAAGGCTATAATCTACGTTTACAAAAAAGTAGCCTGCATTGCCGGTAGTTGCAGTGTTTTTTTGCTGCGTTCTTAATTCAAATAATTGCTGTGCCTTGTTGCAGGCTTTTATAAAACGATCAAGCGAAACGGGTTTTACCAGGTAGTCCGTTACATCTAAATTAAAACCTTCGAGGGCATATTTTTCATAAGCGGTAATTAAAATAATCATGGGTTTTACCGTCATGCTTTGTATAAACTGCAGCCCGGTAAGGCCGGGCATTTGAATATCTAAAAAAATAAGGTCGATGGTTTCTTGCTGCATTATTTTCATGGCCTCCATTGCATTATCGCAGGCTGCCACCAATTGCAGGTAGGGCAATTTACTGATATTGTCTTCCAGCAATTCGAGCGCTAATGGTTCATCATCAATGGCAAGGCAGCGTATCATTCCGCAAGGTTTATTTTTAATAAAACGTTGAATACGTTGTTATCTTTTGTGATGTTGAGGCTGTGTTTTTTATCCGGGTATAAAAGGTTCAGCCTGCGCTGAACATTTACCAGGCCAATGCCACTAGCTTTGTCTTTTATCTCCGTAGAAGCAGCATCGTATTTATTACTTACGCTAAAATAAAGCATATTTTTTTCGGCCTTTAAACTAATGTCAATCTGTGCATTTTCAATGAGGCCGGTGCCGTGTTTAAAAGCGTTTTCAACAAACGGTATCAATAGCATTGGTTCTATATCATACAATCTATCTGCCTGAAACATGGTTGCATTAATAATTACTTTTTTACCAAAGCGTTGTTGTTGCAGGTCGATATAACTCTGCAGGTATTCTGTTTCTTTTTCAAGCGATACTTTTTCTTCATCAGTTTCGTACAGCATGTAACGCATGAGTGATGAAAGCTTGATGAGCGAAGGCTCTAACTGATCTGAATGTTTGCGTGCAAGTGCCACCATATTATTAAGTACATTAAACATAAAGTGCGGGCTCACCTGCGAACGCAGCAACGACAATTCTGTTTTAAGAAATTCATTTTCTTTTTCCTTTGCAAGATTGTCTGAAATTATTTTATCCCTGATAGTTTTATAAGCAATGCTGCAGGCAAGTATAAACATAAAAATAAAAACATTAAAGAATAGGTGTTTCCTAAATGTGAAGTAAATATCGTTCGGGGTCAGGCTAATTCTTACGACCCAGCCTAAAAGCAAAATGGTACCAAAGCAAGCCAGTAACGACAGCGTATATAAAGCATATTTTTTCCGGTACATCAGTGCAGGTATCAGCACCAATGCATTCAGGTAAAAAAAGCTGATCAGCATCGCATCGTTGATCCTGGCAATGATAAAAATAATGTCGGTATTTACAGGTTGTGGCCGTGCGTTTTCATTGGGATTATACGAAGGGCGCAGCAGGTATGGTAAAGAAAACAATACTATCCATGCGGTTGCATGAAGGAGTACGGTAACCCATTTTTTTGTATGCCAGGCCGGTTTCATTGCACCAAATTAGCAATAGATTATTACAATGAAAGCGATTTGAAAAATGTTGCGACGAACACTGAAAATGTAGCTATGTAATGGTTTCAGTTTCCCGGGAAATGTATTTTATACTGCAAGTATTTTATTTTTTGTCCGGGCATAAAAGCAATGAGGTTCATTGTTGCGTCGCCCTCTTGTACTGAAAATCATTGGGCAGCTTTACCCACAATATAACGTTATGAATTGCTACCTTCTGCCGAAGGTTGCCAACCTTTCAAAGGTTGGCAACCTTGTAGGGCTTTCACATCTGCAATAAAAAAAATCCCATCTTTTTAAAGACGGGATCAGGTATATTTTTCTGTAAAATTTATAAGTTATGCAACTGCTTTATTTACAAGTGCAGCGGCTTCACTCAGCAAAATTGCACTCTGTACTTTAAGCCCGCTATCATCAATTAATTGTTTGGCTACATCGGCATTGGTGCCCTGCAGGCGCACAATAATGGGTATTTCAATATTGCCGATAGATTGGTAAGCATCAATAACACCCTGGGCTACACGATCACAACGAACTATACCGCCAAAAATATTGATGAGGATAGCTTTTACCTTGGGGTCTTTTAATATAATGCGGAAACCTGCTTCTACTGTTTGTGCATTTGCGGTACCACCTACATCCAAAAAGTTAGCTGGTTCACCGCCACTTAATTTTATCATATCCATGGTGGCCATGGCAAGCCCGGCGCCATTTACCATGCAGCCAACATTACCATCCAGCTTTACAAAATTAAGATTGAATTTTCCTGCTTCTACTTCTGTTGGGTCTTCTTCACTTACATCCCGTAAGTGTGCAATATCCGGGTGGCGCATAATTGCATTGTCATCTACATTCATTTTGCAATCTACCGCAATGATCTTTTCATCACTTGTTTTAAACAACGGGTTTATTTCAAGCATGGCACAATCAAGGCCTACATAAGCACTGTAAAGATTGGTTACAAAACGCACACAGTTTTTAAAAGCCTCGCCGCTTAAGCCTAAATTAAAAGAAATCTTACGTGCCTGGAAACCCTGTAGCCCACCACCTGGGTGTACCCATTCTTTAAATATTTTTTCCGGTGTATTGTGTGCCACATCTTCTATATTCATGCCACCTTCAGTGCTATACATTACCACATTTTGCCCTTTGGCCCTGTCAAGTAAAATAGAGAGGTAAAATTCTTTTACTGGGTTGGGCCCTTCATAATAAACATCCTGCGCTACCAATACTTTGTTCACTACTTTTCCTGCAGGGCCGGTTTGTATGGTTACCAGGGTGCCGCCAATAATTGTTTGCGCAATCTGCTTTACAGCTTCCGCATTTTTACCAACAGCAACTCCGCGTTGATCGGTGCCGGTTATAGTACCCTTACCGCGGCCTCCTGCATGTATCTGCGCTTTTACAACTGCAAATTTACTGCCGTATTGAGAATGAATTTGCCGGTAGGCTTCTTCTGCTTCTGTAGCCGTATTGCAGGCAATGCCTTCCTGCACGGGCACGTTATATTTTTTGAGCAATTCTTTCGCCTGGTATTCGTGAAGGTTCATGGTATAAAAATTTTTGACGAAGATAAGAAAGTAAGTGCCAAAATATCGCTGCTCATTTTGTGGAGATATTAATAAATAGTATAAATTTACCTGCAACACAATCCCCGGTTTGTTACCCCTCAGAAGATTACTCTTTACCTGCTTCCATTAAATATACATCCTTCCATATTATTATTTTAAATCAGAAAAACGACACAGATGAAGAAAACACTACTCTTACTGTTATTAGTTCAAATTTGCCTCCTTCCGTGTTTTGGCCAGACACTTTACACGAATACTTTTGAAACCGGCAGCAGGTTCCATCCCGGGGCAGGAGCTTTGGGCACACCAATTATTATGCTGGATGATTTGTTAATCCCGTCGGCCCAGGTACAGGGCACAGATTCTATACGGGTAACAAAAGTAAAATTTGGTATTAGAAGGCTTAGTGGTGCGCCTGCCACTGACGTAAATTTTTATTATACGCTGGTAGATGATACTGCTACGATGTATGATAATTTTTTTAAGATACCGCCGATACTTTTAGGGACGGTTACACTTCCGTCAAATCCCGGGGCCTCTGTCACAACTATTGTATCGTTTGGCGATTCCCTTAATGCGTTGTTTTCATTAAAAACGGATATCGACAACCTTTTCCCTGGTTATCAGATGTTTTTTTTAGGTCTGAGCTTTAGCAATGCAAACACATTGAATGGCTGGCGGATTACAGTACCCGGACCTCCTGATAGCGATAACGTGGATGCCGTTTGGCTGTATAATACAGATTCTACGCAACCGCGTTTTGCAACGTTTTTCGATGCAGACCCTATTGCTACGTTTTATTTAGAAGCATTTGGAAGTGGGTTTAGCACTTTGCCTGTAAGGCTGGCCACATTTGCAGCACGCCGCTCTAATGGAGTAAATATTTTAAACTGGATAACAGAACAGGAATTAAATACCAGTCATTTTATGATAGAACGCAGCAATGATACCCGTAATTTTGTTTCCATCGGCCAGGTAGCTGCTATCGGCAACAGCAATACTATTCGCAATTATACATTTACAGATGCTCGTCCAGCCAGGGGTAATAACTATTATCGTTTGCGTTCGGTGGATAAGGACAATGCATCTAAAGTAAGTGATACCAGAAGGATAAGGAACGAGGGAATTGCTGATGTAAGTATTTATCCAAATCCTGTAAATGACAAATTAAGTGTAGCTATAAATGCAGATAAGGCTACTGATGGACAACTGACTATTACTGATGTGAGTGGCAAAATTGTTTATACCAGGATAGTTAATCTGCCGCAGGGTAATATGATACTACCGGTAATGTTAAGCAATATTGCCGCAGGCAGTTACGTCATAAAAATTCAGTTAAAGGATGATGTGATCATAAAAAAATTCAATAAACAGTAGCAATATTTTAAATGATGTTTAAAAGGGAACGTTTAAATGCGTTCCCTTTTTTTTACCATTATTTTAGGCCAACCTTGATGATTGTTTACTTTCTTTGCAAAGAAGAATTGGTTTATTCTTCATAGATAATGATTGATGGTAATTTCTATTTTGAAGGCAACTATCAACAAATAATTTTAGGGCTTTGCATTAGTTGTTCCGCAAAGGTATTCAGTACCAGGTAATGGATGAAGCCATTTCTATTATGAGCCTAACCATCAACAAATTACTTTGGGACTTTGCATTAGTTGCTCCACCCAGGTATTCAGTACAAGGGAGTGACACAACGATGCTAAATTCAAAATCAAATGCCGGTACAAAAAATATTTAATTTATTATCTACATTAAAAGGAGCCTATTTATCCTTGTATCGGTATAAGAATATTTTTTATGAGTTTTAATTAAAATTATGCAAACCAACATTAACGAAGCGGTTGCTTTCATCCAGGGATTATATGGTACCAAACCAGCTGTGGGCATTGTACTTGGCAGCGGCCTCGGCAGTTTTACCGCCGAAATTGAGATTGAAAAAGAAATAGCTTATAGCGATATTCCGCATTTCCCTGTAAGTACCGTGGAAGGGCATAGTGGTAAATTAATTTTTGGCCGCCTTGCCGGAAAAAATGTAGTTGCCATGGCCGGCCGCTTTCATTTTTACGAAGGGTATTCTCCCACCGAAGTTGTGTTCCCCATCAGGGTGATGAAATTTTTAGGTATTGAAACTTTACTGATCAGTAATGCCGCCGGCGGTATGAATGCTGGTTTTAAAGTAGGCGACCTGATGGTGATTACAGACCATATCAGTTTTTTTGCACAGAACCCATTGCTCGGTAAAAATATGGATGAATTAGGTCCACGCTTTCCTGATATGAGCGAACCATATAATAAAGGCCTCGTACAAAAAGCAAAAGCAATTGCCACAAAAGCAGGCATTGATTTAAAAGAAGGCGTGTACTGTGGAGTAACAGGCCCAACTTTTGAAACAAGGGCTGAATATAAACTGCTGCAGATTATTGGTGGCGATGCAGTAGGCATGAGCACCGTGCAGGAAGTAATTGCTGCGATACATATTGGCCTTACGGTGTTTGCCATGAGTGTAATTACTGATATCGGCATAAGGGAAGAAGAAAATAAAATTACACATGCTGAAGTGTTGGAAGCTGCCGGTAACGCAGAGCCGAAACTGACGCTAATATTTAAAGAACTTATTGCTCAACTTTAGTGATGTATAAATTAGTTGTTACGCTTTTAATGCTAATGGTGTTGCAATATTCTTTTGCACAGAGACGGCAATACCCGGGCGCCCCCACACAAAATCCTTCGGGCAACACACAACGGCAAGGGCAACAGGGAAATACAAATGCTTCAAAAGCCGATAGCCTGGGCCTGGGCTTTGAGCACCGGGATGATGCCAAAGATTCTATTACTATCAGTTATCGCTTTCTCGATTCTATCCGCAATGTACAGTTTGATACCACCCTCAACGACTTTTATAAATATTTTTCTTTACCTGCCGATCAGCAGTACCTCGGCGTAAATGGTGCTGCGGGTTATCCGCTTATTTTTACCCCGTTTATGAAGCCCGGCTGGGATGCAGGTTTTCATGCCTTTGATGCGTACAGGTTTTCGCTGGAGAATACAAAATTCTATAAAACCACCAAACCATTTACTCAAATGGGCTACCAGCTTGCTTCGGGCAAGGAGCAAATGATAAAAATACTTCACACCCAAAACCCCCGGCCCAATCTTAATTTTGGATTTGAGTACCGGCTCATCTCTGCTCCGGGGTTTTTTATCACACAAAATACCAATCATAATAACTACCGCTTATTTAGTAATTACCAGGGTAAGCGCAAGCGGTATGCAGCTTTTTTTACGCTGGTGGGCAACACGGTAAAAAATTCAGAGAACGGTGGTGTAAAGTCAGACAGTTTTTTGTATGATAAAGATTATACCAGGCGCTTTACCATACCGGTAAACCTCGGTGGCGATAATGCCATACAACCCAATCCATTTAAGTCATCAGTAAGTACCGGCAACATTTACAAAGAGTTTACTTTTTTTCTGCGGCAAACTTATGATATCGGTAAAAAAGATTCGGTGGCCATCAATGATTCTACTACAGAGTACCTGTTTTATCCAAAGCTCAGGTTTCAACATACGTTTACATACAACACCTACAATTACCAGTTTAAAGATATAGTGGCAGATTCTGCAGTGTACCAGCAATGGTATGATACCACGTTGCGGCGGAGCATTGATTCATTGATTGTAACAGATAGGTGGAAAGTGATTACAAATGATTTTTCACTGGTGCAGTTTCCGGATACAAAAAATGCTGCCCAGTTTTTATCAGCAGGTGCCCGGCTCGAAAATATGACCGGCACCTTTGCCGATGGAAAAAGGACCACCAGTTTGTATAATATAATGCTGCATGGAGAGTACCGCAACAAAACCAGGAACAGGCTTTGGGATATTTTGGCTAAAGGCGATTTTTATCTCGCCGGGTTCAATAATGCAGACTACAGTGTGTATGCCACACTCAGCCGTTATCTTAATAAAAAGCTGGGCAATGTTAGGGTATCATTTAATAATGTTAGCCGCAGCCCTTCTTATATTTATAACACCAATTCGTCATTTAATTTTGGCAATACAGGCGATTATAAAAAAGAAAATATTACCAGCATAAAAGCTTCTGCCGAAAACCCGTTTATCAGTTTATCTGTTGCCAATTATCTCATCACCAACTATGTATATTATACGGGTTATTATAAAACGGCGCAGTATAGTAAACTGATAAATATTATGCAGGCCAGTGCATCAAAAAAAATTAAACTTGGTAAACGATGGAACTGGTATGCCGACATTACTTTGCAACAAACAGATGGTGCAGCACCCATTAAAGTGCCGTTTATTTTTACAAGAAACAGGCTGGCGTATGAAGGGGTGTTTTATAAAAATTTAAATTTAAGTACCGGCCTTGAGTTCAGGTATTACACGCCTTACAAGGCATACAACTATTCGCCGCTGATGGGTAAGTTTACACCGCAGGATACGCTTAGTATCAGCAACCGCCCCGATATTACTGTCTTCATGCATTTCAGGATAAAAACTTTTACAGCCTACCTGAGGGCAGAGAATTTGAATTCGATTGATTTTTCAAATGGCTTTGGCTTCACCAGAAATAATTTTGCAGCTCCGCATTATGTCTATCCCGGGTTTGTTTTCAGGTTTGGTATTTCGTGGAATTTTGTGAATTAGTTCATGGTTCATGGTTCATGGTTGATGGTTCATGGTAAAAGTTCCGAAAGAATTTTTTTGTCCCGGCAGCAGAACTTCGATTAAGCTTCATTGGCGTCGCACTCTTGTACATTATATCTTTGGGGAACTTTAATTGCGTTTTAAATTAACAATTATTATTTACCCACATTATCACATAAACGGTATTGGCATAACGCAGGTAAAGCTCCCCATAGGTATTCAGTAAAAGTGAGTGACACAACGATGCTTAATTGAAATACAAATGCCTGTCAACAAAAAACAATTGCACACAAGCAAACTGTTTATTTCTTTTTTACCGCTGTGAAAATGAATTAACAGCGTTTTCGCAGAGATCAAAATTATTTTCTGCGTAACCTCCATTTTCTCTTGTTCTCTGGGGTGAAATAAAAAAGGGTTTCAATAGAAACATTGAAACCCTTTGTATAGAATATAAATTAAAGTTCCTATGGAAATATCCCTAACTCCACATAGCTGGTAGCAACTTTATTAATGGCGCTAACGTAAGCCGCTGTACGCATATCGGGTATCTCAGGATTAGTTAACCAGATATGCATGATTTCCCGGGTGGCGGTAATCATCGTTTCTTCGAGGCCACTATGTACCAGGTCAACTTCTTCAGCACCATGCATAATAAATGATCTTTCTTCTTCTCTTACAGTTTTACCGCTCAGCTCTTCTATTTGCCCAAGGATACGTGCATTCATGTTTTCTGAAAAACGTTTTTCCATTCTTCCGTACCTGACATGGCTTAAGTTTTTGAGCCACTCAAAATAACTAACGGTTACGCCACCGGCATTCAGGAACATATCGGGAACACACAGAATGCCTTTTTTTATAAATACTTCATCAGCTTCGGGGGTGCAAGGTCCGTTTGCCGCCTCACCGATTATTTTTGCTTTTATGCGGGGTGCATTTTCAGCATTGATTACGTTTTCCAGGGCTGCCGGAATTAAGATATCACATTCCAGTTCAAGCGCATCGGTTGTTTTTGCAAGCGTGGTGGCACCGGGAAAATTTATGATAGATCCGGTTTCTTTTCTAAACTGTATCAATTCATCTTCATGCAATCCATTGGCATTATAAAGTGCCCCGTCATGCTCAGAAATTGCAATTACAATGGCACCGTTCTCCCTGAAGAATTTGGCACAATGGTAACCCACATTTCCAATACCCTGAATCACGACTTTTTTGCCTTCTATACCCATGGGCATTCCAAGTTTGTTCATCACATCTTCCATATTACATACTTCACGTATGCCAATAAATACACCTAAGCCGGTGGCTTCTTTACGGCCACGTACACCGCCTTGTGTAATTGGTTTTCCGGTTACACAACCTGCCGCATCAATTTCACCTGGTTTTAAAGAAGAATAGGTATCCACTATCCATGCCATCTCCCTTTCGCCGGTGCCATAGTCCGGTGCCGGTACGTCAATGCCCGGGCCAATAAAATTTTTCTTTACCAGTTCCGATGTATAACGGCGGGTAATTTTTTCAAGTTCATATACACTGTAATTGCGTGGGTTTATTTTGATACCCCCCTTACCGCCACCAAAGGGCACATTTACAATGGCGCATTTATAAGTCATCAGCGATGCAAGGGCCATCACTTCATCCTGGTTCACCTCTTCGCTAAAACGGATACCACCTTTGCAGGGCGTTTTATGCTGGCTGTGCTGTACACGGTATGCCTCAATTACTTCAATAGTACCATTATCTCTTTTAATGGGGAAGCGCATACTATACACACTGTTGCAGGCTTTAATTTGTTCTAATATGCCAATATCCCAATTGGTAAAACGGGCGGCATTGTCAAAACTTTTTTCTACACTCTGAAAAAAACTATACTGGTTTTGTGCTGACATAAAATTGTTTTTAATGAAGCAATCGTATTTAAAAATGAATAGCAACTGGCAAGTAGCTATGTAAAGATTTTATTTTTATCCCTGCAAATGAGGGTAGGGTTATTTATCAATTAATATTTTTTTTCTAACGGGCAGAGCAGTTACTGCTTGTCTTCTATCTTTCCAATTTTACGGTCAATGCTAAAGAGGTATAAAAAAAGGCCGGCTAAAATAGTAAGGCAAATGGCAAGTACTACATAAATTTTTGCGTTGCTGCGCATAAAGCCTTCCGCTTGTTCGTTGCCCTGGGCAAATGCAAAAGCGCTTGTAAATAAGCCGCCAAGTAATAACAGTAAACAGTAAATGCTATTCCGCATTAATTAAATTTTTATCTCTTATTAAATATAACCTGATATTCAAAGTGCTGATCCAGGTACCTACCAAAGCCCATCCGATAACTGCAGGCCAAAAAACCATACGCATGGTAGGGTCAAGGTCTGCACCATTTAACCCCGGGTTTCCCTCTACACCCTTACCGCCGGGATGCAGTGATTCCACCATCCTGGGCAGTATCATTATAAGTGGCAAATAAATAAAGTAAGCAAAAATATTATATACAGCACTTACCCTGGCACGTTTATCAATATCAGGTATCGCATTTCTTAAAACGAGGTAGGCAAAATATATGAGCAATGCAATGGCAACACCAATTTGTTTGGGATCATTGCTCCAAGGTTCGCCCCAGGTATAAGTGGCCCAAATGGCGCCGGTAAGCAGGCCAAGCACACCCATCAAAATACCGGTTTTGGCAAATGCTTCAGCATAAATATCATGCTTAAGATTGGGCTTACGCAAAAAAATAATGGAATAAACAAGTGAAGTAGTGAGCAGGATTATCTGGCCAAACCACATCGGCACGTGGAAAAACAGGTTCCTGATGGTTTCTTTCAGGTTGCCAATATCCGGAACTCTAATTAAAAAACCGGCAATAAAAGTATAAATCATTAATACTGCCGCTAATATTTTCCACCAACTTTTACGCATGTAAATAATAATATGGATGCAAAATTAGGGGAAAGCAGGTGAGGTTCAAAGGTTAAGTTTTTAAAGTGAAATGATTTTCACAATTCATTTTTTGTCCAAACAGAATAGCCCTGGTCAGCATCGTTGTAAATATGATTTTGTCAATTATTCTTTTTGATAAAAAGGATAAATGATCTCACTTGTGCCGCATACCTATGTGGATCTTTACCCACATTATAAATGGCAACTTCCATTTTTTAATCCTTCCATAAAAAAGGAAACAGTATAATTGAAAGGGCCACCACCATAATATCCAGCCCAACTATCAAAAGCGAAAGTTGTAGTATAGCACCATCCCTGAAAATTTCTCCAAAGGCAGTTTTAGAAAGGCGGATCAGCAGCAGCAGTTGAGGTATGATGAGCGGAAAACCAAGTATGGCCATTAGTGCAGCATTTTGCTGTGCCTTTGCAGCAATGGCAGCAAGCAAAGTAAAAACAAGGCTTAGGCTGATGCCCCCGATAAAAACAATCATAACAAACCTGAAAGTATGTACCAGCGGATTATGAAGCAACACAAAAAATAATCCCAGGCTTAGCAGGCACATAATGAGCATAAGCATGCTGTTGTAAATTAATTTGGCAATAATATATTCCTTTGCTCCTGAAATTGAATAAAAATAAAGCATGCGTCCACGGCTCTCCTGCAAAAAACTTTTGGCTACGGCATTCACACACACAAATAATTGTATCACCCAAAACAATCCGTTCCAAACCTCCGCTTCCGGATCATTGATTGAAAGCTTTAAAACAAAAATGGTAGAAGCCACATACAACAGGATACCATACAAACTATGCTGTTGCCTTAATTCCAGCAACAGGTCTTTTTTTAATAAAGCAAAAATTGTTTTGTTCATTTGGTAAGGTTACAAATTTTAAATTAAGGCATTTATGTCGCAAAAGAGTTTTGCAAAGGCCTCGAATAAAAAGTGCTAGAAAATTCCAACATAATCCGTTAAGAAATCAAGATTATTTGAGCCGGGCAGATCCTTCAAAGTATCTTACTACTTGCGGCGAGTTTCTTGATTTTAGGATGATGTTGAAATTTTCAGCCTTTTTATTCGCAGCCTTGATTTTTTTTGTTTTTTTTTATCAAGAAAAAAAAGAAAATGAAGTCTAACAAAAAAATAATGGATTTGGAACTAAATGACTTTACCTATAAATCTTATAACAAAGAGATACAGTTTTAAACCCGCCAAACACCGCATGGCTTTATGAAAATCGAAAAAGTATTTTACGTCCTGCCCATTTTATTTTATCCACAGTTTCAAATAATAATACCAATAAATAAGAATTGAGGTATATATTCTGTACCTTTTTTTTCCAAAAATAAACATACACACATGAAAAAACTTTTATCATTTTCACTCAGCTTAATGATTGGTTTAATTTTAAATGCCCAGGATAAAAATTTCTGGACCCCTGTAAATGAACAGGCAATCAATAAAAATGTATTTGCGGGTAAATATAAACCACGGGAATATAAATTATTCAGCCTGAATGAAACATCTCTAAAGGCTGACTTGTCAAATGCACCTTCAGAAAAAAACATAGCTCCGGCAAATTCTTCATTTATTCTTACTATCCCCACTGTAGATGGACAGGTAGAAAGGTTCACTGCTGTTTCTTCACCTGTAATGGATCCTGTATTGGCAGCACAGTACCCTGAGATACAATCTTATCTCGGCAGGGGTATCGATGACCCCTCAGCAATCATCCGTTTTGATTTTTCTCCCCGTGGTTTTCATGCCATGATACTTTCCGCCAACAGAAATACCATTTACATTGATCCGCTTGAAAGAAACGATCAGTATTATGTAGTGTTTTCGAGGAAGGATGCAATTGATTATAAAAAAACCTTTCAGTGTTTTACTCCCGAAACTGCTACGGCCACATTTGCCAACGTATTGCCAGGTACCTACCAGAGAGGCGCTGATGATGGCAGGCTACGTACTTACAGGCTGGCGCTTGCATGTACCGGCGAATATGCCCAATACTTTCTCGATGGTACAGAAACTTCGGATGCACAGCGTAAGGCTAAAGTATTGGCCGCAATGAATACAATGATGACGAGGACAAATATGATTTATGAAAGGGATTTCGGCATCCACATGAACCTGGTAGCAAACAATACTGCCATCATATATTTAACACCATCAACAGATCCCTGGACCAACGAGTACAATAATAAAACCCAGCAAACAATTGATGCAGTAATTGGCAATGCAAATTATGATATTGGGCACCTGGTGCATAAAGAGGCTACTGCCGCCAATAATAATGGCAATGCAGGCTGCATAGGTTGTGTGTGCAAAACAGGTTCTAAGGGTAGTGCATTCACCTCACATGTAACTCCTGAAGGCGACCCTTTTGTAGTTGATTATACCACCCATGAAATGGGGCACCAGTTTGGCGCTAATCATACTTTTACTTTTAGCAATGAAACAGGCACTGGTTCTCAAATGGAGCCCGGCAGTGGATCTACTATTATGGGTTATGCAGGCATCACAGGCTCTAATGATGTGCAACCGCATAGAGATGATTATTTTCATGCAAGAAGCATTGAGCAAATAACTGATTATATAAAACTTGGTAATGGTGGCGGCGCCTGTGCAGTAGTAACGATTACGGGCAATGCTACGCCAACTGCAGGCGCCGGTTCAAATTATACCATTCCAAGGTCAACGCCTTTTACACTTACCGGAACGGGCACTGATGCAGATGCCGGCGATGTATTAACTTATTGCTGGGAACAATATAATACCGGTACTTCAGCTACCACTGTTCCAAGTGCCACAAGCGTTACCGGTCCGGTTTTTCGGTCGAGGAATTATCTTTCTTCTCCTTCAAGGACCTTCCCCATTTTATCTTCCGTGTTGGATGGTACCAATGGCAACAAATGGGAAGTAATTCCTTCCGTTGCAAGAACTTTAAGTTTTAGGTTTACAGCCCGTGACAATCATGCCGGTGGCGGTAATAACAACAGCGCAAATATGACCGTTACTATTTCAGCAGCTACCGGGCCTTTTGCCGTTACTTCACCAAATACAAATGTTAACTGGGCAGGCGGCTCGGCCCAAACAATTACCTGGAATGTTGCCGGCAGCAGTGGCTCACCGGTTAATTGTTCAGCAGTAAAAATTTCCTTATCAACAGATGGCGGGCAAACCTTTCCAACTGTGTTGGCAGCAAGCACACCAAACGATGGCAGTGAAAGTTTAATGATACCTGCTACCCCAACAACCCAGGCAAGGGTGAAAATAGAAGCTGTGGGAAATATATTTTTTGATATATCTAATGTCAATTTTACCATTGGTGGTACTGTATGCGGAACTCCTACAAGCTTAGCTGCTACAGCCATTACTACTACAACTGCAACGGTAAACTGGGCTGCTGTTAGTGGTGCTGTAAGCTATGATGTAGATTATAAACTCAGTTCTCTCACCATCTGGACAAATGCTGCTACCGCAACAACTGCTACCAGCGTAAACCTCACTGCACTTGCACCGGGATCAACCTATGACTGGAGGGTAAGAACTAATTGTACCGCTGCAAGTAGTGCGTATGCAATTGCCCAGTTTACCACCACTTCGCCAGTTTGTACTGCACCTGCAGGTTTAACTTCATCGGCAATAACTACTAATTTGGCTTCGGTAGGCTGGTCTGCAGTTAGCGGTGCTGTTAGTTATGATGTGGATTATAAAGTTGCCAGTTCATCCACCTGGATAAATACTGCAACCGCTACCACTTCATTATCAGTAAATCTTACTTCATTAACCGCATCAACTTTATATGATTACAGGGTAAGAACTAATTGTGTATCCGGTAGCAGTAGCTACAGCAGTGCCCAGTTTACTACAAATGCAGTAGCAGGTTGTGCTGTACCAACTGGCCTCAACACTACTAATACTACCACTAGCAGTGCAACCATTGGATGGACTGCCGTGCCCGGGGCTTTAAGCTATAAAGTGTATTATAAATTAAGCACTTCGTCTACTTATATTTTGCTGGCAAATGCTACCACAGCTACATCAATCAATATTACCGGCCTTGCGGCTTCCTCTACTTATGACTGGACATTGAGGAGCCAATGTTCATCGGGCAACAGTGCTTATGCAAGTGCACAATTTACAACCACAGGAACATCAACCTGTAATGCACCAACCGGGCTGGCTTCATCAGCAATTACTAATACTTCGGCAACAGTAAGCTGGTCTGCAGTAAGTGGTGCAGTGAGCTATGATGTGGATTATAAAACCAGCAGTTCATCTACCTGGATAAATGCGGCTACTGCTACGACAAGTACCAATGTTAACTTATCTTCATTAACGGCCACTACTACTTATGACTGGAGGGTGAGAACGAATTGTTCTGCATTAAATAGTAGTTATAGTACAGCTCAGTTTACTACTACATCACCTGTAGTTTGTAATGCCCCTACAGGATTAATTGCTTCGGCTATTACAAGTAGTTCGGCTACTGTTAGTTGGTCGGCAGTAAGCGGTGCCGTTAGTTATGCAGTTGATTATAAAGCTGCCAGCTCATCTACCTGGATTAATGCTGCGACAAATACTACCAGTACTTCAGTAAACCTTGGATCTTTATCTGCATCAACGCTATATGATTATAGGGTAAGAACCCATTGTAGTTCGCTGAATAGTGCTTACAGCAGTGCACAGTTTACCACCACGGCACCTACAGCATGCACAGCACCAACTGGGCTAAATGCTACAAATATTACTACCAGTTCTGCCACCGTTGGCTGGGCACCGGTAAGTGGTGCAGTTAGTTATAAAGTGTACTACAAAGCCAGTACTTCATCCACCTATATTTTGCTGGCAAATGCTACAACTTCAACATCTATCAACATCACAGGTTTAACTGCATCCACCACTTACGATTACACGCTAAGGGCAAACTGTTCATCAGGTTCAAGCCCTTACGCCAGTGCACAGTTTACTACCAGTGCGCCTTTCACCAGGCAAGCCATTGTAGTAAACAAACCGATGGGTGTGTTTCCTAATCCGGCGGTAAACAATTTTACAGTATCCTTCGAGGTTGCTGAAAGTGGCACCGCTACTATCAGCCTGGTAAATTATCTTGGGCAGGAAGTGATGTTGAAAAAAGTGGCGGCTTATAATACCGGTACAAATGTGGTGCGCCTTGATATCAGCAAATTCAAATTGGGTATGTATGTACTGAAGATAATTAGCGGAAATGATTTGCAAAAAAAGAAGTTGGAAATTGCAAGATAGGATTACAACAAAGGATTTAAAAAAGGTTGGGCCGTCAACTAATGACGGCCCGATTTTTTTATAGAGGTTGCCGCTTTGCGGCAAAACAAATACAAATCAATTTTCTACAAAGAGGCTACCCCGCTGGGGTATAAAGCAAAATCATTACCACCCTTGGAAGAGTTTTGATTAAAATGAATGTGACTTGAAACTATGCATACAACACTTACTCTGTGGTTTACACATCACGTAATAAAAGCTTCTCATTGGTATGCAGCACAAGGGAGTGACACAACGATGTGCCACATTGCTTCTTAGCTTGTGCAATCATTTTTCTACTTATTTTTTTGATTGCAATAACGGCAGCGGGGTTCGTACAAATCTTTTTCACCGAGTAATACCTGGCTTTCTGTAGTG
>JANMVB010000380.1:0-5216 GCA_031392305.1 Ferruginibacter sp.
AAATATTTTAATAATAATAATTTGGTTTACTTACCAAAGTATGTAAGTCCAACAGATCCTTTATTTAATTTTTCTGATGAAGAAATAAAAACATTCTTTATTAAAAACTTTAAAAAAATGTATCCGTGGATAACAGATGATAATTTAAAATTTGTAGGTGTGGCAAGGGCAAGGCATGTAATTACAGTATTACAAAAAGAGTATTCCCAGAATTTGCCCAACATTAAAACTTCTATTCCTAATGTGTATATCATTAATACCTCTTACATAATGGATGGAACATTAAATGTAAATGAAACTATAAAAGTGGCTGAAAGTAAACTAAAAGAAATAGCAGGATAATAATGGCAAAGAAAAAAATGCTGGCAAGTATTTCACTCGATCTCGATGATCAATGGTCGTACATGAAAGTACACGGCGATGAAGGATGGGAATCTTTTCCCTCATACCTTGATATTGTTGTACCCATTTTTTTAGATGTATTTGACAGGCTGGATATAAAAATTACTTTTTTTGTTGTAGGGCAGGATGCGGCAATAGAAAAAAATCACAAAGTATTACAAAGTATTATTGAACGTGGTCACGAAATTGGTAATCATTCCTTTCATCACGAAAGCTGGTTAAAAACATACAGTAAAGAAAAAATAGAAGCAGAAATTGAAATGGCTGAAGAAGCTATTGTAAAAGCTACCGGAACAAGAACTAATATGTTTAGGGGTCCGGGCTTTAGCTGGAGCAGCGATCTTTTAGAAGTGTTGCAAAAACGCAATTATCTTTTTGATGCATCTACTTTGCCTACTTATATTTCGCCGTTACTCAGGCAATATTACTTTGCAAAATCAAAACTTAGTAAAGAAGAAAAAGAAAACCGTAAAGAATTGTTCGGCTCTTTCAGAGAAGGTTTTTATCCTCTTAAACCATACATTTGGAATTTAAAAAATAAAACCAAACTGCTGGAAATTCCGGTAACTACAATACCCATTTTTAAATTACCTTTTCACCAGAGTTACCTTTTATATATCAGTGGGGTATCAAATTTTTTAATGAAAGCGTATTTACGTTTTGCAATATTTATGTGCAAAATAACAAAAACACCACCAAGTTATTTGCTGCATCCGCTGGATTTAATTGGAGGCGATGATGTACCGCAGCTGTCTTTTTTTCCGGGGATGAATATTAAGAGTGAAAAAAAATTAGAAGTATTTGAAACAGCCATTACAATGCTGAAAAAGAATTTTGAGTTACTGCCTATGTCTGCTTTTTCAAAACATTTTAAAGATAACCTTAACGAAAAATCGCCGGAGGCGAATTAGAGATAATGAAAATTTTTTCCATAGTAGGCGCCAGGCCGCAATTTATAAAACTTGCTCCGCTATCAGCAGCACTTGCTGCAGGGGCACATCAGGAGTTTATTGTACATACCGGCCAGCATTATGATTATGCAATGAGCGAAAAAATATTTATCGATCTTGCAATAAGAAAACCCGATATTCATTTAGAAGTGGGCAGCGGCAATCAAACCCTTCAGGTAACAGAAATGATGCTGAAACTTGAAGCGGCAATGATAGAAAAAAAACCTGATGTTATTATTGTATTTGGGGATACCAACTCCACACTTGCAGGCGCATTAATTGCTGCAAAATTAAACATTCCCATAATACATATCGAGGCCGGATTAAGAAGTTATAACAGAACTATGCCCGAAGAAATTAATAGAATTGTTACCGATCATATTTCTAAATACCTTTTTGCCCCTACCCAAACTGCGGTGGATAACCTAAACAGGGAAGGATTGGGAAGCAGTACTTTTTTTACTGGTGATATAATGGTGGATACCATGAAAAATAGTATCGAAATAGCTTTAGCAAAATCAACCGCAGTAAAAAATCTGCAATTGCAGAACGAAGTATATAATTTGCTTACACTGCACAGGCATTATAATGTAGATGATAATAAAGTATTGGAACATATATTAAATGAGTTGGGGCAATTGGGAGAGAAAATAATTTTCCCCGTTCATCCACGTACGAAAAAAATGCTGGCATCAACATATACAATACCTAAAAATATTTTCCTGATCGAACCACAGGGGTATTTAGATTTTATAGCATTGGAACATGCTGCAAAAAGAATAATTACAGATTCTGGCGGCATTCAAAAGGAAGCTTACATACTTTGCAAACCCTGTATTACGTTACGTACCGAGACGGAGTGGGTGGAAACGGTGACTGAAAAATGGAATTTATTAATTAATCCAGCCAAGGAGGGCATTGCATCAAAAATTTCAAATTTTACAGTTCCTGATAAACAATCAAA
The DNA here is from genome assembly GCA_031392305.1 of Ferruginibacter sp. GTDB lineage: Bacteria > Bacteroidota > Bacteroidia > Chitinophagales > Chitinophagaceae > Ferruginibacter. Next base: position 2,317 of record JANMVB010000380.1, read on the forward strand.
TATTTTTGGGGAAAATGTAACCGAAAAAATGATAAAGGCAATTGAAAAACTAAATTAATGCAGTTTTTTTTGTGAAAAGAATACGTGTAACTACGGTATTTTAATTCAGATGATAATCTTATATTCAAAACATAGTTTTTAACCTCTTAAAATGGAAACAGGTAATAAACCTTTTATAAGTATAGTAGCACCTTGTTATAATGAAGAAGCAATTCTTGAAAATAATATAAGGACTATTATAAAATATTTAGAAAGCAAAAGCCATAAGTACGATTGGGAAATAGTAATTGTTAATGATGGCAGTAAAGACAAGACAGCCGTAATTGCAAATGAACTGGCACAGAAAAATGCAGCAGTAAGGGTAATTCATCACCCAACTAATTTAAACCTTGGCAATGCAATAAAAACAGGATTTAATAATTCACATGGCCAAATTATTGTGGTTATGGATATCGATTTAAGTTATTCAGAAGAATATATTGAAGTAATGGTGGATAAACTTATTGAAACAAGTGCCGACATGGTAATGGCTTCGCCTTATATGAAAGGCGGTAAAGTAACTGCGGTTCCATTTTTTAGACGTATTATGAGCAGTTGGGTAAACAAGTTTATGAGTTTTGCAGCACAAGATAAGTACCACACGTTTACCGGAATGGTTAGGGCTTACCGGAAAACATTTGTACAAACTTTAAATCTTAAAACACGGGATTATGAAATAAATCCCGAGATTGTTTATAAAGGAATGATTCTAAGGGCAAAAATTGTAGAAATACCAGCCCATCTCGATTGGACCGAACAAAACAAATTTGCCGGGCAAAGAACCTCAAGCTTAAAAGTAGTACGAAGTTTTTTTTCGGGGTTAATGTCAGGCTTTATTTTCAGGCCCTATATTTTTTTTATAGGGATAGGTTCAGTTCTTATGTTGCTCTCCTTATATGAATTGGTATGGTTATTTTATGATGTAATGGCAGATTTAGCTAAACCTAACGCAATGTTGGCCCCCGGAGAAAAAGCATCATTTTCACAAAGCCTGGAATTGCAATTCGCAAAAAACCCACAATCATTTTTAGTGGGGGGTATTACTTTTATAATTGCCATTCAGTTTTTAAGTGTTGGATTTTTATCTCTTCAAAGTAAAAGGTATTTCGAAGAGTTATTCCATTTAGGCACATCTTTAAAAAAGCAAAATAAGGATAGCGTCATTAACTAAAAAACATACGGCTATTCTCAACAATAAAAATAAAATTACAGGTTTATTGTAACCGGCAAGAACTAAATAATCTTTACTCATGAATGGAGTTGATAATAAGGAACGAATTAAAAAATATATCTTTATAGCGTTTATATTAATTTATACAGCTTTTTTGGTTTACTTATGCAGCCAATTAAATGTTTCACTTGATGAAACCTGTTCATTAAATACCACTTCAAAAAGTTTATCGTATGCCATTAAACAATCGTATAATTTTGAAGGGCAGCCCCCACTGTACTTTGCGCTGCTATCATTATGGCGTACTATAAATTCAGATATCCTGTTTGCAAGGTTGTTTTCGGTACTCTTTATTGGGTTAGGCGCTTTTGTTTTTTATAAGCTTGTTCACTTAGTTTCAGATACCAACTATTCAAAATGGCTGGTAATGCTGTTTTTGCTAAACCCTTTTGCAATTTCTACTGCTACAGATATACGCCTTTATGCTTTTCTGTTATTTCTTTCTCTGGTATCAATCTACAGTTTTTTTAAATTTTATATTGAGCAGAAGAATATTTATCTGTTCGTCTTTGTAATCACTGGTATTGCAGGGTTATATACCCAATACCTTTATGTATTTTTATTTGCTTCTCTTGGTATTACATTATTGATTTTTAAAGGTTGGAAACTTTTTTTTAAATTTTGTCTTTATTCTATACCAGTTGGGTTGCTTTTTTTATACAATACTTTATTTAAGTCCAACCCAATGGATCTGGCACTGATTAATTCCTTTACAACATCAATAACGGAAAGAATTGTTACAGCTCTTCATTCGCCTCAAAATCTTATTCTGGCACTTAATCTTATTCCGTTTGAAAGAATGATAAGGTGGACAGTTTTAGGGGTATTTATATTGCTGTATGTTTATACTTATTTTAAATGGCATAAAAGGGACAAAACTGCAGACAGGCAATATTTCGAAATGTTCAATGTAATATTGGTTGCAGGTATTTTTTTAATGCTTTTAATTAGCTTTTTTTTCGCAGTAACTGGGTTAGATTATTATGACAGGTATGCAGTAATTGCATTCCCACTTTTTATTTCTGCGTTCTTGTTATTTAAATCACACTCACTGTTTAGCAGAAGGATAATTTTTGCTACTATATGTTTGTATTATATTTTAATATCAATTTCAAACTATCGCTACTCGGTAAAAGAGTACGATCAGGTGGGTTTAGCTAAGTATATTGCTGCAATTGAAAATAAAGAAGAACCAATCCTGTTTTATCAAAAAATGATATCCCTTCCATTTAGTTATTACTACAAAGGAAATAACCGCATTGTAGCATTACCCGATAGTTTAAAATTCGACAGTACCTACTTTTTAAAAATAAAAGATACGATGGAATTAAAGCAGGTTATTCAAAAAATAAACACTGCATCCAAATCATATCTACTTATATCAGATAAGGCAGAAACAAGATTTCAAAATGATGCTGATATTAAAATGATTAATGAGTATTTAAATTTTCATTATAATATAACTCTCGATACCTTGTTTTATGGAAAAAGCCCAAAACTCTTTTTAAGGGTAAGGCGGCTTGAAAAAAAATAATTCACCAACAATATTTATTTAAAAATGGTATTTATCCCGGTTTTTTTCAGGGTGTAATTATTTTGAGCAGTCTAAATATTTAGAAGTAGTAAAATG
>JANMVB010000418.1:0-5151 GCA_031392305.1 Ferruginibacter sp.
TGCCGGGGTAATTAAATGCCGGGAAAAATTTAGTGAACTCATCATCAAGGCTGAGCTTGCCATCCTGCCATAACTTTAATACGGCCATGGCTGTAAAGGTTTTTGATACAGATGCAATATGTAGCGAAGTACTGTCGGTAATGGCATCGGTACCCCTTACATGTGCATTGCCATTATACACTTCAAAAATAATATTGCCATTCTTTGCTACAATCATACCGCCGTTAAAACCCCTGGAGCCCAAGGCAGAATCATACCAACGCTCTGCTGCATCATGCAGCCGTTGTGCCTCTGCAGCCGGCAGTGGTGATGGTGGTGTTAATAATATTTTTACGGTATTGATGCCGGGTATTCCTGTTTTGTTTTTTGGGGCGCTATTGCAGGAGGCAAAAACTATTGTTGCAAATAAAATTGCAAACGGAGATGCTTTTAATGAATGCACAAACAATGGAAGCTGCCTGCGTTGATAATTATAATGCAGGTAAAGTTGCCCATTGGTATATAGTACAAGAGTGCGACGCAACGATGATGCCCATAGCGTCACAGACCGGACAACAACAAATATTATTATTGAAAATTGCGGCAATAAAATTTTACGGTACGCACGGGCAAATATGTTCATGAGGGAACAAATTGTTTGGTTCATAAATATTAAGACTCAGATAGAATATATTTGTGCAAAATAAGGTGTAAAAATAATGGCAGACAAAAAATTAACAAGTTATCCCAAAGAGAAAATCAATATTCTTTTCCTGGAAAATATCAGTGATGTAGCAGTTAAGTATTTTAATACGGCTGGATATGCAAACGTTCGTAAATTAAATGGTGCTTTAAGTGAGGAACAACTCATCAAAGAAATTAAAAATGTACACCTTGTCGGCATAAGAAGCAAAACACAACTCACTGCAAAAGTAATAGCCGCCGCAGAAAAATTACAGGCGATAGGATGTTTTTGTATCGGCACCAACCAGGTAAACTTAAAAGCAGCTACAGAACAGGGTGTGGCGGTTTTTAACGCACCGTACAGCAATACCCGGAGTGTGGCAGAATTGGTAATTGGTGCTTCAATAATTTTAATAAGAAAGATTATTGATAAAAATAAAGCAGCCCACGAAGGTATTTGGCTAAAGGAAGCCACGGGCAGTTTTGAATTGCGTGGTAAAACACTGGGCATAATTGGTTATGGAAATATAGGTAGCCAGTTGAGTGTGTTGGCCGAAGGGTTGGGCATGAAAGTGATTTATTATGATACCGAAACAAAGCTGCCGCTTGGCAATGCAGTAGATAGCAAAAACCTGAAAGACCTGGTAGCAAAGGCCGATATTGTTTCCTTACATGTACCCGAATTGCCTGCTACAAAAAACCTCATCAATAAAAATTTGCTGAAACATTTTAAGCAGGGTAGCATTTTGATAAATTTTGCCAGGGGAGAAGTAGTGGACATTGATGCCCTTGCCAAATCATTAACCGAAAAGCATTTGGGTGGCGCAGCCATTGATGTGTTTCCCTGGGAGCCGGAAAAAAACGGCGATAAATTTACCACGCCATTACAAGGCCTCAGCAATGTATTGCTTACACCACATATTGGCGGCAGCACACAGGAGGCACAGCAAAATATTGGTGATGATGTTAGCGCCAAATTGTTCAATTATCTGGAGAAAGGCATCAGCTTTGGTTCGCATACAATTCCGGTACTTAGTCTGCCACCGCAGGAAGGTACGCACCGCATATTGCATATCCACAACAATGTGCCCGGCGTATTGAGTGAGATCAATACCACTTTATCTAAAAATAAAATCAACATTTTGGGCCAGTATCTTAAAACAAATGAAGCCATCGGTTACGTGGTATTGGATGTAGATAAAGGGCTTAGTAAAAATGCACTGGAGTTATTAAAAAAAGTAAAAGAAACCATTAAAGTGCGCATGCTGTATTAACGGTTCAACCAGGTGATGTTATATATTTCAATATTAAACGGGCAAGTAACATTGCCCGTTTTTATTTCAATGATTTTTATTTGGGCGTGCCCCTCCGGGTCGGGCTATCCACTGCAAGTACGGCACAGCCCCGGGCACAGACCTTCACCGGGCTTTCCGTTGCTATCCCTCACGCCAGCCGCATGTCACCATTTGTTTTCGGCAATAGTTAAAGCAGATTAAACTTTATACAAAACAAATTGTTTACAGCAATATGAAATCAACATTTTTAACTGCGGAATGGAAGCACCTGATCATGGCAAATTACATTATAGATCCATCTGTACTGTTGCCTTACCTGCCCAATAAAACCACGCTGGATGTACACAATGGCAATGCGTATGTAAGCCTGGTAGGTTTTATGTTTGCCAATACAAAATTGCTGGGCGTTAAAATTCCTTTTCATATAAATTTTGAAGAAGTAAACCTTCGCTTTTATGTGCGGTACAACGATAATGGAAAATGGAAAAGAGGTACTGTATTTATAAAAGAAATTGTACCCAAAGCAGCCATTAGTTTTGTAGCCAATAACCTGTACAATGAAAAATACAGCACCATGCCTATGAAACATTTTTTACACCATCATGCAGCAGACATACACCTGGGATATCACTGGAAATATAAAAATAAATGGAACAGGCTGGAGGCTACCATTCACAAAAATGCAACACCCATGGTAGCCGGAAGCCAGGAAGAATTTATTGCAGAACATTACTGGGGCTACTCAAAATATAGTGAGCGGGCTACATTTGAATATGAAGTAATACATCCTGCATGGAATGTATTTGCAGTAAAAGACTATCTGATTGATTGTGATTTTACAGCACTTTATGGCAAAGGATTTTCTATGTTGCAGGGTGCAGTACCTGCTTCTGTTTTTGTGGCGGAAGGTTCACCCGTAAGTATTCTGCACAAAAAAACTTTATGATTTGCCGAATGTTTTTAACAAGTGTTTTGCCCTGCTTGTAAATGCCGGTGTTTGGGTGGGCATTTGTTCTTCGATCAATAATTTTATTTCAGGTAATATTTCGGGGTACAATTTTGCAAGCTTGCCCAGCACTGTTAATGAAAATGCTTTGATGGCCACCGCTTCTGTAGGCGATTCAACATACCTGAAACAGGTATCCATTAATTTGCCCTGGTATTTTTTGGGGATATCAATATGCTGAAATAAACGAATGGTATTTCTTTTAACCGCATCATGTATCCCCGGTTTTTCTAAATTGCCAATCAGTGCTCCAATTGATTTTTTTATAAATACCGGTTGAGCTGTTACACAATAACTAAGCGGCCAGCCAACCCTTTGCGTTACCCGGTAATCATCATGTAAAAACAACTGCAACAATTCATCAAACCGTTTTTGATTATTACCAACCCACTCCACAATTTTACTGCATTGAGCTTTTGAATGTTCCTTTAAAATTTCTTCACGCAGGTTGTAGATTACTGGTATCATTTGTTATATAAAATTATTCGGGAGTGTTGCCAGTGGGTTCCTTAGTCTGTGATAATATTTCAATAATCCTTTTTACTTCTGCTTCATCCGCTAAAACCGTTTGCAGTTTTTCATTCATTTCCATATTGGTGAATTGCATGCGGCTATTTGCAAAACTCCTCGCAGAAGTATGCAATTCAACAGCGCCTGTTTTTTCAACTACATCAGCGATATTATCTGATCGTATGCCGCTACCCGGCATGATAATGATCCGATCATCCGCCTGCTGTATCAATTGATTGATTAAATCTGCACCTTTTGTTGCAGTAGGCTTTAGCCCGCTGGTAAGTATGCGCTCACAGCCAATTTCTATAATATCCTCCATTGCAATAAATGGGTCATTGGTCCTGTCGAATGCCCGGTGAAAAGTTACCCCCATTGGATAGGCAAGGTCAACCAGGTGTTTGCATCTTTTTTTATCAACTGTACCATCAGGGAGCAGCATTCCAATTACGACGCCATCGCATCGGAGATCTTTGCAAATTTGCACATCGGTTTGCATTATCCCGAATTCAGCCTCCGTATATAAAAAGTCGCCACCCCGTGGCCGTATGATGGGATACAATTCTATCGAAAGAATTTCTCTTGCTGCTTTTATAAAACCATACGAAGGGGTGGTGCCTCCCTCATCTGGGTTATCACACAATTCAATGCGCTGGGCACCGGCTGCCTGGGCTATTATGCAGCTTTCAATATTAAAACCAATTACTTCAAGAAGAAAAGGCATAGTGCGTTAAAATTTGTTACGGGTTAAGAGGGTTACGGGTTATTAATTGTTTTTCTTTTGATAAATTCTACCCTACACTATAAACCGAAAACCGAAAACCCTAAACCAAATATTTCGAATCATGAATTTTATTCTCATTGCCACTCTTAACCGAAAACACAAATCCTTTCTGAATGGCATAAGCTCCGTATTCCCCTTTTTTGTTCATGGCTAAAAAACCTACCTGTAATGTTTTTGCTTTAGCCGGGTCTCTTTTTACAATGCGTTCCACTGCTTTTTTACAAGCCATCTCCGGGCTATTGCCCTGCCGCATAAATTCAACAACGAGGTGGGTACCGCAGATGCGGATTACTTCTTCACCTACACCACTACTGGTAGCAGCACCTACTTTATTATCTACAAATAATCCTGCACCGATGATGGCAGAGTCACCCACACGACCATGCAATTTAAAAGCCATGCCACTGGTTGTAACACCACCGGAAATATCGCCTGCAGCATCCATTGCTATCAACCCCATCGTATCATGATTGGCTGTACCATCGGGAAAAAAAATTGGTGCAAAGGGACCATTGGCTTTTTTATTTTCAATATTAATAATTGGTTTGTATTCACTTTTTTTCAGCCATTCCTTGTAAGCTTTTTCTGCGCTATCCGAAAGCTTTAAAGGCTCTTTTGCAAAACCATTTTCCAATGCAAATTGCTGTGCACCATTGCCTACCAACAGTACGTGGGGTGTAGTTTCCATCAATTTTCTTGCAACAGAAATCGGATGCTTTATTTGCTCCAAACCTGCAACTGCACCACAGTTAGCATGTTCATCCATAATGCAGGCATCCAGGGTTACAATGCCATCCCGGTCGGGATACCCGCCAAGGCCCACGCAGCAATCTATCGCATCTTCTATATGCCTGGCACCCGCTTCTATTGCATCAATTGATTTGCCTTTGGCA
>JANMVB010000440.1:0-2955 GCA_031392305.1 Ferruginibacter sp.
GGCCGCATCTGGGATCGCGAGCCAACGCTTCGCAGCCCTGGCTAGAGGTCGCCGCGTTTGCGTTTAAAGCGTGGCGGCGATGGAGAGCGCGATGGTCGCGTGAAAGCCATCTGCGGCAGGAGGCGATACGTTTATTGAGAAGTGGGGCGCTCCAGAATCGCACAGGCAAGGCGGGTGGACTTTGAAATCTGCATCCCTCTTCACGAGTCACCGTTTTTCGTGCAGTAATTTATGCGGACGATGGTGAAAGCCTTGGTTTCTCCGTCCACGTCCAGCATCACGCGTTGGCTTGTGACGGCACCGAACAGGCTTTTCCCAATTGCCGACATCCAACTTACGCAACTCGAATCAGATTCGATTTCGTCCACACCGACGATTCGATAGGTTCGGGAATGGCCTTCTGCATTGCACAGTTCCACTTTCGCCCCAAACACGACCTCTTTTAATATCTCAGCCCGATTATGGTGAGCAGGCACTGGAAATTGCCGATCGCCTCATTTTATCAGGTGCTGTAGATGTAGTAGTAATAGATTCCGTAGCAGCATTGGTGCCTAAGAGCGAACTTGAAGGTGAAATGGGAGACAGTAAAATGGGATTACATGCCCGGTTAATGAGCCAGGCTTTACGTAAACTCACCGCTACCATTTCTAAAACAAATTGCTGTTGCATTTTTATTAATCAATTGAGAGAAAAGATAGGCGTAATGTTTGGTAACCCTGAAGTAACAACAGGCGGAAATGCGTTAAAATTTTATGCTTCCGTAAGATTGGATATTCGCCGCATGGCACAAATAAAAGACGGCGATGAAGCGATAGGTAACCGGGTAAAAGTAAAAGTTGTAAAAAATAAAGTTGCGCCGCCATTTCGTACTGCAGAGTTTGATATCATTTTTGGTGAGGGCATTTCAAAAACAGGGGAAATTATTGATATGGGTGTAGAAATGGGCGTAGTACAAAAAAGCGGAAGCTGGTTTAGTTATGATGCAAATAAATTAGGGCAGGGCAGGGATTCTGTTAAGCAATTGCTGCTGGATAATCCGGAAATGGCAAAAGAGATAGAAGCAAAGATCAGGGCCAAGATTGCAGAGATGCAGGCAGCTTAGATAACGTGTTGGTTTTTATGGGTTAGTAAATACAAGCCGTTCCGCAAGGAACGGCTTTTTTAATTTAAGCTAAAACGCCAACAAACTTTCAGGTAGCATTTATTTTTCTTTTTGTCCGGGCATCAGAACCCTTTATGATCATTGTTGCGTCGCCCTCTTTTACCGCATACCAATGTGGAACTTTTCCTGCCATTTAAAAAAAGCAACGCTATACTTTTACATCAATATCTCCATTCGCATATTGAGAAAAATATTTACGTTACATCCTTACCCCTGTTTCTCTGCCTGTGCGGATCACTACCATCCATCTGCACAATCTTTGGATAAAATTTTCCCAATACATCTACAAGTGTTTGCTGGCTTTTCATCACCTGTTCTATATCCTTGTATGCAAATGGTGCTTCATCCAAACCTCCACCAATTAGTGTAACACCATATTCTTTTAGTACGTTTTTTAAACCATTATGCGTAATATTTGCCAGCGCTTTAGTGCGGCTCATTTTTCTGCCGGCACCATGGCTTGCAGAATTTAAAGAAGCTGCTTCACCCTTACCTTTTACAATAAACCCTGGCGCTGTCATGCTACCAGGAATAATACCCAATACATTTTTAGCAGCCGGTGTAGCACCTTTTCGATGTACAATAACTTCGTTGCCTTCATACATTTCTTTCCAGGCGAAATTGTGGTGGTTCTCTATTGTGCTGATGGGCTGCTCACCAATTGCCGTAGCTATTTTTTTATGAATGGTATGGTGACAGGCACTTGCATAATCACCGGCCAAATTCATGGCCAGCCAGTATTCCATTCCTTCTTCCGTATCAAGCCCCATCCATGCCAGGTGCTTTGCTTCGTTGGGCAATACAGTTTTCTCCATCGCAATTCTTGTGTAATGATTGGCAATATTTGCACCCAGCCCACGGCTACCGCTATGGCTTAGTAAACCAATATATTTACCCACGGCCAAACCCATCGGATTGCCTGCATCTGTAATTTCCACTTCGCCAAATTCAACAAAGTGATTGCCACTACCGGAAGAGCCTAACTGCCGGGCTGCCTTTGTTTGCAGGCTGTTTAAAAAAGCAATCTCTTTAAATTCTTTCCGCTCAATTACTTCATGTTCTGTTAAGCCACCATTAATTTCATTGGTGCTAAAATCACGACCGGCACCAAACAAGGTATGGGCAATTAATTCACGCTTAAAAAAGGAAGCCTTTTTTTCAAGTTCGGTTGCGGGCAGGTTAAAAATACTCAGGCACATGCGGCAGCCAATATCCACGCCAACCGCATAAGGTATGATGGCATTGTTGGTTGCCAGTACACCGCCGATGGGCAAGCCATAACCCTGGTGTGCATCAGGCATTAAAGCACCCGCAACAGTTACCGGCAGCCTGCAGGCAATCTCCATTTGTTGTATGGCACCCTCTTCTATCTGGCTTGCACCATATACTTTATAACCTGTACCAACCTGGTTTAGGGCAATTTCATTCACTATTTCCTCCGCTGGTTCAATTAACTTTTCCGCAATTTTTGCTAACAGTTCATGTTGTAAATAAACCTCCGGTCTTGCCAATACATCTTTTAATATTTGCAAAGCAGCTTCTTCTGTATGGTGTTTAAAGTATGTACCCATGGTATGCATGGCGACGCTTACAACTGGTCCTTCGGGGTAGCCAATGTTGCGGATTTGTTTTCCGGTCAACTTCAATTTCATAATTTATAAATTTTTGATACCGGCTTTTTCGGCATTAATTTTAATTTGTTGATTGTTAGTTTTGTTTTTAACTATTTGTAAGGTGCAATCCCTACTATTGGTTTTTTTGTAAATTGCATGAAGCATTTACCGATTAAAATC
>JANMVB010000451.1:0-14689 GCA_031392305.1 Ferruginibacter sp.
GCCTTTTGCTGCCAGGCATCCTTCATTTCACCGGAACCCAATATAAAAGCAGTTAGATAAATGCCCTCACCTTCCAATAACTTTATTGCCTCAATTAAATGATCCTGATTTTTCCATGGGGATAATTTTCCTACTACTGAAACTACGATCGCATCTTCTGCAATGCCGTACTGATTTCTTATTGTGTTTCGCAATGATTGTTGATGCTGGTAGCTGGCAAGGTATTGTTTAGCATCAATGGGAAAATGCATGCGAATAAACTTTTCGCTATTTATCCCATGCTTTAAATAATATGCTTCATTGGCATTACCAACAGTAAGAAAATAAGTAACACTTGAAAAGTACCTGCGTAGAAATATTGATTTGATCAATTCTTTTAAAACATTTCTTTTTTGCCGAAACTCACTGTCTGCAATATATGCAATGGGTACTTTGTTATCCCGGGCCCACTGCCGGGCACGGCGCTGCAATTTTTGAAAATATCCATATACTATCATCAAATCAGGCTGATAGGATGCCAACTCATTTTCCAATATTTCAGCATCCAGGTTTTTATCTGCCTGTATAACAGCATGACCATTTAAAAATACATGATCGAATTTATCCAACTCAAGGTTGCTCCATGATATCTCCTGGTTAAAATTTACATCCATGTATTTTTTAAACCCAAGCGCTGACCCGAAGAACACTTTTACTGCACAGCTTTTATTTTCCGCAAAGCTCACATACTGCGGGCAAAAATGCTGAATAGGATGAGAAACTACGATGGCTATTTTGGGGGTATGCTGCATTGGGTATCCACAAAGAGTTGAAGGAAATAATTAATTACAAAACGTTTTGCCACAAAGACACGAAGACACGAAGGAAATACATTTCTATTAATAACCTTTTTTTGCCACAAAGACACGAAGACACGAAGGAAATACACTTCTATCAATAGCATTTGAATTTGTGGCTTTTATTCTTGCCTTTGCACCTTAGTGGCTTTGTGGCTTTTATTCTTGTCTTTGTGTCTTAGTGCGTTTGTGGATTTTGCTAGCCCAAAGCTTTAGATGATAAAGCGTTTAATACCATCCTTTATTAGTGGCACATCAAAATTGATCAGGTATCCCAACCTTAGTTGCGTAAGTTTAAGATGACTTAATATTTGTGCAGTCCATAATGCATTCATCGATTCCCTGGCTTTTAGTTCGCAAATTACGGTCTCATCCACAAACACGTCTAACCTCAATCCTTCATTAAAAATCTTACCATCATAATATATTGGCAACTCCATTTGTCGCTGGTATGGAATTTCCTTTTTCTCAAGCTCATAACAAAATCAAGCTTCGTATATCTTTTCCAACAATCCGGGCCCCAATTCTTTGTGTACTTTAAAAGCAGCATCCACTATAGACTTCCCTAAATATTCTTCATATTCTGATAGTTCAGTGTACATATTTTGAATTTGGTTTTAGTGAATTCTTTTCAAAAAAGAAACAACAAACTTGCGCCTTGGTGCATTTCATCTTCTTTTCTTCCTTCGTGCCGTGGTGCCTTTGTGGCTTTTATCTTTTGCCTTAGTGCCTTCGTGGCTTTAATTTTTTGTCTTAGTCCCTTTGTGGCTTAATCATCTTAGCATATAATTCCGCATATTGAATTGCAACTTCCTCAAATGACTTTACTTCGGGGATATTTTTTTTAGCTTCATCTATTAACCGGGGCTCCTGTATCAGCATCTCCAGTTTCTTCTTTAATGAAACACTGCACTTAAACTCAAACAACCACCCATTTACTCCATCTTCAATTTGCTCCGCATTTCCATACACATTACTTGCCAGCACCGGTATACCGGCAGCAAATGCCTCCTGTATTACCAACGGGCTCATTTCAGAAAAAGTAGATGGAAGGCACAATAAATCATAGCCTGATAACATCTCAATTACTTTATTAGAATCAATACTCCCCATCCAATTAACATTATTCATCTGGGTGGCTAACTGCCTGCAGTTTACTGCGTATTCATCTTCCCTGTCAGGGCCATAAATATCCAGGCATATTGTATTATCCGGCAATTGCTGCAAAGCATTTAATAATAAATGCACACCTTTCAGATAGCTGATCCTTCCAATAAACACTAATTTTAAGGGTAGCTCCACATTGCCGAAAGAAGTCTTTGCTTTTGCACCTTCACCCGGCAAGCCCTGGCTTATATAACATAACCGGGAAGGTGAAACGCCATTTATTTCCAGTATCTTTTTATACCACTTTGTTAGTACAACAATTTTATCCACCATATCTGCCAGCCTCAAAAGATCTTTCCTTTTCGTGGCTATCATAAAAGGAAACCCGAGTGCCGTGCCCAGCGAATTATTCCAGTTAGTTGTATCAATGCCTGCCGAATACACCAGGCCGGCAGCAGCTTTAATCATGGTTGCTTTTGTATCATCAATACCCCTGGCATGATAAGAACAGGCAGTACATTTCATTATCTCAATTTTACCATCACAGTAGCTGGTATCCTTGTATTTGAGGTTGCCTGTATTACAACTATAATTTGCAACATGACAGGTAAGTACAATTTTTTTCTTTAGCAACCAGGCCGCTTCCACATGAAAAATATTGATGCCCCTGCCCGGTGCCAACTCATGGAAATGAACAATATCCGGTTGCTCATTTTTTATTATTTGTATAAATGCTTCTACTCCATCGGGCTTTGTTTTTCCCATTATCATATTTCTGTCTTCAATGCTGTTCTCTGCATACTTGATCACCTTTATATCCTCATACAAATATTCTTCGGTCACAACACTACCCAAATTTGGAATCAACACAACCGCATCTGTATCGCCTGCTTTTAAATATTTCGCAAGGTTAAAAGTATATACCTCCGTACCAGCTACATAATCAGGTAAAAAATGATTGAGACAAAAGAGTATTTTCATTGGAGACGAAATCCATGGATCATTCCCTTATCACGATAAAGAAAATGAAACTGACTGAGGAGTTAAGGAGTTTGCTTTATTACAAGGTTTTGATGATTGACAACCGTTGTATTTGAGCTGATTGATTTATAAATTGTACTGCCTGCACCTATCACCACATTATCGCCAATTTCAACATCCTTTAAGATGGTTACATTAGAACCTACCCAGCAATTATTGCCAATTTTTATTGACCCAACATCATAGCCTTGTGCAGATACCAGTTTCGTTTTATCCTGATAACGATGGTTGTGATCATAGATAAATACATTTTCTCCAAACTGGCAATCGTTACCAATTGTAATACTGCCAAGGCAGTTGATGGAGCAATAGTTATTAAAAAAACAATTTTCACCAATTTGCAGTTTGCCACTATTGCCCATCCTGATATGAAAATCATCCCTTATCCAAACTTTATCTTTAATATCAATAAACGTTGCAGTAATATCTGTATTGATTGAAAACCTTTTCCCGATAATAATTGAAGGTTTAATAACAAAACGTTGTTTTGAAATATGATAATAATAGGACAACCTGAGCTTAATAAAAAGCTGGTGATGGTACCCTTTCAATTTCCTTAAGGCTTTAAAAAATATATACAATATGCTTTTCATTTTACCCCTTCGCTAACCAGGTTTTTAAGCTTTTTAAATTAATTATTAGGAATACCAACTGAAGTATTTGATGGCATTCACGAAAAAAATCAGGAATTCGCAATATTATTTTTTAACCAGCATTTTATCAATGCTCAACATCGTTGTGTCACTCACTTGTACCGCATACCAATTGGCATCATTTTATACGTAATAACAAAGGCTAAAAAATAAATAATAAAATTATTACCCATACTAAATTGATTACCCCGGTAGTACGGATTTTATTTTGTTTATAAAACTAAAAGGGATACCTATTTTCGAAGCTAAATAATAACTTATAGTTTTAAGGCCCGGGTTTAATAACATATCCTTTTTTAGCCAGTATTTTGCAGCAGGGCTTTTCAACTGGTATAAATATGCAGCAGAGTGATGTATATTTTTTTTGATCTTATTTTTTCGTTCCAAACTACCACTTTTATAATACCGGTAAAGAAGTGCCAATTCACCTGCAATACTGTTAACGTTGGTTGACACTTTATTAGATAAGGAAGTTTCATGCAACCGGTAGTGAGCCGTTATTTCCGGCATAAAAATCACTTCATACTTTTCGCATAATTTCAACCATAAATAATAATCCTGCACCTGAATACCTTCATCAAAACCACCTACTGCTTTAGCATAGCTTGTATTAATTAATACAGATGAATTTGGGATAAAATTAAAGTCAAATAATTGTTCGAGTACTTTACCCTGCGGCATTTTCTTATTACTATATCCAATCCTTTCCAAATAATCAGTATTTAAGAGATTACCAGTTTCATTGATAATACCAGTATTAGAATATACAATAGCCGCATTTTTATTATTTTCCATTAAAGAAACCTGTGCAGCTATTTTCCCTGGTAACAGAATATCATCTGCATCCAAAGCCTGGAAATATGTTCCTGCCGCATTATTCAAAATAATATTACTCACTTTTGATATCCCAACATTCTCAGCATTACAGATTAATTTTATTGCCTTATTTCCTTTATAGTTCTCCACCCAATTTTTAATAACACTTAATGAATCATCAGTAGAATTATCATCTACAATAATAAGTTCAATATTCTCATAGGTTTGATTTACCACACTATCAAGTGCCTGTTCAATGTAACTGGCATAATTATAATTTGGAATTCCAATCGTTACGAGGCTAGTATTTTTATTTGTCAAAATCTAAACATTTCTTATTTGAAATTCCACAATAAACTATGTTAAATCCTTTCGTACAAAAATTGAATTTATAGAAGTATCAGCGTAACAGAAATAGCCGTTATCCAGTAAGAAATTAACTGTATCATCTTGCTTTATGATTTTATTAGATGTAGTAAATGCAATGGTTTCCACACAAATAACTTTAGGCTTGTGGGCACTAAAGTTTATACTTTTTAAAATCTGCAAATCAAGCCCTTCGACATCTATGCTTAAAAAATCCACCTCACGGTTAGTAAAATAATTATCCAGCACAGTGTTGATATTTATTAATTCAACTTTCTTTATTTCAACAATGCCAATATTCTCATCCCTGCTCATCCTTTCTGCTTCTTCTTTCGAAAAGGTATTAAGTGCTTTCGATTCCATTATATAAAAATCAGCAACTTCATTTTCTGCATTAAAGCCAACACCCTTATTGATGTTAATATCCTTCGGCCTCATTTTTTTTATGTGATCATACAGCAACGGGTCAGGCTCAATACAAACACCCCGGCAACCCTTTTTATAAAATAAGTAGGTATTGCTTAAATTATGAGGATGATGAGCACCAATGTCAAGATAAGTTGGGTTCTTAATATTTAGTTTCCAGGTAAGTAAAAAATCAACAATCAAATCTTCACCACACTGAGCATAGCTAACTTTTTGAGAAAAGAAAGCCCGGTCAAAAAACTTGTTATATACTTTATGAAGTAATTTCATTTATAGCAAAATCATTTATACTGTTTGCTTACCAAAGCTATTGGGCAACTTTTTGAAGAGTACTATTTTATATATTTGACGCATCATCATAAACCCTTCCTTAATACCAAAGCCCGCCCTCTTCCATGCTTCCCGTATTCTTTTAATGTCTTTCGTTTCTTTATAATAAACCAATATATTGATAAGGAATTTTTTCTTGCTAATCGCTAAAAGTTTTTTCCTTTCAGCCGCTGATAATGGCAATTCAGGTAAAACAACAGCATCCTGGAAATACAAATAATTATTGAGTAAGTAACTCTCTTTTCTGTCCAGCTCCTGGTTGCCGTGAATCCTATAGTTGTAATAAAAATAGGGCAACAACAATGTGTCCCCATTTGCGGCTGCCTTTATATTGTAAAAGGAATCACCTGCCGGGCCGTAACACTCGGGGAACCCTCCAATCTCGTAAAAATAATCTCTCCTGATTACTGTACCTCCGGGGCCTACATGTAAGTGATCACTTTTAAAAAAGTGTTTCCTTATATTTTCTTCCGGGCTTAAACAAACTGTTTCCTTCACATCATGCTGCCCATAAATGGTGGCAAATTTAGCATCGGGGAATTTTTTAAATTGAGCTACTATATACTCAATCGCATCAGGCTTCATTGTATCATCCGAATCTACATTCATTAGCAGCTCACCATTTGCATATCCTGCTGCCCTGTTCCTATTGGGAAACTGGTTAAGGTTTTTCTCATTCACATACACCTTAACTCTTGAATCTATTGCTTCAAATTTCCTGGCAATAATTACCGTATTATCTGATGAGCAATCATCCACAATGATTAATTCAAAATGAGGATATACAGAAGCAAGTACACTTTCGATAGCCTCTGCAATAAATACTTCACGGTTATATGCTGTCATTATTACGCTTACCAACATATCCGTAAATTATATTTCCTGAAGTTTAAAAAGGTAATAATTATATCAATCAATTTTTTTTATCACACATACCTGGGACCAAAAATGAACATATTCTATTTCACCTCTGCCATGGTCCATTTCTTTTATGAGGTTAAGAAAAAATGCATTCATATCTGAACGTCTGTTAATTAACTCAACAGAAGGATCATTCAGATGCATTCCCGGCCAGTTACCAACTTTAATTCCATCTTCTAAAGTGTCCTCAAAATAAGAGCAAACCAAATCCTCAATAATATAATAACCGCCTCTTTGCAAACGGTTAAAAATTAACGCAAAGGAGGCGATGGTTAATTCATTAACATGGCTCCCATCATCCAGCACTACATTTACAGAAGGGTTTTCATTAAATATTTTATCAATCACATCCGCTGAACCCTGGCTGCCGATGTAGGTGGTTATTCTATCTTCCACAAATGCAGTTGCCGGATCAATATCCAATCCTATAATCTTACCATTTGAAAAATAGTCCCTGAATGTCCTCAATGAAGCTCCCCCCTTTATGCCTATCTCAAGCATTGTTATATTCAATTCCCTCAATGGGCTCAAATACTTACTATAAATATCCAGGTAATTTTTCCCGGCAAAAGTATGGTACACGTCAATTTTATCTGTATGATAAATCTTTGCATAATCATTTATGTCACCTCCGGAAAGGAAGCTCTGAGCCTGTTGATACTTTCTCTTTAGGAATTTTTTCAAAACTTTCTTAATCATATTATTTAATTTACCAACATTACTTATTGCTTTATTAAGTCATCACAATTACCTGAATCTTCTTGTATGCATAGGAAATCTTTTATTAGCATCCCAATTCTCAAAATACACTTCATCGGTAAGTATCAAACTTCCTTTGGATTTTCTTAATAATGAAAATACTGACTGGTCATGACGGTGATCAACAAATGCAGGATCGTTGGGATAACCAGAAGGTGAATCATTAAGAAGGTGTCTTTGAAAATGACAAATAGAATACCATTCCTCAATGAGTTTTACAGACCGGGAATCTTTCTTTAAAAAAAACACGTTTGCAACAAGCATCCCAGAGTTCTTCATTGCTTCATTACATTCAAATCCTAAATATTTTAATAAATCTCCTTTCGTATATTCCTTTTCTAACTGTGTCAATTGAAAAGAAAGATTAGAATAATCAGATGAAACAAGCATATCAATATATTCATAAAACCTGGCTTTGCCTTCAACATTAATAGTACAACCTGCATCAGCATACATTAAAATATCACCTTCCGCAATTTTCCCTAACCACAATTTTACAACATAACTTTTCCACATCCAATATCCATATCCCCGGGTAAATCTATTTAGTAAAAAGATATTCTTTAACCTGTAAAGAAGTGGCAAATCATTTGACCTGATACAATTTACAGTATCAAAAAAACCTGATTTGTTTGCTTCATCCCCTATCCTTTTTAAACTATCATAAAAAGCAGGTGATGCAAATGATAAAAAGTGAATTTTCATTGATTACTTTCCGGGAAGAATTCTTATAATATCCTTCTCAATTTCAAAAAGATGCCGGGGAAATTTTTTTGAAACAATTCTTTTAACTTTTGCAATCGTAGGATATTCGTGCCGTCCTGTAAACAACCGGGCATCATCAATAAGTATTATATGGTTCTTAACTTTATGTTTAGCAATATGTAAAAGTTCTTCTAATATAGGTGTGATTTTTTTCCCCCTTGCTGTTACAATATATTCATCACCAACCCAAAACTCATTTGAATAATGACCATCCAGCCAAAACACACAAGTCGTTTCAACTTCTTTAAGAATATTACCCAACTGCTCTGCACTATTTCCCTGTACAATTACAATATTTTTATCACCGGAAAATCTTTTAATCGCCTTATTGGCAAGATCTTCACTTAACTCAATCGAATAAAGTTTTGCAAACTTATTTTTAAAAAATTCAATTGTATCACCAAAGCATGTTCCTGTTTCAATAAAAGTACTTGCTTTATCGTACTCATTTATTATTGCCAACATATCGTTTCGCTTCGTCAACATATCCGGAATATCATGAATTTCAGGATCCCTGTTTTTCCAATCCATAAAAACTTTATAGATTTTATAAACCGGCCTTATTTTTTTAAAAGACTTTTTAAGAAATGACTTCATACTCATAATTTTAATATTCTTTTTTAACGAAACCCTGTTTGCATTCCCAATTTCTGCATGGCCACCCATTTTAGTTTGTATGCAAAAAGTGAAGCTTTATGCCTATTCATTTTATAAAACGATTTGCCAACCGGCCTTTTTGTTTTACTATCCCTGATCATATATTCCAAAAAATCAGAGAGCCCTTCTTCTGTAAACTCCCGCTGTACTTTGTTATGGTTTAACCAGGGTTGTGCAGACATCTCCAAATATTTATCTTCGTTATTATCCAACTCAATGATATGCTCTATCGCTTTGGCGTAAGAAGTAAAATCTTTTATATTGATAAAACTTTTTTTATTGAAATCGCAACCCACTTTTGGGTTACCCCAATAAATAGGAATGGAATTCACCAGCATTGGTTCAATCAATTTTTCAGTAGTATAACCTGGATAAGATGAATTTTCAAAAGAGATTACAAATTTATAATCCTTTATAAAGTCCATTTTATTATCTATAGAATAACCCACATTATTTAAATGCCTCCCCCCGGAATCAACCTGCTTATATTTTGAAAGCTCATGAAAAAAAGCAATGCGTTCCTTTGCATTTGGGTTGGAAACAACCATACAGCAAAACTTCTTTTTACCTGCAAAATTGTTAACATCCTTTGGCTGGCAAAGCCGTTTCATATCCCATGCCGCCCATATCGGGAAACGTTTATGACGGGGATTGTTTGCATAAAAATCTGAATCCAATACATAATCACAACTTGCCCAATCAGCCCTTTCATTTTCCCATCCTAAAAATATACGGTGGCATTTATAATTTAAATAATCCCTCTTCCCATTGTATGCATGGGTAAAAAAATAGTACTGAGGATCATCTGAAAATTCAATTTCAAATTTTGTGGACAATACCCTGGTAAACATATTATCCTTCGGATCGAAGTCATGCCAAAAATCTCCAAATTTAATCCTGATCTTTTCCAAAGTTTAATGTAATAGTTTCATTTTGAAACATATAATGCTTAAAAGGGCGTAGTTTGTTTTTTATCTGCAACTCCAGTAAATAGAATAACGAAAATGCCGATACCCTTTTTCCCTGCAGCAGCCATCCTTTGATTCCCTTATACGAAATTTGCTTTTTATCAAACAGGTATATTTCCGGGTTTAATTCCCGTAATTCGTATCGAAGATTTCTTAAAAGGTATTTAAATCCGGGCTTTAAACCAGCGGACCTGAAAATAAAAAGTATAATGGTAGGTATAGCATTTTGAGAAAGCTCCTGCTTAAAAACTATTAACTGATCGTTCAAAACATTCCTTTTACAAAAGGCTACAAACCGCTGATAGAACAAATTATAATACCTGCTAAAGCCATTATTTGTACTCGTCATAATAGAGCCTGTGCTCAGGCGGTAATTATATAGCGGCTCCTTTAATACTACCACCGTTTCAGCAAACTGAATACAGGTAAGGTTGAACAGAATATCTTCCCACATACTCATTGCTTCATCAAACAGGATACCGTGCTTTTGTATCACGGGTGCTGAATATATTTTATTCCAGTTAGCAAAATCATATTTGAAACGCAAAAAATCAACCATCATACCGCCGGTGTTTTTACCGGTTGTAATTACTTCATCCTGTAAATGCAAGCGTGGCCTCGTTTTAATTCCATTCTCCACCATGCTGGCGTTGCATATAACCAATCCGGCTTTGTGTTTCAGCGCAACTGCATATAAAGTTTCGTACATCAGCGGCTCTGCATAATCATCGGCATCTACAAATCCTATATATGCCCCCCTTGCTATTTTGATACCTGCATTGCGGGCAGCACTTACTCCTTTATTTACTGAATCAACAAATACAATCCGGTCATCTTTTTTGCAATATTTCAGTATGATGTCTTTGCTGCTATCTGTAGATCCATCATTCACTATTATTACTTCTATTTCTTTCAAACTTTGATCAAGGATGGAAACAATACATTGTTCTATATATGCTTCAGCATTATATACCGGAACTATTACTGAAATAATTACCTGGCCCATTACTGCTTAAAGCTCTTTATTAACTGGCTCACAGAATGCTTAACGAAATGTACACTCCGGGTATTAAAGTATATTTTAAAAAAGAGCTTCATTGCTTTTATGTATTTCCCTTTTTGCATATTATACCAGCAGTAAAAACCTAAGCGTCCATATATTTCCTTCTTCGGTAAATAAGCAGAAAATTTTTCCTGCATCACTGTTTTAAAGTCATCCCAAAAGTTTTCATCTATCTTATCGGCACTGAAACCGCCGGAATGATAAACTGCTATATTACAATTGATATACCTGGTGACAATTGCCGGGTTACAGAAAAAACGGATATTCAAATCATAGTCAGAAGCTACCGGGTAATGGGTGTTAAAGGCGCCATGCTTTTTAAACAATTTAGTTTTATAAAAGATGCGCTGGTGATTGATACACATGTTCAGGTGCCTGCGGTGATCCCATTCTCCTGCCTCCATCATATCACCAGGCTGCCATATTGTATTGCCATAAATAATATCATACCCTGCATCTAATTTTTCAGCAACACTTTCCAGCACATGCTCATTTACCAAGCTGTCATCGCTTCCCAAAAAATATATCCAATGTCCTTTCGCTCTTTCAATCCCTTTATTCATGGCATCGTAAATGCCGTTGTCTGGAGCAGATATAAAATATATTGCCGGAAAAATAGCCCCATACTTTTCAACAATTTCTGCAGTGCCATCAGTTGAATTACCATCCATTATAAGCACTTCAAATTCTGTGTAGGTTTGTTTGACAATACTTTCAAGGCAGGCAGGTAATGTGGATGATGCATTGAACGTTGGTATAATAATAGAAAACTGCAATTGGTTTGTCTATAGATTTCCTTCCTCCTTCTATTCCGCTATCCCGGTTTTTTTAGTACAGGAGAAGTATGCTTTTTACTCTTGAAAAAGTTGATAGTTTTCGTTACCCGGGGCTTGTTTAAAAAGTTGCTCCTTAAAATGCGGTACAAAGTTTCTTTGCTGTAATTAAACCACACCTTTTTTATAAAATTATCTTCATAAAACAAATCAATTAATTTATCCGCAGGTGCAATCAACGGAAAAGTAATGGTGCTTAATTCAAGTTCTTTTACCGGGTGCTCATTGTGGAACGTGTGCGTTGCTGTATCAGAAAAGCCAATATTTTTCACCAGGTTTTGCGCCGGAAAAACCGACACCTTATTATAATACAGTTGGGTAAATATCCATTGGTAATCCCAGGTATCTACCTCGCCGGAAGTAGTATTTGTAAAATAGCTTTTCCAGTATTTTATCCAGTTATAATCCAGCGTAAAAAAATTACTTCCCAGTTTCTTTTGCAGCCACAATCTTTTGAAAGATTGCGCTTTCCATTTTTCCATATTATAATCCACCAGCACAGCAGAACGACGCCAGGTAGCCCAACCCCACATATTCATAAATCGGGAAAATGAATACGAATGATTTCCATTAAAGTGATAGCCTAAATTTGTTCCCCCAATGGTAAACACAGCTTCATCATCTTTGTACTTTTCCAACAGTTGTTCGCAATAAGGAAAGAAACTGCCATCCGGCAGGCAATCATCTTCTATAATAATCCCCTGCTCCACATTTGTAAAGAACCAGGTGATGGCTTCTGAAACAGCTTTTCTACAACCCAGGTTTTGCTCCCTTATCAGTGAGGTAACTTCGCATGGCCAATCCACCTGTTGTACTATTTGCTGTACGCTATCACACAATTCCTTTTCACCTGTTCTGTTTATTCTTGGGCCATCCGCAGCAATGTACAAATGCCTGGGCGCTGCTTTCCGGATGGCTTCAAAGACAAGCCTTGTTTCTTCCGGCCTGTTAAAGACAAGCAGTAAGACAGGTGTATTAAACATTGTCCATTAATTAAAAATCCCTTTCAGCCGGTTATACTTTTCCTGTAGTTTTTTTGCCATTGCCATTATCCGGTGTTTCATGAAACTATGATGAACTTTATTTTCAACAAATAAGTTATTCAAGTAGCCGGGTACTATATCATTCCATGCCTGCTTCATTTGTTGCTGGTAAATTTCCTGCTGCACACTGCTTGCCCCATCCAGTGTATAATACACCAGCTCATTATTTATATGCACAAATTGTTTTCCATAAATAAAACATTTTAAAAAGAAAGCATAATCAGCAGCAAGGCTGTATGTAAGTTCATACAACCCTGCTTCTTTAAATAAGGTGCTTTTAATAAAGGTAGCCTGGTGATTAATTGTATAATTTTTCCAAAAATCAAGCGTCATGGCAGAAGGATAAGTATGAGGCTTTATTTGTTTACCTGCATCTTCAAGGTGGATGTTTCCATAATAAATATCTGCTTCATTACCTGCTGGCGCTTTATCAAAATTTAAAAGCACATTGTTATCCGTTAAATAGTCACCGCTATTTAAAAACATACAATAGTCTCCGGTAGCTACTGTAATTCCTTTATTCATTGCATCATACACGCCATTATCTTTTTCACTAACCCACCACGCTAATTTTGATGCATCCTTAACTATCAGTTCCTTACTATTATCTGTAGAGCCTCCGTCAATTATTATATATTCATACCCGGTAAATATTTGCGAAAACACTGAATGCATGGTTTTCTCCAATCCTGCAGCATTGTTATAGTTTACGGTAATGATGGAGAGCTTAGGCATTTTTTAAACAGTCTTTTGCTCAACCGGAATAAACTGCTCCCAGAATTCCGGCTCATATTTTTCCCAGCCATGGCAGCCAAAAGGCAATTGGTTATTATTCATTTTGTACAACAAAGATGGGTTTACTTCAAAGCTAAACTTAGCAGCATCTTCAACAGGCGCCACTTTAAAATCGTTGAATACTACAGCTACTTTTTTTGTCCAGTAAAAATCTTCAATGATCTTTTCATCCAGCAGCATGGGCGTTAGTGCTTCAATATTTTGCAGGTGCAATTGTTTCCTGAAAAGTAATATTGCTTTTTCAAAAGGCATCACTGCCTGCAGGTAATACCTGAACCATGCCTTCCTGATTTTCTTTAATAATTTCACTCTTTTTGCAAGCCGCACACAGCTTATATTTTTGCGTAAACAAAAACCACCATTGCCCACGCCAACAATTTTTTGTGAGTAGCCGGTTGCTGTTTTTTCAAACCAGGGCGCACCTATAAAGTCCCGGTCTTTAGCACACCAGTATTCCATCTCGTCTTTAAATACCCAGGCATCCAGTTCATAGTACATCAAAAATTTATAACCAATAAACTTTTCATACAGCAATTCATCAATTTTAAACAGGCTGCTCATATCATAATCCGACGTCCAATGCGGATCAACATATTCAAATTGAATACCCGGAATAACTTTTTCATATTCACTCACATCCATCCCCTGTGGCGATACAATCCGTATATCATATTTATGCAACACTTTATAACACCGCCGCAAAGAAGTTTTTTCATTTTCTGATAATCCCGGCTTATACCCAATAATTACAATTATAACCAGATCATTCATCTTTACTTATTTCCTGTCGTATAAATATGGAAACTCACTAATTTGTTGTAGTAATTTTTTGCCCCTGCTAAGAAGCAATGAACAACCTCGTTGCGTTATTTATCCCGAGTAAGGGTTTGTGTGCTGCCTCGGGACACTTCCTTGTACCGCATGCCAATGTGCGTCTTTAATCACATTAAGGAAAATGATTACCACCTAATTTTTAAATTTCAAATACTTACCCAACAACCTTTTTAACCTGATATGCAACCTGTACCCCTTTGTTCTTTTTACCAGGCTTAGTTCATTTCGCAATGCATAAAAGGCTTCAAAATCCTGTACAAAGGCTGCGAAGTGTTTTTGCGTGGCATCCCTTCTTTCTTCAACAATTTCATCCCAAATGCCAGATGAAAAACTAAACCCTTCTGTATTACAAACCGAAATGAGGATGTTGACATGTTTATAAGTACAGTTAAATTTATAAATAGCAAGCAGAAAAAATAACCAATCAGGTATTATCTTATAACCTTCATCATATAAACCCACTTTATCAAATAGCG
>JANMVB010000454.1:0-6097 GCA_031392305.1 Ferruginibacter sp.
TGAAATATCAGGAAAAGATTGCATCCTTGCTACATCTCTCTCATACATTTTGTGAAGTGCATTAATATCAGGATTGATTTTCAGAAAAGCATCTTTGTATGCCTGGGGCATACCTTCAAAGGTTGTTTTTAACATCATGTCCCAAAACCACTCAGTAGCACCGGCCTTTTTGTAGAATGTAGAGGCTACAACTATTTTATTCGTCATTTCCGGATGTCGGATAGCAAATTGAAGTGTTGTGCTTGCTCCGTTGCTGAAACCAAAAATGTTGGCTTTGTTAATGTTTAGTTGCTTTAACAGTTCAGCAATGTCGTCCGCATCCTGCTGAAAACTTAAAGGCTGTCAATATCTGCGGTATGCCCGTGTGCCTGCATCTCTACCGCAATTACTTTATGCGTTTTTGCAAAATCATGTAATACCCGTCCAAAGGTTGTTTGAAGGGTAGAACCACCACCATGAATTAAAACCAGCGGCATTCCTGTTCCGTGAATTTCGTAATACATTTTTAGTCCGTTCAAAGAAGCGTAACCGCTGGCGCTGTCTTGTTTTGTTTGGTTGTTTGTTGTCGGTTGAGAAGTCATTGTTTTGTTGCCTGGATTGTTACAGCTTGAAATTAGTAAAGCCATCATACTTTGCCCGGACAAAAAATTCCTTCACATAATATTTAATTGAAATTCAACTGTGTAAAACACGTTGATAACGGTTGATAACTCGTGTACATATTCAAATTCACTTGTTGGGGCATTCGTCTATATTTGCCGTCATACTTAAAACATAGATAACGTGCGTTTAAAGAGCTTAGAAATTAAAGGATTTAAGAGTTTTGCCGATAAAACTGTACTCAATTTTGATGAGGGGATCACGGGTGTAATCGGCCCCAACGGCTGTGGTAAAAGTAATATCATTGATAGCATCCGCTGGGTGATTGGTGAGCATAAAATAAGTAACCTGCGCAGCGAAAACCTGGAGAGCCTCGTATTTAACGGCAGCAAGAGCCGCAGTGCCAGCGGACTTGCGGAAGTGAGCCTTACTTTTGAAAATACCAAAAATTTGTTGCCCACCGAGTTCAACATGGTTACGGTTACCCGTAAATATTATAAAAATGGTGAAAGCGAATACCGCCTCAACGATGTAGCCTGCCGCCTGAAGGATATACATAATTTGTTTATGGATACCGGTGTAAGCACCGACAGCTATGCCATTATTGAACTGGGCATGGTGGATGATATCATCAAGGATAAGGAGAACAGCCGCCGCAAAATGCTGGAGCAGGCTGCAGGTATTACCATTTACAAAACCCGTAAAAAAGAGGCCAAACTAAAACTGGATGCTACAGAGCAGGACCTTGCCCGTATTGAAGACCTGTTGTTTGAAATAAACAACCAGTTGAAAAGCCTGGAGAGCCAGGCCAAAAAAGCAGAGAAATATTTTGAGATAAAGAAAGAATACAAGGAAGTAAGCATTGAGCTGGCGAAGGCTGCATTGGAAGGTTTCAACATTACCTACCGTGACCTTAACCAGCAGCAGCAGGCGGAAGTGGATAAACGCATTGAACTGGAAGCATCCATTGCACTGGAAGATGCGGCGCTGGAGCAGGAGAAACTGGGCTTTATTGAAAAGGAAAAAGCGTTGCAGGAAATGCAGCACGCTTTTAATGATATGCTTGCCACGGTCAGAAACAAGGAAAGTGATAAAAGCCTGAGTGCACAGCGCCTGCAATACCTGAAAGAAAGGGAGGCCAGCCTTGATGCATTTTTGCAAAAAGCCGGCGGTCAACTGAAGGGGCTGGAAGAAAGCATTTCCTTTACCAGCAACCAGGTAAATGAAGATGAAATAAAAATGGAAGAACTGGAAGGCAGGCTGGAAGAACTGAAACATGCGGTGGAAGACAAAAGAAAAGTATTTGACGAAAAACGCAGCAGCATTGATGCCTTGCGCAGGGAGAACCAGGCCATTCAGCGTACCCAGTTTGAGGCAGAGAAAAAAGTGGCGGTGGCTGATACTTCGATACAGAATTTACAACGCACCATTGTACAGATACAGGACGAAAAAGCACAGCGTCAAAGCCAATTGCAGCATCTTGAAGCGGAACGTAAAGTGAAGGCGGATGAACTGGAGCAAAAGAAAATAGACCTGCAACAATTACAGGACCACCACGAGTTTACGAAAGAACAGATTTTTCAAACCCAGAGCGTGCTGGAAACTTTACGCAACGAACTGGCAGAAGAAAGCAGAAAACTGGATAGCCGTAAAAACGAACACGACCTGCTGAAGAGCCTGATCGATTCGATGGAAGGGTACCCGGAGAGTGTAAAGTTTTTGCATAAAAACCCTGCCTGGAACCATGAGGCACCTTTATTAAGTGATGTAATTTATGTGCAGCCGGAATACCGTGCAGCAGTAGAAAATGTACTGGAGCCATACCTGAATTATTATGTAGTAAATAATTTGCAGGAGGGCCTGCAGGCAATCCATTTATTAGATGATAATAAAAAAGGAAAGGCTAATTTCTTTTTGCAGGATAAATTCGGGGTGTTTGAGGAGGGCCATCAGCCCGGGGGAACAATAGCGGCATTAAGTGTGATAGAAGTAGATGCAAAATATAGCAACCTTGCAAAACACTTATTGGGCAACGTTTTTATTGCCGAGAATGAAGATGCTTTGCAAAACAGTAATGGTGCAGTAGTGCTGGAAAAAACAGGCAAATATGTAAAAGGAAAATACTCCCTCACTGGTGGTAGCGTGGGTTTATTTGAAGGCAAGAAAATTGGCAGGGCCAAGAACCTGGAGAAGCTGATTGAAGAAATAAAGGCGCAGGAAATAGTGGTAAATAATTTGAAGGCTACCATACAAATGCGCCACAACGAAGTGATTGCCTTTAATGAGCAGTTGAAAGAAAATGCAATAAAGCAAACACAGCAGGATATCAATAACCTCACCAATCATGTGTTTAGCCTGCAGAATAAAATTGAAAACCTGCACCACCTGGAGCAAACCAGCACTGCAAGAATAGAAGACCTGCAGGGGCAGTTGGAAACCAATCATGATGCCATTGCAAGCACCCGTGATGAACTGGAAAAATTTAATACCCAACTGGAAGAACTGACAGATAAGATGCAGGTGGTAGAGCAGGATTATGGCTCCGCAGAACAGGAGTATAATTTTGCTACTGCAACATTTAATGATGGTAACCTGCAATTTACCCGGCAGCAAAGCAAGGTGGTTTCTTTAAAGCAGGAATTTGAGTTTAAGAGCAACCAGTTAAAAGATTTACAGGTGCAGGTAGAAAGCAGTACCACACAACTAAATGAAGCTGCTGCAAGCATAAAAGAAACGGCTATTTCTTTGGCAGCAGTAGAAGCCCTGCTGGTGGATATGATGCACAGTAAAGAAACAGAAGAAAAGAAACTGAACGAGGCAGACCAGGCTTACTATAATATGCGGAATGTGTTGGCCGCTAAAGAAAGCGATCTTCGGCACAAGCAAAAATCAAAGGAAACGATTGATCATTTATTAAGTGATATAAAAGATAAGCTGACTGATCTTAAACTGCAATTGGCGGGCATGAAAGAAAGGTTGCAGGTAGAGTTTAGGATTGACCTGGATACTATTATTGATGAGCCCCGTACCGGTGATGTGCCGCTGGAAGAACTGCAGGAAAAGAACGACCGGATGCGTAAGCGCCTGGAGAATATTGGCGAGGTGAACCCAACAGCTATTGAAGCATACACTGAGATGAAGAAGCGCTATGAATTTATCATGGAGCAAAAGAACGACCTGGTAACGGCGAAGGATAGCCTGATGCAAACCATACAGGAGGTAGAAGCTACAGCCAACCAGCAATTCCTGGATACATTCAATAAAGTGCGGGAGAATTTCCAGAAAGTTTTCCAGGCATTGTTTACCGAAGATGATACGGCGGATATGGTATTGGTTGACCCTACCAACCTGGCTGATACAGGCATTGATATTGTTGCGAAGCCGAAGGGTAAAAGGCCATCATCTATCGGGCAGTTAAGTGGTGGTGAAAAAACCCTCACAGCTACTGCTTTGTTATTCGCCATCTATTTAATTAAGCCTGCACCATTCTGTATTTTGGATGAGGTGGATGCGCCGCTTGATGATGCCAACGTAGGTAAGTTTACCAAGATGATTAAACAGTTTAGTGAGAATAGCCAGTTCATTATTGTTACCCATAATAAGCAAACGATGAGTGCTGTGGATGTGATATATGGCGTTACCATGCAGGAGCCGGGTGTGAGTAAACTGGTGCCGGTGGATTTTAGATCGCTTAATTAATTTTATTACACGAAATTTATTACACGAATTTTTAAGGCACGAATTACACGAATTTAAATACTCAATTACATGGATTTTGTTACAGGAATTTATAAGGGTAATAGTTTAATAATAAATGCTGTTTGAAATATTTTTGCAGGCAGGTTTTTGTAGGAACAGGCCGCGGCCTGTTCCTACAGCGGTTCATTATAAATTTCATGTAATTCTCAGGGATATTAATAACAATTTAACCTTAACTTCCATCATCAATTAACCTTAAAACATTTTTTATGAACAACGAATCAATCATCATTATTTTGATTTTGGGTGCAGTTGCCGGCTGGCTTGGCGGGGTGATATTTAAAGGAAGTGGCGTGGGGCTTATCGGCAATATTATTGTTGGTATTATCGGCGGATTTATTGGTTACTGGCTGTTCGGAAAACTGGGCATTCACCTGGGCACCGGTTACCTCAATTACATTTTAACTGCGGCAATTGGAGCAGCCATTTTACTGGCTTTGTTGAATTTGATTTTCGGGCGGCGATAAATTATTTTTATGTGTGGTCAATTGGTTTAAAAAATTTATAAAGAGCCTGCGTTTTGCCAGGCTCTTTGTATTTTAGCGAAATAATTATTTTACTTTTAATACAAAGGTTTCCATCCCGTAACGTGACACAAATTCACTCGTAACCCATAACTCATAA
Organism: Ferruginibacter sp.; assembly: GCA_031392305.1. GTDB lineage: Bacteria > Bacteroidota > Bacteroidia > Chitinophagales > Chitinophagaceae > Ferruginibacter. The sequence continues at coordinate 4,984 of JANMVB010000454.1, forward strand.
AACGAAACCCGTAACAAAAACCAACCCGCAACTTATAATTTATAACTCGTAACTCATAACCCCACTATGTCTGCAGAAAAAATTATCAGTGATTGGAAAAAGAAACTCTACAAACCTCTTTACTGGCTTGAAGGTGAGGAGAATTATTATATAGACCTGGTGATGAATTATGCCGAGCACAATATATTGCCGGAGAGTGAGGCAGGTTTTAATTTATCAGTTTTTTATGGCAAAGATGCCGCATGGAGCGATGTGGTAAATGCCTGCATGCGCTATCCCATGTTTGCTGAAAAACAGGTGGTGTTGCTGAAAGAAGCACAGCAAATGAAAGACCTGGAAAAGCTGGAGAATTATATTGAGCATCCGCTGGGCTCTACCATTTTTGTGGTGAGTTACAAAGAGAAAACATTGGACAAGCGCACTAAATTGTACAAGACAATTAAAAAGGATGGAGAAGTATTTACATCAGAAAAAATACGGGAATATAAGCTCGTTGAATGGGTAACAGATTATTTGAAATCACAGGACTTTACCATGACACCGAGGGCAATCGGCCTGCTCACGGAGCACCTCGGCAACGACCTGAACCGCATTGTAAATGAACTGGAAAAACTTACCCTCAACCTGGGCCAACGTAAAAGCATCAACGAAGATGATATTGAAAAATTTGTTGGCATCAGCAAAGAATATAATGCTTTTGAACTACAGGATGCAATGAGCAAAAAAGACCTGGCCAAAGCGATCAAAATCATACAATATTTTGAAGGCAATCCAAAGGCGGCGCCCATACAGTTGGTGCTGCCCACGCTGTATGGATATTTCAGTAAGTTGTATGCAATATTTGGTATGGCCGATAAATCTGAGGCAGGCGTAAAACATTTATTTTACAACAACTCTTTTGCGGCAAAAGATGCGCTGGCGGCTGCAAAAAAATATAGCTACGAAGGTGTGGAAAGGGTGTTGTTACTTTTGCATGAATACAATTTAAAAAGCGTTGGCGTAAACAGCAGCGGCGCTACTTCCGATTCATCGCTTATGAAGGAAATGGTGGTTAAGATGATGGGGTAGGAGGGTTGTGATTTTATTTTTTGTCCTCACATTTTTTCCCTGATCA
>JANMVB010000455.1:0-1665 GCA_031392305.1 Ferruginibacter sp.
ATTGCCATTCCTTTTGTATTTGGTTTGGTTACCTCTACTTTTTTTGTATTGATTGTTTTACCTGCCATGTATGCGTTGGTACGGGAATACGAATTAAAGAAAAAAGGCAAAGTTATAATTGAAGAATTAAATGATTAAAAATGAAGAAACTAATAAGCAATGGGCAATTGGCAATAGACAATGAATGTTGTTGGTTTAAAATTTTTGTGAGCCAGGCTGAAGTACTTCTATTAAGCTTCATTGGCAAATATGATTTTGTTATTATTTCCTTTTAGTAAAAGGAAATAATAATCACTCTTGTACTTTTTTTTCATTATTGAGCAAAATAGAACGTCATCAATTTTTCTTTTACGAAATGACACATTAAATAGTTAGTTATGGATATAATAATACAATCAATAATTACCTGTCCGCAATGCGGATACAAAAAAGAAGAACTAATGCCGGTAGATGCATGCCAATATTTTTATGAATGTGAACAATGTAAAACAATACTAAAACCAAAGGCCGGCGATTGCTGTGTTTTTTGTTCTTATGGTACTGTGCCCTGCCCGCCGGTTCAACAAAGCAAAAATTGCTGTACCTATAAATAATACCAAATGAAAAAAATAATATTCATATTGCTCCTTACGCTTGCAGGCAAAATAAACTTAGGTCAACCCGTTTTGCAGCTCAATGCCATTATAGATTCGATTCAGCAATCACATCCTTCCATAAAAATGTACGATGCAGAAATACGCTCCATGGATGAAGCTGCCAAAGGTGCTAAAAGCTGGATGCCACCGGAAATCAGTACTGGTCTTTGGATGGTTCCCTATAATCCGTCACTGTGGAAGAAAAATGATATGGGTGAAACAGGCATGGGGCAATACATGATTGGCGGACAGCAGATGTTTCCAAACAAAAAGAAACAAAATGCAGATGCTGCTTATATGCAGGCCATGTCTTCTGTAGAAAAAGAAAAAAAGAAAGCTACACTCAATGAATTGATCAATGATGCCAAAAAGTTTTACTATGAATGGATCATACTGGAAAAGAAATTACTGATACTGGTGCAAAATGAAAAACTGCTTGACTTCATGATTAAAAATGCGGAGATACGGTACAAAAATGGTTTGGAAAAAATAAGTGCTTATTATAAAGCAAAAGCAGCAATAGGCAATAATAAAAATATGCAACTGATGTTTGAAAACGACATCAAAGAAAAACGCATTCGCATCAATTCCCTCATGGGCAGAAATGCCCTGATGGATTTTAATATTGATACCAGCTACCAAATAAATGACTACTCCACGGTAGTATTTGACAGTACTTTTTTTTACAGTAGCCGCAGCGATTTAATGGCCATTGATAAAGACATCAATATTACTTTTTTAAAACAGGAAACTGAAAGGCAGAGCCTTAAGCCGCAATTTGGCATTCGCTATGATCACATGTTTGGGTTTGGAGGTTTTCCCATGCAATACACTTTAATGGGAATGGTAAAACTACAGCTGGTTAAATGGGCTTCTAAAATGAATAAAGCCAATATCGAAAGCCTGAAATGGAAAGCCAATGCATTGCAATCACAAAAGGAAATGATGGTGTACGAATACAGCGGCATGGCTTATGGTATGCGTAATGAAATAGAACTTAAGAAAAAGCAGTTGAAACTGTATGATGAAA
>JANMVB010000462.1:0-2546 GCA_031392305.1 Ferruginibacter sp.
TCATAGGGTACGGATTAAAAACGGGCCAGAGTTTCTACTCAGGCCCATTTTTTTTGTCTTTAAGTCACCCAGATTTTCTACTCACTAATTCTTCTAACTTATTTCTTAAGGGGCATTATATCCTGATCGTTTCAAACTGGTAACCTCTTTCAGAAAAATGGCTTAAAATACGGGGTAACACATACTGGATTTTTTCATAAGCCTTTTCGCTGTCGTGAAAAACCACAATCGAACCTTCCCTGCTTTTTTTCAGTACATTCAGCAGGCAATTTTCTTTTGATAGCTTACTATCAAAATCACCACTCAATACCGTCCACATTATTGGATGTAAAGCATATTGATTGATTAAAAGCTTCAACTGAAACTTTGTTGCCCTGCCATATGGAGGCCGGAATAAATTGGAATCAATCAGTTTTTTAGCCAGCACCACATTATTAATGTATTCTTCATCGTTGGTTTTCCACCCGTTCAAATGATTGTAAGTATGGTTGCCTACCCGGTGGCCTTCATCAATTATCTGTTCATAAATGAATGGATAGTCAGCCACATTTTTGCCAATACAGAAAAAAGTAGCCTTTGCATTATATTTTTTTAATTCCTCCAGCACAAAAGAAGTGGCAACAGGATGCGGCCCATCATCAAATGTGAGATATATTTTCTTTTTCCCTTCGGGCATTTGCCAGGTACATCCAGGGTAAAGTTTTTTTAACCACCAGGGAGTTTTTACCAAATAAAACATGAGGCAAATTACAAATAATACCATTTTGATTTTTAAAGTAACCCAGAGAGGCTAATTAATCTTTTGAGGTGCTAAGAGTAATAATGCGCTAACCTGTACATAAAAAAATCTTTATCTCTTACCCCGTAATTAGCGGTGATGAACCTTTGTATTTTACTGTTCATGGCTTCTGCCTTTGCATTTGTTTTTCCTGTTTTAAAATAGTTCATGATTTTTTCTTCGTTGCTTCCAATAATGCGGATGAGATTTTCTATTTCAGGCAGCTTTGCCTGTTCGGCACAGTCGTACCAGTGGATGAGTTGTTTTTCTATTTGCCATTCGTAATTGCCAACATTTTCTTTGTCCAGCCACTGTCTTATTTGCAGGGTGAGTTCATATACTGATTTGAGCAGCGGATAGGTTTCAAAAAGAAGGCCTGCCCTTTTTTGCTGCGAGGCTGTCCAGTTTTCTGTTCGTTTAAAAAGCACATACCGGCTCCTGGTCAGCAGCTCTATTCTGGATTCGCCATTGATGAGTTTGGTCTGCTTTTCATATTCCCTCCGTTCCTTTTTTGTGGTGGGCAGTTTGGCAATTTCCTGCTGCTTTAACCGCAGCCGTAATGACTGAACGGCTTCCACAATATGTTGTACCACATGAAACTTATCAGCTACAATCAGGGCATCAGGAAAGCTTTGTTCACAAAACCTTTCATACGTAGGGCTCAGGTCGGCAGTAATGGTTTTTACTTGTTGTTTTGCTTCGCCTGTTTTCTCTATAAGCCTGTTTAATTCAGCTACAGTAAGGGTTTCAGCCAGCAGGGCTATCTTGCCTGTTTCCCGGTTGGTCATCACGGTATAATATTCTTCGTCTATCATTTTTTCATCTACTGTCATTTCTTCTCCAAAGTTTTCAGGCTTCAGCACAGCCACCAGTTTCTCCCGTTTATCGCTTCCCATAAAATTATCCTTGCCCCATTCTTTGTTTACTACCGCTTCAGGATAACCGCTTAAATATTGGCGATACCAAACATAAATTGTTTGAGCTGGTATGTGAAGAAAACCTCCAATTGTTGTAAAATTTACCGGCTTTTTATCCACCAATTTCTTTTAAAAAATCCCGGAACTCCCGAGTGGTTTTCATGCCGGGTATATGCAAATTATAATCATTGCTGTAGTGAGTTGTTGTTCCCTGTTCTTTCCATCTCCTACGTATCATGCGTAGGTATATTTTTTTTAACGAGAAGGCATGGCTCAGTATATCTATCTCATTGCAATAGCCATCAAGAACCACGGACTTCCCTAAAAGGGCTTGAGGTATGCGATCTTCTTTTTCTACTAACTCTAGTATCCATTCTTCCTGCTTATTTTCTACATGGGTCAAATCAAAATCTGCTAAATATTCCGCAGGTACTAATACTTTATAAATTTCTTCGGCTAGGTTGGCTTGGACTGGATGTGGCATGGTGATAAATTTACTATAAAGTTACTCTTAGCACCTCAAAAGATTAATTAGCCAATTTTTGTTTATCGGGGTTGCAGTTATTTTTTTACTCACCCAAAAAATGTAAAGATCATTAAAAAATAAAATGAAACATTTTGAGAAAATTATGATACGCAGCGAATCAACACTCTAAAAATAAAATTTTTATTTTACATAGTTATTTAAAGACAGGCTGAACGACCTGGTAAATAATAAACGATTGCACCTTATTAGCTCACAAATAACTTGCTATATGAAATATTTTAAAAGATGTTGTACGCCTTTCTCATATATAATTTTCAAAACTAAAACTGCATAAAATTAAACAGAAAAGACGACTGTGTAAACT
>JANMVB010000665.1:0-13414 GCA_031392305.1 Ferruginibacter sp.
GGCACACTAAAAGGCACACTGAATGTATCAGCAGGGCTTGGCGGTATGGGTGGTGCACAACCCCTCGCCATCACCATGAATGAAGGTGTGGCACTGATTGCTGAAGTAGAAGAATGGCGCATTGATAAACGCATTGAAACAAAATATCTCGATGAGAAATTTCTTACCATTGATGAAGCAATTGATGAAGCCATGCGGTGTAAGAAAGCAGGTATTGCAAAAAGTATTGGCGTTCATTGCAATGCGGTTTATTTATTACAACGGCTGATAGAAAGAAATGTAATTCCTGATACGCTTACGGACCAAACTTCCGCACATGACCCGCTGATTGGATATATACCACATACACTCACAAATCAGGCAGCGAATTTATTACGTGAACAAGATCCTTCAGAATATATTCAGCAGAGTTATGATAGTATGAAACTGCATGTTGAACTTATGCTACAATTACAAACAATGGGTGCCATTACTTTTGATTATGGTAACAATATAAGGGCAAGAGCAAAGGAACGGGGATTGGAAAATGCTTTTGATTTTCCGGGATTTGTTCCGGCTTATATCCGCCCGTTATTTTGCGAGGGCAAGGGCCCTTTCCGCTGGGCAGCGCTCAGTGGCGATGCGGAAGATATTCGTGTAACCGATGAGGTGATGCGTAAGTTATTTCCTGATAATAAATCACTCATCCGCTGGTTCGACCTGGCGCAGGAAAAAATTGCCTTCCAGGGATTGCCTGCACGCATTTGCTGGATAGGGCAGGGCGACAGGGAAACAGCCGGACTTGCTTTTAATGAGCTGGTACGCACCGGAAAAGTGAAGGCGCCCATTGTAATAGGAAGAGATCACCTGGATACCGGTTCTGTAGCCAGCCCTAACCGTGAGACAGAAACCATGCTGGATGGCAGTGATGCTGTAGCAGACTGGCCAATATTAAATGCATTGGTAAACACGGCTGCGGGGGCCAGTTGGGTAAGTCTGCACCATGGGGGTGGGGTAGGCATGGGTTATAGCATACATGCCGGTATGGTAATAGTGGCTGATGGTACTGATGAAGCAGCGGTTAGGCTTAGCCGTGTATTGCGCAACGATCCTGGAATGGGAGTAATACGCCATGCTGATGCAGGATATGATGTGGCCAAAGATTTTGCAAGAAAATTTAACCTGGATATTAAAGAGCGGTTGAAATAACCACGATTGGTGCATTTTAAAATTTTAAAATATGTACCATTCATAAAAAAATAACTTGACGTGAGAATTATTTTATTGTAGTTTAACGCAAATGCTAACAATACATACAACGGGATTTCGTTAAATGTACATTACGATATAAAACAAATTAATTAGATAAATAGAAACATGTCTAATTAGATTTTAAGTACGGGACACTTGATTACCATTTTAACCTAAACACCTAACAACACTAATTTTTTATCCATGTCTGATAGTGTCTTAAGTGAAACTATACAAACTGCACATCTTCCTGTGCAGGATCAGCAACCTATTCCTTCCAGCTTTGGAGAGGGCACTTCGGTTTCCCTTAACGTCGGTTACTTCAGGCATAAAGGCAAAAAAGTAAAATTTGCAGATATTGAGCAGGCGATACTGGAAACAGGATTGGTTAAAAATAGCCGGGTATTTTCAGAAGAAAACAATGAAGGGGATAAAAAGCTGGTCGCCTATATCATTCCCGGCGAAAAATTTAAGCAGGAAGAGATCGAAAATATCCTGCGGGAGAAACTGCCCGGTTATATGGTACCGGCAGCATGGATATACCTCGAAAAATTCCCTTTGTTAGCAGATGGAAGTGTGGATGGAAATGCTTTGCAAACTTTTGATATAGATGGTTTAACAACCGTTGAATATGTAGCCCCCCGCAATGAAACTGAAACAAGGCTGGTAGCCATTATCCAAAAAATATTAACCAGCCAGGTAGTGGGCATAAAAGATAATTTCTTCCGGCTTGGTGGCAATTCGATGAAGGCATTGCAGGTAATGGCGGCTATCCGTAAAGAACTTCAGATAGATCTTGATATTAAATACTTTTTTCTTTATCCCACTATTGAAGGGCTGGCAGAATACCTGCAGATAATCTCTGGCAATAATGCTGCAGGTGATTTACTGCCTTCCGCATCCCGCCATTGCGGCGCTATCATTCCTATAAAACAATCCGGAACCAAAATGCCCCTTTACATAGTTTGTGGCGGTGGCGGTACTGCTTTTACATTTGAAAAATTTGCTAATTTATTAGATAAAGATCAGCCTGTGTATGGGTTTCAGCAGCCATCGGATATAAACGAACTGGAAAGTTTTCCGGATACGATTGCAGAAATTGCTGCTGTGTATGTAAACGAAATTTTGCTTATAGATCCTGACGGTCCTTATGCTTTGTCGGGCCATTGTATTGGTGGCGTTATTGCGCTGGAAATGGCCAGGATGCTGGAGGATATGGGAAGGGAAGTAAAGTTGCTGGCAATGTTTGATGTTATTTTATCAAAGCGGGAAAAAGTAAATCCAGCCACATTAAAAAACCTTTATCATTTACCCACCTTTATAAAAAAGGCTGCTTCCAAAGCTTTCCTGAAAGTAGATTTTGAAACCTTCCTGTTGACCAGGCACCCTAAAGATGCAGTGGAATATAAAATTAAAAGCATTAAATCGCTGGTAAATAAATTCTATAAATTCCAGGAGCAGGATACGGAAATGATGGTATTTAAACAGTTTGAACAAAAATTTGAAAAGGCATTTGAAAATTACCAGGTAAATAAATATGATGGCGATATCCTGGTTTTTTATGCACGGGATCATTACCATTTTCTCGACAAGAACAGGAATATCCGGTTTAAAAAATTTTTGCTGGAAGAAGAGGTTAAAAATATCTGGAAGGACTATGCCAGGAGCGTAAAAATTTATGAAATGGAAGGTGAGCATTCAAGCATGTTCGAGCCTTTTTATTCAAATAATTTTGCCAGTCTTTTACAGCAACACCTGGATGCCTGTACTAAAGAATAGGCTTTTATTGTACCCGGCTATCCCTGCTGAATTTTACAAAAACTTGGCATCAGCAAATATGCTTTTAAATACACCAATTGGATGCCTTTTAAAGTTTTAATAAAAAGGCAAAATACTTATTTCAACATCATCAAAACAGTGAACAAGAAATGCCGGAAATAAAAATAGCACACATAAGTTATTATATCCCTGAAAGTAAGTTGGCAATTGGCGATTTGATAAAACTGGTTTTTGATGAAGATGTTCCCAAACTATTTCCCAATAAAGAAGCTTACGGCGCTTTTATCAAAAACGATCTGAATGTGGATGCTGTAAGGATAGAGGAAACAATGAGTGATAAAGAAATGCTGGCAAATACAGTAGAGCAAATATTTACAGCAGAAGCAGCCGAACCCGGAGAGATAGACCTGGTGATACTTGCACAGGAAGAAGACCAGCGGCAAACCCTTAATCTTGGGCAGTATATCCAGTATGAGTTTGAGCTCAACAATGCTTATGTAATCAATATTGATGGCAACCATTGTGCAAATATTGAGCATGCATTGAAGCTTGCAACTCAAATAGCCAATAAAAATGAACAGATAAATAATGTACTCATTCTGGGCAATGTAAAAGTTGCAAAACCTGCCCACAGGCTGGTAGGTACTTATGGTGTTTTATCAGATGGGTCGGGTACAATTTTATTAAAGAAAGATGCAAAGGGGCCGGGTCTGCAAAGCAGCCGGGCTATTTCTGCAGGCAGGTTTCATGAAGTAAACCTTAACAGGGATGATTCATTGATACTGTGCAAATATTATGTAAAAACATTGAAGGAATTATTGCAACGTTCCCAGGTAACCCCCGATGCAGTTACGCATATCATTACCCAAAATGCCAACACATTATTGATTAACCAGTGTTTGGAAATGGCCGGCCTGGATACTGAAAAAATATTTACAGCTAACCATACAAAATACGCTCATCTTGATTGTCTTGATTTTTTAGTAAACCTGAAAGATCTTACTGCTGAATTGGAGGAAAAGAGAAATGATACATTGATACTATCATTTGGTACAGGATGGGCAGGTTCATTTATTGGTTCTCTTTTATCTTACAAAGATTAAAGCAAGCGGTGTAAATATCATTTGTGCAAAGACTATAAAAAACATGTTGAAATCAACTGACCAAATTAACCGGCTTATTACTAAACTGCAGCAATGCGGATCGCATATTGAAACATACCAGCAGGGTAAAAAAATAGTGCTACCCTTTAAGCAATTGATACCGCAGGTTTTGCAGGTGCTTGCCTTTTTTAATTCAAAAAATATTAAGCAGGGTGATAAGGTGGGTATTATAGGCACCAACGCATTGGAATGGGTGGTAATAGACCTTGCCTGTATTGCCGCCGGAATTATTACCGTGCCTTTCGACCCGGCCATACATTATGATGTGGATGAACTGATCACCGAGTTTCAACTGCCTTTATTATTGTCAAATATTGAGGCGTATAATAACAAAGAAATGGTGTACAGTTTTATACATGTTTGCAACCAGCAGCAGGTAAAAAATGATAGTACTATTTTACCGGTACAATACAACGCCCAGGATGTGCTCACCTATAAATTTACTTCCGGCAGTACACAGCGGCCCAAAGTAATTGGTGCCATGAAACAAAGCACCGATGCGGCTATCACCTTTGTGCAACAAATATTGCAGCATAGTAAAAATGACCGGGTAATGATTTTTTTACCCTTACATACCTACCAGCAACGTTACTGGATTTATTCTGCCATCCTCTTCGATTTTACCATCATTCTCGTTCCTAAAGAATATGTTTTTCATGCTATAAAAATTGACAAGCCTACCGTAATTATGGGTGTGCCTTTTTTCTTTGAAACCATTATGAAAAATTTTGTGGCAGAAATGGAAGATGAAGGGCCGATGACAGATGACATGCTTAAAAATTCTTTTCAACAACAATTAGGAGGAAAAATCCGTTACCTGTGGACTGGTTCTGCACCGCTTGGTACAGGAACACTTTCTTTTTATGAAAAGATGGAAGTACCACTTTACCAGGGCTATGGAATGAACGAAACCTGCATCGTATCGAAGAATTATTTTGGTAATAATAAAACCGGCAGCGTAGGTAAGTTGTTGCCCGGCAAGCAGGTAAAATTTGATGAACAACATCAACTGCTGGTTAAAAGCGAATACCCTGTAAACACTTGTTATTACAGGGCTTTGCCCGAAGACAACACTGCTACATTTTTAGATGATGGCTATGTGGCAACCGGCGACCAGGGTTATTTGGATGAAGATGGTTATTTATTTATTACGGGCAGAACAAAGGAATTAATTGTGTTGGCAAATGCTATAAAAATTCACCCTGCGCCGCTTGAAAAAAAGATAGAAACCTCGCCGCTGATAAAGCATTGCCTGGTGTATGGTGATGAGCACCCGTTTTTGGTAGCGCTGATTGTACCGGAAATTTTAACCACTGCTGATAGTGATTTAAAAAAAGAAATTGCCCGCATTAATGAAACGCTGAAGCCGCAGGAAAAGGTGTGCAATTTTTTTGTGGCACGAACACAATTTACTGCCGAAGGCAATCATTTATCGGCGCAGCATAAAATTTTACGCAGTAAAATTATAAAGGATTACACCACCGAACTTGAAAATTTGTATTCCAATTAAATACGTGAATAAACTGATATGCAAAATGTAAGGGCAACAATTAATGAAAGTATTTGTGCTGTAAAAAAAATTGCAGAACCGGCAGGCAGTGCCTTGCTGAAAGAAGACCTGGGCATAGATTCCATGCAATTCATCCGCATTATAACAAAGCTTTCCGGCAAGCTGGATGTAAATATTTTTGAACTAAGCGACCAGGAAATGGCGAATGTAAAAACAGTAGATCAGTTGGTTGAACTGTTTACAAAAAAGTGAGTATTGGTAGGTGATGACACCTACCACGGCGAGGGACAGCATTGTTGAAATTGTGTAATATTTTTTGAGCATTTTTTTATTTTTTGTCCGGGCATTGAGGCAATGACGAACATCGTTGCGTCGCACTCTTGTACTGAAGTGCAGGAAGGAGCTTTAATGATGTTATGTGATAGCGGCTGAAATAAAACAATACCCATTATAATTTATAACGCAATTAAAGCTCCCCATTGGTATGCGGTACAAGGGAGTGACACAACGATGTTGCTATGAAACGCCTCTGTTCGGACAAAAAAAAATAAGGCGTGTAATTTTAGTTAAATGCAAGTATTCATAAACAAATTAACCAAATGAATTACCCAACTGAAGAAGAATTATTTACTGCAAATTTTGAATTGCAAAACAGTAATATCCTGCTGCGCCCTTTAGTAAAGGAAGATGAAGCAGGCTATCGCAAACTGGTGTATGATGAAAATATTTGGACCTACTTTGCTATTGGCATTCATGACGAAGCAGGGCTGCAGGTATTTATAACATCAGCCATTGATGACAGGAAAAATAAAACACGAGTAACTTTTACTTCTGTTGAAAAAGCAAGCGGACAGATTACAGGAAGCTCTTCGTTGGGTAATTTTTCATTTCGTGATAAACGGGTAGAGATAGGCTGGACATGGGTTGCGCCGCAGTTTCAAAAAACCGTTGTAAACAGAACCAATAAATTTTTGCTGCTGCAATATGCCTTTGAAGGTTTGCAAATGGAAAGGGTTGAATTTAAAACAGACGTACTAAATGTGAACGCACGAAAGGGATTAAAAGGAATTGGTGCAACGGAAGAAGGCGTATTGAGGAGCCACACCCTGATGCAGCATGGCCGCAGGAGGGATACCATTTATTACAGCATATTGAAAGCAGAATGGCCCGCAATAAAAGAAAGTATTTTTAATAATTTTTGATACCGTAAATAACAATTTTATAGTTGTGTACATCACCCTTAACTAATGCATTATGAAGCAAGAAAAAAGGGCCGACCTGATCGGCATCGGCATAGGGCCATCTAATCTTAGCACCGCAGCACTCTTAGATCCGCTGAAGGAAATTGATAGCCTCTTTTTTGATTTCAAAAAAGAATTTCAATGGTTTCCGGGAATGCTTTTTCCTGAGGCTACCATCCAGGTATCGTGGCTGAAAGATTTGGTAACACTGGTTGACCCAACGAGCCAACATTCGTTCCTTTCTTTTTTAGCGCATAAAAAGAGAATGTACCGTTTTGCGATGGCAAGGTTTCCACGTGTAAAAAGAAGGGAGTTTAACCAGTACTTTCAATGGGTGAGCCAGCAGTTGCCCAACCTGCATTTTGATACCAGTGTGGACAGTGTAACTTTTAATGATGATCATTTTACGCTGGCACATTCAAAGGGAGAAAATAAATCGAAAAATATTGTGATTGCTGCAGGGCAAAGTGCAAAAGTACCAGACTGTGTGAGGCCGCATCTTTGCTCTACCGTATTTCATGCTACGCAGTTTATAAAAGAAAATAATGGCTTTGTTGATAAAAGGATTATTGTAGTAGGCGGTGGGCAAAGTGGTGCGGAGCTTGTGAACCAGTTGCTGCTCAACAGGTCGGCTTTGCCGGAGAGTGTGCGGTGGCTATCGAGGCGGCCAAACTTTTTGCCGATTGATGATTCGCCTTTTACCAACGAGTTTTTTACACCGAGCTACAGTGAGTATTTTTTTCATTTGCCCGATCTGGAGAAACGAAAACTACTTGGTCAGCAAACGCTTGCCAGTGATGGTATAAATTTAGATTTACTGGAAGATATTTACCGCAACCTGTATGAAGTTGATTTGATTGAAGGCAAGGGTAAACTTGCGAGGCTGCACTTCAATCATTCGGTAACTGATTTAAAAAAACTTGATAAAGGCTGGGGGCTTGTGTGTGAAAATACTTCTACCGGGGAGGTGAACCAATATGATGCTGACATTATTATTTTTGCCACCGGCTTTGAGTACCAGCCACCGAAATTTTTAGCGCCTATTATGGGCAGGCTAAAAACAAACGACAATGGTTTTGACATTACAGAAGATTTTTGCATTGAGTGGGATGGACCGGAGGCAAATAAAATTTTTATACAAAACGGGGCCCGTCATGTACGTGGCGTTGCAGACCCTAACCTTAGCCTGGTAGCCTGGCGCAGTGCCAAAATCATTAACAAACTTGCGGGCAGAAAAGTATATGATATAGAAAATGAAAGTTCTGTTTTTAACTGGAATCAGTTTGTACCGTCAGCAGAAAAAAAGTTTGAAAGCATTGAGGAGGATTTGATTGAATTTCTTGAAAAGGAATAATGAAATGTAGATTAGGTAAAATATTCGCAAATTTAAATCGATAAAAAGTTAGACATCATTTTCTTTTTTTTCTTGATAAAAAAAAGAAACAAAAAAAATCAAGGCTGCGAATAAAAAGGCTGAAAATTTCAACATTAGCCTAAAATCAAGGAACTCGCCGACAGGAGTTAAATGATGTGAAGCTTATGCCCGGCTCAAACAACCTTGATTTCTTAACGGATAATGTTGAAATTTTTAGCACTTTTTATTCGAGGCCGTTTCCAGACTTTGGTTACATATATTTCACCTGATTCTATAAATTTTATACGGATTTAAACAAATGTAGATTTCGTAAATTAAAAGCAATGGACACAATACGGGAAGTTATATTATCAGGCGATGCATATCAACGTGGGCTGCAACATGGGCAGACACTGGCTTTGCAGATTAATGATTTTTTAAATGATAACCGTGCCCGGATAAACAGCATCCGTGAATTTCCATTGGATGAAGCGATCATCAGCACTCAGTTGCTTCAGCATGCCGCAGTTATTGAAGCCCAGCTTCCTGAAATTGCTTTGGAATTAAAAGGCCTTGCTGCAGGAGCCGGCATATCTTACGAAGAAGCATTGTTGTTGCAATACCGGGTAGAACTGATGGCCTACCAAGCCCATGATGTATTGGAAGGGGATTGTTCAACGATTGGTATTAATTCGGGATTTAATAAAATTATAACCGGGCAAACTATTGACCTGCCGGGTAATATGACAGAGCTTGGTTGTGTGTTTAGGATACTTCCCGAAAATGATGCCGCTCCTGAAATAGTAATGTATGGCTTTGCAGGGTTGCTGGGTTACATGGGGTTGAATAACCATGGTATTTCTGTTAATATAAATATGGTAGTATCAGATGATTGGCAACCTGGTGTGTCGCCTTACTTATTGGTGAGGCATTTGCTAACCCAATCCACAATAGATAATTGTCTGGATGAATTAAAACGCATATCAAGAAGCAGCTCAAGAAGTTTTTTAATTACTGATAGCAACCGCATGGTGAATGTTGAAATGACGGCGACTGCTTTAAAAATTACAGAAGACAAAGTATTATTTCATACAAATCATTACCTCGATAAAGAGCTTGCAGAGAAGGATACTATTCATTTCCTTTTTAAAAACTCCTCCATAAAAAGACTCAACCTGTTGAAACAATTATTACCGCAGGATAATGAGCAGATAACCCCTGAAATGTTGTTCAATATATTTGCCGATCATTCACTTTACCCGGTGGGTATATGTGCACATGGCGAAGGAAATATAAGAAGATCGGAAACCGTTGCAGCCGTAGTAATGGAGCCTGCTAAATTTAAATTGCATGCACGCAAGGGATATGCCTGTACAGCCTCCCACCCACCTACTCTAAAAGAGGGGAGAAAAGAAAGAGTATTAGGAGTGAATGATATTCAGCATTATTAGGCTATTGTTGAGTATAATTTATAAACGATCAAACAGAAACAACCAATAACCCTAACCAAAAAACTAACCATAACTCGTAACACGTAACCTATAAAACGTAACCAAAAACTAAAACAGTAAAACAACCCATAACCCATAACCCGTAACTGAAAACACTAAACCGAAAATATAAAATGACAACATTCCAACACTTAAAAGAGGGCAATAAAAAATACCTGCTGATACCTGTAATGCCTACGCCGAATGGTGGTTTGCATTTAGGGCATTTATCGGGGCCTTACCTAAAGATGGATGTGTTGGCCAGGGTACAAAAAAGAAATGGAAATGAAGTAGCCATGTTTTTTGGGTCGGATGGATACGAATCTTACATGAATTTAAAAGCCTGGCAAACCGGGAGGGAAGAGCAAGGGCTTTGTAATGAATTTCATGAACGTATGCGGAGCGATTTGGACGCACTTAATATTGAATACGATGCATTTATAAATCCACTGGAAGATTTGTATAATGAAGATTTTAAGGGCTTTATAACTAATGCTGTAAAGCAACTCGTTGATGATGGGGTAGTAGCTTTAAGGCCGGAGGAGTATTTATACTCCAAAGACGAAGATAATTTTTTGGTGGGTTGCTGGATATCTGGTACCTGCCCCGGATGTGGCGCTGGTACTGGTAGTTATCAATGTGAAGACTGTGGTACACAATACCGCCCCATGGATTTAATTGCACCAACTTTCCGTAAAGGCAATCAACCTTTAACCAAAATAAATGACCAGGATTTATACCTTGTAATTAATAAAAAAGAGGCATTGTTTGCTCATTTGAAAAGTATGGAACTGGATGAAGCGTTTATGAAAATAGCATCCAGTTATTTTGAGCAGCAGGGTAATTATGTAAGGCTTACCAACCCGGGTAAATGGGGCATTATCTGGCCAATTGACGGAAGCAAAATCCCTCACGTTTTATTTACTTATACCGCTTTATATTTCTATTCACTGTATTGCGGTGAATTGTATAAAAAGAAATTCAATGCCCTATTAAATCCGCTTGATAAAAATTCCGAAGTGATTACTGTGGCAAGTTTTGGAATTGACTGTACCATTCCCTACCTGGTGGCAGGTGTTGGGCTTGGTATTGAATCAGGTGCTTATCGCCCCATAGATTATTTATTACCCAATCACTTTTTTACGCTGGAAAATTCAAAGTTTTCTACCAGTCGGGGCCATGCAATATGGGGCAACGACATTATCAATAAAACGCCTGCAACAGCAGATGCGGTCCGCTATTTTTTGGTTTGTAACAACCCCGAAAATGAAATGTGTGATTTTAATGTGGCAGCATTTATTGCATTTGTAAATGATAAGCTTGCGGGCAGGGTGCAACCTTTCATTGAAAAAGCATGGGCAGGTTTAACGCAGCAACCAATCAATGAAATGGAAGAAGAGCTGGCAAATAAATTTGAAACGCTCCTGATTGCCCAACATGATTATTTAACACCACCGGGCTTTCAGCTTGCTAAAAGCAGCCTGCCTTTAAAAGAATGGATCAGCCTGGGGAGTACAATTAATTTCGATCACAACCTTGCCTACTGGTGGCTGAAAGGTTTTGCATTGCTGGCTTTCCCGATAATGCCTGGTTGCGCTAACCATATTTGGCTTACGCTAGGCCATGAAGGCCCACCTGCACAAAAAGATTTTTTTATAAAAACAACTATACAAATAAATACACCTGCGCCCATATACTTTAAAGCCATCGACTTTGATGAACTGAAGCCTGCTTTACCTGCCACTTTATTTGCAAATGAATTAAAATAAAAATAAAAAAAATGAACACCCATCCTAAACTTTCTTTTTTATCCCCCGAAATATTTGGTAATGCCATGGTGGTTGATGAAATTGATTTTGGCCATGAAGCTGAGCAGCCAATTGCTCCGTTTAAAGGATCAAAATTTATTGTTTATCCCGGAGAAACTTCGCCACTTGATGTACACGATGTAAAAGAATGTTGGTTTATTGCATCCGGAACCGGCATTGTAACTTATGAAGGTGAAAAAAAGGAAACAGTAAAACAGGGAGATGTACTATGTTTTGATTCGCAGCAAAGTCATGAAATTTTTAATAACGGTAGCGAAAACCTGCAGATATTTTCTGTGTGGTGGAAAAAATAGTTTCCATGAAAAAACATTGTGACCTGGCAATTATTGGTGGTGGTATTATTGGTGTACTTACTGCCTGGTATGCCCGGCAAAAGTATCCCGATTGGGATATTGTTTTATTTGAACAGGGCACCATCAGCAGTGGCGCCACTGAGTATTCCGCAAGCCTTGATATTCCTTATGGCCATACACCGCTGCGATACCAGCTATCAACACAATCCGGCGAATTGTATCAACAACTTAAAACTGCATTTCCGGAATTGCCAGTGAAGGAATTGGAATTTTATGGTATTGTACAACAGCAACAAGCTGCAAAAATATTACAACAAATAACCGCTGAAAATGCAGGCATTTCCACGGATTGTATCCCCACGCTTTTGGCAAATCATCCATCATTAATTTTACCACCGGGTACCACTGTTATTGCAGGCGCATCTGCCAGCCAGGCCATATTAAATGAGGTAGCAACAATGGTAGCAGCAAGGTTCGAAGCAACAGCTCATTCTTCCATTTTTCGTAATACAAAAATTGTTGCAGTAAAAAATACAGATGAAAAATTTGTGCTTCAAACTTCTGATGATAATCAATTTAGCGCATCAAAAATTATACAGGCTACCGGCCCATGGAAAGATGAAATTTCCGGCCCTCAGTTTTCATTGGTAGAAAATACAAGGGTAAAAAAAATTGTGGCTTTTCATATTTACCAACAACCCAAAGCAACTGACCCGCTATTTTATTTTTTTGATGACGATGCTTTTTTAATGCCCAAATACGAAGCTGGATATTGGTTGTTTAGTTTTAAATGCGATCATTGGGATGTGCAACCCGATAGCAATACATTGTCTATCGATGAAGCAGACATACAAAAAGCACAGTCCATACTAACAAAATATTATCCCTCTTTTGCGCCGCTATGTACCACCGGTCGGGTGTTTTGCGATTTGTACTCACATGATGGAGACCCTGTAATTGAACCAGCCTCCAATTTTAGTAATTATATTTTTGCTGGTGCAGGTGCAGGGTCGGGTTACAGGTTAGGGCCAGCTATTGCATGGCAGGCAGTTGAATTATTGAGTACATAAAAGCCTTCTTATAAAAGTGTTTTATGTAAGTTTAACCAAGAAAAAAAGTAACAATTTTGTTGTCCAAACGAAGCAGCAGCTATGGGCAGCATCGTTGCATCGCCCTCTTGTACTGATTACCGTTGTGGATCTTTAATTGCGTTATAAATTAAAATCCCAGTTAATCTCTCAGGTTAGTCAACAGATAAATTTGACTGTTTTGTAGCTTGCGAATTATAACCAAAGGATTAGAAAAAAAACATATACAGGTGCAATCATATTTACCCCACTTCCGTTAATTTCTTTTAGCTAAATTTGAATCCCAATAAACGATTCAATATGCTCCATTCATCCCGTAGAAAATTTTTGCAAACAGCCGGTGTATTGTTAACCACTGCTGCCACTGGTTCTTCATTCGGTAGAAAAAAATCCCCTATGCTTTTATCCTTCTCCACCCTTGGCTGCCCGGATTGGAG
>JANMVB010000696.1:0-2244 GCA_031392305.1 Ferruginibacter sp.
CCCTTTGGCAACACAGGAAATAATAGAAGCATTTGACTGGTATGAATTAAGCAAAAAAGGCCTGGGAGATGAGTTCATATTACAGCTTGAAAAATTCTTTGACACCCTTTTAGTAAATCCAAAAACTTATTCCTATTACCAGAAGCCTGTGAGGGATGGCATGTTAAAAAAATTTCCGTATTCAGTGGCCTAAGAGATAGCCGGAAATAAAATCATAATCTACAGTGTATTTATGGCTAAACAACATCCTTCCAAAAAAAGCAGCAGTTCAGGGATTAATTATTTTGAATTTAGCGTTTCTATAGGGCACAAGATTAGCAGGCCGTCAAAATATCTTTGCAGCCTTGGTTTTGGGTGAGCGTATGTTTTTGTCTGTTTTGTTACCTCCTTATTTTTTTTTTAGCGAACCGCTTGTTAGCGGGGTGATTGAATTGTATTGAGCCAGGGTTGGCAAAATGCCAGTGCAATGTTATTGCAACCTTATCTGGCATCGTTTAACAGGTTCAAATTCCTCTGCATTTACTGGTATGCAGGTAACCCAGCTGATCAATTGCTTCCATAAATGTTTGATGGTGAGTTTGGCATTGGCTGCAAGTATGTCCATAATATTGCTGCTGTGTTCTACCAGTTGGTTGATCAGGTGTGCTATTTGCATACACTGGTAATAGTTTTTGTAGCTGGCAAAGCTTTTTCTGGAATATTTGTGGCCAAGGGCATAGCCCCCGTTTTTCTGCGTATTGAACCCTTCGTTCTCAATCTTCCACCGGCTTCTGCCAGCTTCGGCAAATTGTTGCACATTGGCATACATTACCTTTAGGTTGGTGAGCCAAATGAAGGTGGTGGGATTGTCTTGTTTTTCCAATGGCTGCTTGTCTTTGCCGTAGCGGGTAACGGTTTCCCTGCAGCGAAGCCAGTAGAGGGTGTGAGTGCTATGGCAAAAGGGCACGTCTATCCATTCGTATTGCTGCTTTTTATGAGTTTTTCCCTGCGCTTCTATATTACAACATTCCCTTCGGTGGCGATGCTTGTTATCAGTATCGGTAATATCCTGCTGCAGGATCTTAAGGTTATCATCTTTGAGTACAACTACATAATTCCATCCATTGTTTTGGCAGGTTTGCATAAAGGTTTTGTTGGGATACAGGCCATCTGCAAGTATGCACAATGGCAGGCGGGGGAAGTATTTTTTGAGTTTTACCGCTAACCTTTCGAAGGCCCGCTGCTCACAGTCCTGCTTGTCGAAATTACGATCGGAATCATTGGTTACCCATTCGCTTGCCAGCGATATGGCCAGGCCTGAAGGGGTAACCAGTTTTGCCTCCACCACATGGTAGTGATAAGTAACTTTTCCGTTTTTGGATGTCTTGTGTGTACGGCTTTCATCCGCATCGTTTTGGGTATAACTATTGGCACCTGTACCATCAATGGCCACCGCATAATATTTTTTCAGCCACCGGAAGTGGCGCAGTACTTTTTGTTCAATTAACCCAGCTACCAGTGCAGCTTTGAGTGCTTCCAGCTCTTCGGGTTGCAGTATCCGCAAAAAGTCCTCTACCGTGTCCATATGCGGTAGCTGCAGTTTGAACACCTTGAGGTAGTTCTGCCTGAAATGCCCCTCTTTTCTGTCATTGTTGAAAGCGTTGCGGCTGGTTTCCTTAAATAGAAACATGGACAGGCAGGCAGTGAGCAGTTCGCTCACTTCATAATCCCTTCGCTGGCGATTGTCCTGCAGGTTGTTCATCTGCTCAAAAAGGTGGGGGAAATAGTGGCAGGCAACTTTGTGTATCTGCCGGACAATGACAATACCGCTTTGTTGAGCGGTAGGCTGTGGTGTTTTTTGTGTGCCGTTCGCACCTACGAAAAAAATTATAAAATATTTACAATCAAAATGTTATATATTAATTATAATTCACTATATTGCACCCGATACTAAAAATGGCCATTGTAGAAACAACGGCCTTTTATTCAAAATAAAAAAAATCAGGTATGAAATTAGGAAGAAACGCCTAAAGGGCGTTTCGTGATTTTTTTTGCCGGAAAAATATTTTTTGAGCAAAGCTGAAATACGTACCCACAAAGAATATTAATTAATCCCTGAACTGCTGAATATTAGGTTAATTCTTATTTAGAGATGCCGGAAATGGTAAAAATTTTGAAATCCAAATTGAGGGAAACGATTTTAAAGAAGCCTCCCAGCACCTCCAAAGAGGTATTAATAAGTTTAAAATCGTTGATGAATAATAG
>JANMVB010000044.1:0-2426 GCA_031392305.1 Ferruginibacter sp.
GTTCTTATATATTTGAGTAAGCTAAAAGCCTATGACGACAGTTTCTAAAATAATAATAGCATTTATTCTGGCAGCTTTAATAGGGTGCAACTCTTCTACAAGAAAACAAAAAACTTGTAACCCATATTTCCAGTTTGACAAAATCGAACACTATTATTTAAACATTGAGGAAGATAAGATTTGGGATATTGAAAAAAAGAAAAGCAAAACTGACAAAGAAAAAAGACAATTAGACCTACTCATTGAATATACCCCTGACAAACTTTCTGACACTTCAGTTCTTAAAGACATAGGTAAGTTAGGCTTTGTAAGAAAGGAAATTCCAACTAACAAATTTGAACAAATAAATGAAGTCTTTTGTCAACGAAATCATGGTGAAACTTTGGCTATGAAATGTATAGCCGTATATCGTGACATTTTAGTTTTTAAAAAAAATAACAAGATTATAGGGACAGCTAAAATATGTTTTGACTGTGACCAGAATGTTATAGCAGGAACAGAAGTAAATACCGATGATTTTGGACAATCAGGTGATTATGGTAAATTATACAAATTACTTCACTGAAAAAGGCCTGTAGCTAACATTGTGTTTGCTGCTATGCTGGCTAACGAATAAATCCTCATCTTTTTGTTTTTTAAAGTTACAAAATCTGTCTACTTTTAAAACGTACTTTTTATGGGGGAGCTTACAATTTTGTCTCGTCCTGAAATAGGTTTACACAAAAAAGTAAACTTCCCTCCCTCCATCTCCTCAGCATTGGTATTGAAAATCAAGTCTTACATCAGGCAAGAAAAGTTCCACATTGGTATGACGTACAAGTGAGTGACACAACGATGATGCCCAGGGCTTCAATGTTTGTGCAATCAAAGAATAGAAATTGGTGGAAGAATCCAGGTAAAACATGTAAATTAAAAAATAAAGTAATATTTAACTTTTTAACGATTTCAGCAATTATTTGCAAGATTTCTAAAAGAAATTATGATATTTTGAATTAAAATATTGTATTTTGCAGGTTCAAAACTTAAAAATCAATGCAATCACTACGTTTTAAAGCAATTGACAACTTGCAGAGTAACCTGGAAGTTAAGGTAAAAGCCTCCACAAAAATTACCGCAATATTTGGCGAAAATGTGTTCACGATGAAAACTGCCCGCCAGTTTTTGAGTGATGAGGCTTACAAAAGTTTAGCATCATCTATTAAAGGTGGTAAAAAAATTGACCGCAGCATGGGCAACCAGATTGCGAATGGTTTAAGGGCCTGGGCCGAAACAAAAGGTGTTACACATTACACCCACTGGTTTCAGCCACTAACTGATTTATCTGCTGAAAAGCATGATTCGTTTTTTACTTTAAAAGGCGATGGCACACCCATCGAAGAGTTTGAAGGTGCTGCTTTAATTCAGCAGGAGCCGGATGCTTCTTCTTTTCCTTCGGGTGGTTTGCGGGCAACTTTTGAAGCTCGTGGCTACACTGCCTGGGATCCTTCTTCTCCCGCTTTTATTATGGAAATTGGAAATGGTAAAACGCTTTGCGTGCCTACCATCTTTGTTTCTTACACCGGCGAATCGCTGGATGCAAAAACTCCTTTAATTAAGGCGTTGGTTGCACTGGATAAAGCTGCAGTAGATGTTGCACAGTATTTTGATAAAAATGTAACCAAGGTTACTGCCACCCTCGGATGGGAGCAGGAATATTTTGTAATAGATGCCGCAATGGCAAATGCCCGGCCGGATATTACCATGACTGGTCGTACAGTTTTTGGCCATGCTCCGGCAAAAGGCCAGCAACTGGAGGATCATTATTTTGGCGCCATACCGGAAAGGATCTATGCCTTCATGAGAGATTATGAGCAGGAAGCTTACAAGCTGGGTATTCCATTACGTACCCGTCACAATGAAGTAGCTCCATCTCAGTTTGAGTGTGCACCTATTTTTGAAGAAGCGAACCTTGCCGTAGATCACAACACTTTACTGATGGATGTGATGACGAGGGTAGCAAAACGCCATGGCCTGATGGTACTATTGCATGAGAAACCTTTTGCAGGTATTAATGGTAGTGGTAAGCACAACAACTGGAGTATTGCTACGGATACAGGCGTTAATTTATTGGCTCCGGGTAAAACACCCAAGACCAACCTGATGTTCTTAACATTTTTTGTAAATACCATTAAGGCTGTGCATGATTATGCCCCATTGTTAAGGGCGAGCATTGCAAGTGCAGGCAACGATCACAGGCTGGGTGCAAACGAAGCGCCTCCGGCAATTATTTCAATATTTATTGGTAAGTATCTTACCGAAGTATTGAACCAGGTAGAAACAAGGGTAGGACCGCGACCGGACCGGGTCGACCGGTTTCAGCAGCCTGTCCAGTTCCGCGGTCGCGCTTGCCTCCCTGCCTTTTGCCTCGTCGAGCAGCACCCGCTGGT
>JANMVB010000125.1:0-70240 GCA_031392305.1 Ferruginibacter sp.
TATTATTGCAATTCCTGTAGCAGCGATTGGGTTATTGCAACCGGGTTTTGCGGCTTTGGCTATGGGTTTTAGTGATGTAGTGCTGGTGGCCAATTCCATCAGGTTGAAGTATAAAAAAGTTGTATAAAATTGGTACATTTGGTCAACTTGTATAGAAAAGTAAAAATGAAATGAAGTAGAAGTTTTACTGATTTTTTAATCGTTTAGTTTAAATTTCGTTCAATTATATAATAAATTTTATGCCCCGTTTTATTGACATCGTTGAGAATGTAAGGTCCCTTTCATTAGAGGAAATGATGGAAGTAGAAACTATACTCCACCATTCAATTATTGAAACCAGGCACCAGCAAATTCTGCAAAATCAAATAGAAACCAAGGCGCTCTATGATGAGAGGAAATTGAAATTTTATGATAATTCTTCAGATTTTTTAAATGCACTTAATGAAGAATGATAAAGATTGCCTACAGCCCTGTCTTCGCAGGTCATATAAAAAGCAAATAAAAAATCAATTAGCTGTACAACAGTTATTTACTGAAAAGGTTGCTCTATTTCTCCAGGATCCGTACCACCCTCAGTTACGAACACACAAATTAAGAGGCGTTTTAAAGGATTTTTACTCGTTTAGTATTGATTATGATTTAAGAGTCATATTTTATTTTGCTTCAGATAATGAAGTAATATTTGAAAATATAGGCACTCACGATGAAGTGTATTAAAACTTAATGCACTCATGGATAATATTCAGCAAATACTAAAGCAATACTGGGGTTATGATGTTTTTCGCCCCTTGCAGGAAGATATTATCAATGCAGTACTTGATGGTAATGATACCCTTGCCCTGCTTCCTACAGGTGGGGGAAAGTCGCTGTGTTTCCAGGTGCCTGCGCTGGCAAAGGAAGGTGTTTGCCTGGTGATTAGTCCTCTTATAGCACTGATGAAAGACCAGGTAGAAAACCTCAGGAAAAAAGGTATACCTGCATTATCAATTTTTTCAGGGATGAGTTTTGTAGAAGTAAAAAAAACATTGCAAAATGCAGCCTATGGAAATTATAAATTCCTGTATGTTTCACCGGAAAGGCTGGAGACAAATCTGTTCCTCGATTTTCTGCCTTCATTAAATATTAGCCTTGTTGCCGTTGATGAGGCGCATTGTATTTCGCAATGGGGGTATGATTTTAGGCCACCCTATTTGCGGATTGCTACCCTAAGGGAAAATTTACCTGGTATTCCTTTTTTGGCTTTAACTGCCTCAGCAACATTACCGGTTCAAAATGATATTTGCGAAAATCTGAATTTTGCAAGTAATCATAAAAGATTTCAGCAATCATTTGCCAGGCCAAATCTATCGTACAGCGTATTCAACGTAGTATCCAAACAAAATAAATTACTGGAAATATTAAGTAATGTAAAGGGCAGTGCAATTGTGTATTGTAAAAGCCGAAAGCATACCAGGGATATTGCTGAACTGCTGATGCTTAATAAGATTAATGCAGATTATTATCATGCAGGTTTAAATAATGCCGAAAGAAATAAACGTCAGGAAGATTGGATTGCTAACCGCACCAGGGTTATTGCCTGCACCAACGCATTTGGCATGGGTATAGATAAACCTGATGTAAGGGTTGTAATACATTATGGCGTACCTGATTGCCTCGAAAATTATTACCAGGAAGCCGGTAGGGCAGGCCGGGATGGAAAGCGGGCTTATGCGGTGCTGCTGTACAACGACAGGGAATTAGAAGAACTTCAGTTACAACCTGGCATACGCTATCCAGATAAAGATGCTATAAAAAATGTGTACACATCTGTAATGAATTATTTACAGGTACCTGCAGGGAGTGGCGAGGGCATAACTTTTGATTTTGATATAATAGCTTTTACACAAGCTTTTAAAATTAATATACTCACTGCTACTTATGTAATCAAAGCCCTGGAACAGGAAGATATTTTAAGGTTTAATGAAGTTTTTTTTAAACCATCCACCCTGGTGTTTACTACGAATAAAGAAAGCCTGCCGGAGTTTGAAAAACAACATCCCCTGCATGAACCACTGATAAAAAGCCTGTTACGTAGCTACGAAGGAATATTTGATTATCCGGCCACTATTTATGAAGGAGAATTAGCAAAATTCATGGGTAAAAAAATGGAGGAAATACAGCGGGATCTATTGCAGTTAAAACAATATGGCATTGCAGATTATTCCCCTCAAAAAGACAATCCACAGATTATTCTGGTACTAAACAGAATGTATGCTGACAGCTTTGTAATTAACCTCGAAAATTATCTGCACCGGAAGCTAAATTTTGAGCAAAGGATCAAGGCAATGGTTGATTTTACCAAAAATACTTTTGTTTGCAGAAGCCAGGCAATTGCAAAATATTTTAATGATAATGAAGTAAAAGCATGTGGTATTTGCGATAATTGCATCAATCAAAAAAGCCTGGAAATAAATACATTGGAATTTGAAAAGATAAGTGACTGGTTATTTAATTTGGTAAAAAATCAACCCATATCTGTACATAAATTATTTATCAACCTGGGCAGGATAAAAAAAGAAAAGCTATGGAAGGTGCTAAATTTTTTACAGGCAGAAAGAAAATTACAGGTATCTAAGGAAGGAAATATTTCAACTGAAAAAACAATTAAGCCTTAATTGGGTTTACCTAAATGCCTAAAAATAAAAAAGGGACCAAGATAGAAATCTAGTCCCGCTTTAAAATCCAATATCCTATGAAAAACCGAAACGAAGATAGCGGGTTTATTATTAAAATACAAGCTTTTGGTAAAGTATTTTATCATTTATTTCCTTCTTCTTCCTGTTTTTTATTTACTTAAATATAGTATAAATATATAATTATCAATGTTTTGTAGCAATGCCCCTTTACTGAATACTTTTATATTTGCCATTTCTAAACAAGTAGCTGGCACCTTCATACCAGGCAATTGCCTCGCTAGCAATACTATCTGTAGGGGGTATTTCAGTGCCTGTACCAGTTATAAAATCCGGGATATACCCGGATATTTTTTGGTGAGGTGATAATATAACGAGTTCAGCTTTTCTCAAATACCCTAAGTTTTGATAAGTACTTAAGAATAACCTGTTTTGCCCCGGAGCACTTTTAAAAATATCCATCCCAAAAAAACGACTGGTGTAATTAAGGTTAAGCAGGCCTAATATTGTGGGGGCAAGATCAATCTGGCTGGTAAGCCTTTCTTCAATTGCCGGGGTAATTAATTTGGGCGCATAAATAAAACAAGGTATATGATACCTGTTAACAGGCAGGTCAATTTTGCCGGCACTGCGGGAACAATGATCCGAAACAATTACAAAAATTGTTTGATCGAACCAGGGTTTTTTTGCAGCATCGGTTAAAAACTTATGTATCGCATAGTCTGTATATTTTACTCCTCCGGAAGGGGTATGGGCAGTAGAAAGAATATCAATGCGTCCATCCGGGTAAGTGTACGGCCTGTGATTACTCACAGTCATCATGTGGTTAAAAAAAAGCTTGCCATTTTTATAACTTTTGTCACATTGCTCCAGCGTATAACTAAAGGTTGCTTCATCATCCACGCCCCATGAAGTAGCATGGCTCACCAGGCTATCAGGTATATCATCTTTATCTAAAACCATGTAACCGTTATTGCTAAAAAAATAACCCATATTATCAAAAAAACTATTGCCCCCATAAATAAAGTTTACATCATAGCCTTTATTTTTCAATACACTTCCAATGGTAAATAAGCCTTCATTATTTGGCCGCCTCAATATAGATTGGCCCGCCGTGGGTGGAATTGATAATGACAGGGCTTCCAGGCCCCTTACCGTTCTTGTACCCGACGCATAAAAGTTTTGAAAAAATAAACTTTTCCCAACCAGCGAGTCAAGAAATGGTGTAATATTCTCTTTGTTGCCAAAATAGCCGAGGTATTCAGCACTCAAGCTTTCTACACTTATCAGGATTATATTCCATTTATTTTCCGGAGTATCATTTTTTATAACCCGGTCAATACTCAAAGAGTCGCCGGTAAAAGTAGCATTGGGTGCCTGCAACATTTTTCTGAGCAGGGCAAAATTTGTTCCTTCGTCTCTTTTAGCATAAAATTTATCGTATTCAATTTCATTGATCCAAAAGGAAGCGCCAAACTCGTAGAGACCATTACCTGCCAGTTCATTCACAAAATTATTTTTACTGAAATTTTTATAGTGAATGTTTACCAGGAAGTAACTAGCTAAAGGTATCAGCATATAAAGTCCGAAAAACTTTGTGCGATCAATAAAATGCATACTTGTTTGCTGCGAAGCAACCAGGTATTTTCTGCAAAAAAATAGTATTAGAGCAACAGTAATAATGATAGCTGTATAAATCACGTACATATTATACGATTCTAAAGCGCTGCCAATTACCTCATTGGTATAAACGAGATAATCAACTGCAATAAAATTGAAGCGTACATTAAACTCATGCCAGAACGCAATTTCGCTGCCCGCAGTTATAACCAGCATAATGGTAAGAATTGTAAATAACGTAAACAACGGAACACGTTGCCATTTCTTTTTATACCAGCTATCCTTCATCAGCCAGCAATATACTGCCACCGGAATAGCAAAAAAACTACTACACACCAGGTCGTAAAAAAAGCCGATCAAAAAAATGCCCGCAAAATGTAAAAAGGAGAAATCCAACGAAGGCCAACTCTTGATAAATAAAACGATTCTTGTTATAAAACTCAGCGCACATAAAATAGAAAAAATAACCACCACTGGCCCAAACCGGTGATTAAAAACGGTTTTAAAATTAAACATAGCCGCAAAAATAACCATTACAAGCAGATATGATGCTGGTATTTCAACCTTTACAGTGCAGGTTTAACTTCTGTACAACATTTTTGTAGGGACAAGCATTTGTATTTCAATTATGCATCGTTGTGTCACTCACTTGTACCGCATACCTGTGTGGAGCATTTCTCACGTGATAATTAGAAAGATAAAAGGCTCATTTAAAGCTGGACCTGTTGCTGGTATGCAAGCATGAACTTTTCCAACGCCGGATAAACAGTTTTAACTTTCCATCACTACGTAAATTTGCAAATGAGAAAAATTCAATATGGTATTGTTGGGTTTGTAACGGGTATAATGCTCGGGCTATTGATAGGGCTTGCGGTAATGAAAATTTTTAAGCAGTTACAAAATTCGGCAGCACTTCCATTTGTATTTGGCATTATTGTAATCGCCTCGGCTATTACAGGAGTTTCTATTGGTATAAATAGGGCTAAAAGATGATAATTATCCGGCACTTAATTTTGGCTTCTTCAAAAGGTTTAGGCTCGTGCAAATTGTGATTAGTAAGTAAACAATTAAAAATTACTGATAACATAAAATCCCCCAATAACTAATGGTAAAGTAATTATTCCTAAAAAAATTAAATAGTCGGTTCTATATGGTTCTCTTGTAGTATATGATTTGATTAAAAAACCTAGGGCATAAATTAAACCCAGAAGAAATGAAATGAAAACAATTGCTATTGACGAAAAGTCACAAACCGGCGTTATATGCTTAATTATACTAAAACAATAAAAAATAATAAAACTCCACCACAAAAAA
The DNA here is from genome assembly GCA_031392305.1 of Ferruginibacter sp. GTDB lineage: Bacteria > Bacteroidota > Bacteroidia > Chitinophagales > Chitinophagaceae > Ferruginibacter. The sequence continues at coordinate 5,607 of JANMVB010000125.1, forward strand.
TATATCCCAAGTAAAAATGTTGATTTAGTATGTCTTTTTAAAATGTTCATATTGCCCTTACTATTTAAATTGACCTGAAACTGTTGTTGGAATAACAGTTGAATTTGACTTTATCATTTTAAAAAAATATTGTGTTAACGTCAGGGCTTTACGGTCGGTGGGGAATTTTATAAACGTCCCTCGGCGACGAAAGCCCATATGAAAAACTAAAGTATAAAATATGCACTGAAGCTAGATAGTAAAAGTCGAACTGGGCCAACTGCTGCATAGAATTACTGAAGATGATGGACGCTTTGCGCCCAGCTCCACTGCCGCAAAACCCCCTGTAAGCGGTAGTTTTTATTTATTCCATATTTTGTCAAAGTAGCTTGTATCTTCTTTTTGGTTTATATAATATGTCCAATTGGTTCTGTTGCTGAGTAAATAATTGCGACATAAGAATTCACTTTTGTTTGTGTCTGCCCAAACTGTCAACCTGTACTCAATCGTTGGGTAAAATACCGAATCAACATTGCCACTTCTATAATCACTTACTTTACTTTTATTCCAGTCTTTAATAAACGTCTCTATTTGTTTTAAAGAAAGTAGTTTGGTTTGCTTAAAAATATTTGAAAACATCTGAACAGAATCAACAGTTTTTAAATCTATTTCTTTTTTGTCAGGTTTAATTTGAGAAAGTGAATTGTCGCAAATATTAAAAATAAGATAACTGGAATTGCCAGGCTGAAAAGTAATTGTGCAACTGTCTTTTTGAAAGCCGTTTTCACCGAGAAATGTTTTGTCTTTATAGAGTGATAATGGATAGTAATGCAGTCCAACGGGTCCAAGACATTTGGATTTAACTATTTTGTAGCCGTTAATTTTCCATTCTTGTACATCTTCGCATTTTGTTAAACCAAGATTACATGAACTAAAAAGTGTCGCCAAAAAAAGTATGTAGTATGTTTTCATTTTGTGTCACAAGAAATTACCGCTTACGTTCATATTTCGTGATGATATGTGATTAGTTTACACAGACGTAAATATGTGCCTCAACAACTAAAATAATCCATTGCTTTAATTCAGCCAAATGACCTCTAAAAATTTCTTGTGACAATACTGCCAGTCAGCCGCCGATAAAAGCTCCACACAGGTATGTGGTACAAGGGAGTGACACAACGATGCTGCCATGAAAACAGATGCTGGTTAACAAAAAATTTTGAGATTAAAATATGCTAATTGATCTCCTGCATCTCTACCAACTTTTTGTAAAATCCATTTTGTGCAATGAGTGTATCATGTGTGCCCCTTTCTATGATGGCGCCTTTTTGCAATACAATAATTTCATCTGCATTGCGGATGGTGCTGAGGCGGTGGGCTATTACGAGAGAAGTTCTGTCTTGCATGAGGTTGATGATTGCATCCTGTACCAGCCTTTCACTTTCGGTATCGAGGGATGAGGTTGCTTCGTCTAAAATTAATATGGGAGGGTTTTGTAAAACGGCCCTGGCAATGGTTATGCGCTGGCGCTCGCCGCCACTTAGTTTCATCCCCCTGTCGCCGATATTGGTATTGTAACCTTCTTCTTTATTGATGATGAAACTATGTGCGTTGGCAATTTTTGCGGCGGCAGTTATTTCTTCGATGGTTGCATTGATATTGCCGAGGGCTATATTTGCTGCAATGGTATCGTTAAAGAGAATGGGCTCCTGTGTTACAAAGCTCATCTGCCTGCGCAGGGATTGAATGGTATAATCACGGATGTCAACCCCATCGATTAATATTTGCCCGGAAGCCACATCATGAAAGCGGGGCACCAGGTCGGCAAGGGTAGATTTACCGGCACCGGAAGAGCCAACGAGGGCAACTGTTTTTCCTTTTTCGAGCCTGAGGTTTACATCTTTAATAATCGCTTTATCATCATAATAAAAACATACATTTTTAAATTCGATGCTGTTGTTAAACGATGTTACCGTAGCGGCATTTGGTTTGTCTTCTATTACCACCGGGGCATCTAATATTTCTTCGATACGCTCAATGGCACCCATTCCTTTTTTTATATTTGAGATGGTGGAGGAAAGGTTTTTTGCGGGGTTGATCATCATCGCAAAGCTGAGGATGAAGGACATAAGATCGCCACTGTTTAAAGTTTGTGTGTTGCTGAAAACGAGCCTGCCGCCAAGGTATAAAATGATGCAGAGTACCGTTACGCCCAATACTTCGGTGAGGGGGCTTGCAAGATCACGCCGCAATGTCATCCTGTTTAATACATCAAATAATTTATGATCACCTTTTAAAAATTTTGTCATCATCCGTTCCTCGGAGGTAAATGCTTTGATGACTTTGATACCGCCGAGGGTTTCTTCTACATGTGATAAATTTTCACCCAGTGCCTTTGAGAATTCACCTGAATCTTTCTTTAACCGCTTGCTTACCCTGCCAATTATTAAGGCCGTGGCTGGCAGCAGTACCAATAAAAAAAGTGACAGCGCCGGGCTGAGGTAAACCATGTAAACCAGGAAGGCGATGATGGTAAGCGGATCTTTGATGAGGCCTTCCATTGCCATAATGATGGATCCTTGTATTTCGCCTACATCACCCATCATCCGGCTCATAATATCCCCCTTGCGTTGCTCACTGTAAAAGCTAATGGGCAACTTTAAGATTTTGTCGTACAGCCGTATGCGAAAGCTGGATAAAATATTGTTACGCACCGGAGTGGAGAGATAAAAGGAGAGGTATAAAAAAATATTTTTGAGTAAAGTGGATGCAACAATTACGAGGCATACAATTAATAATCCATGGAGTTTATCCTTATTGATAATATCCTGGAAGTACTTTTTTAAAAAACCGGTAGAGGCGGATGGTGTTACCGCAGCAGTATTTACATCAAAAATAATATTCATAAAAGGTGACAGCATGCCAATGGAAAGCAGGGAAAATAACGTGGCCAGCAGCGTGTAAATAAAATAGACAATCAGTTTGTTTTTAGGAATATGGATATACTTAAATATCCTAAAGAAATTTTTCATTAATAACTGCAGCAACTTTTTAAAATAAGGCTGGCTGCAAATTTACACTGATTAGGGAAGAATAACGGGGGCGGAAATTAAATAAAGTATAAAAGGGACGAAGGTTAATAAAGTAGAAAAGGTAAGTGGGTTTTATAAAGTAAATAAAGTAGCCATGTTGGAAGAAACCAACCTTAATAATTTATTTGTAGTAGCGCTATTTATTTATGGGGTTAAGGGATTGATGCAACTCGTATAATTCGTGCAATTCGTGTAATTCGATTAATTCGTGTAATTGACGTTACAACTTCTTCAGCATATCCACCACACCTTCATTTTTTAAAATAAGGTACCCCAAACGGTCGTTGCTTATCCCATCTTTTAGCTGGTAATTAAATTTCAGTTGATCGCCGGTTACTTCGGTTTCAAAATAATTGAAACTGATGTTTGGATATTTTTTGAGTGGTTCGCCAATTTCGTATAAATGGGTAGATAAAATGAAAAGCGAATTCTTAATTTTCAACAAACCTTCAATAACTGTGGAAGAGCATTTCATGGCATCCTCTACATTGGTGCCTTTAAATAATTCATCAATCAGTATCAGCCATTTTCTGCCATCTGAAATTTTATGCACCGTAGCTTTTATTCGCTGCACTTCATTATAAAAATAACTTTCGCCTTTTGACAAATTATCCATCACATTGATGTTGCTAAGCAAACCATCAAATAAGCTAAGCCTTAGTGCCTGCGCAGGAACCCCCATACCAATGTGAGCTAAAAAAACGGCTGCCCCCACAGATTTTATAAAGGTGCTTTTGCCCGCCATATTTGCCCCGGTTAAAAAAAGAAAATTGCATTGGGGGTGTAGCCCAATATTATAATCTACAGGCTGCTGCAATAAAATATGGTACAAGCCTGTTGCCTGCAACAAAGGCTGGTTCCCCGGCACAAACTCCGGAAAATGAAGTCCAAATTCATTTACTGCCAGTGCCATACCGTACCAGGCATCTAACTGAAAATAAATGCCTAAAAGCTCAAGCATATTATTTTTGTACTGATAGCGGAGAAACCTTGCCAGTTGTAATTGTTGCACCAGGGTAAGCTCTGCGGCCTTGGTTGTTTTTGAAACAATTTCAAATTGCTCTTTATTGATAATTTGCTTTGCTGCCAATAAAATCTTTTTTAAAGGGGCAGGAGAATCTTCTTTTAAAAAATGGCTGATCAGCAACTGCATGCCTTTTATAAAATCAAAGCCATGGCCTGTTGAATATGTTACCAGCGAATAATCGGGCCGGTGAAATAACTTGTAACTATAAGCACTAAATGTAGATGGGTTTGCAGGAATGTCATCAATGGTAGTAAGGTAAAATTTTTCAATCATCATTACCGATCCGTTGCTGATCTGTGCAGGCCAATGCTGTAGGTTTTGTAATATTAATTGCAGGGTTTGTTGAATGCCGGTAATGGCTTCAATGGTATGAAGTGGTTTCATGAAGTTGTCATACAACTTTTCCCTGCCACCTACTGTACGACAAAAATTTAGTTTGTTGAATATAGAAAACTCTTCAGCCGCATCTAATATTGAAAGATCGTTTAATGTTGTTTTATCTATTTCCATGATAACAAGCCTTCAGCTTTTTCTTTATAATTTTTGTTGGTGATATCGCTACTGTCGAATTCTATCTAACTATCATGAAGGTAATTACTTAACATTTCTATAAACATGTTTTGTTTTATCAGCGGTCAAATTTCAACCGTTGCCCTTTTATAGATTCATCCCACACACCTTTTCCATATACGAGGTTTCCATTCACAAATGTTTTTTCAATACTTGCCGGAAAAGTAAACCCCTCCAGCGGGCTCCAGCCGCACTTGTATAAAATATCATTGTTGGTTACCGTATAGGGTGTACTGAAGTCTGCCACTACCAGGTCTGCAAAATACCCTTCTCTTATATAGCCCCTGTCTTTAATTTGAAAACAATCCGCTACCGCATGGCTCATCTTCTCTGCTATCTTTTCTAAACTTATTTTTCCCAATTGGTGATAATGCAGCATTAATAATAATGGGTGCTGTACCAATGGCAGGCCTGCATGTGCATGTTCGTAATCACCCTCTTTTTCAGATAATAAATGTGGCGCATGGTCTGTGGCGATAACGTCCAGCCGGTCATCTAAAAGTGCTTTCCACAATGCTTCTTTGTTATGCGGAGCTTTAATGGCCGGGTTGCATTTTATTTTATAGCCCAGTTTTTCGTAGTCGTCAGCAGTAAAATGCAGGTGGTGCACACATACTTCTGCAGTAATCCTTTTATCTTTCAATGGCAGCATATTGCTAAATAAAGCGAGTTCTTTTTCTGTACTGATATGCAATATATGCAGGCGGGTGTTGTATTTTTTTGCAATCTGTATTGCTGCCAGCGAAGATTCAAAACAAGCAATATCATCCCTTATGAACGGATGGTCCGCTGCAGATAAATTGCCTTTCACTTTTTTTAAGTGTTCATAATTTTTGCGGATAATCGTTTCATCCTCACAGTGAGTTGCAATCAATAATTCAGTTTCCCTGAATATTTTTTCAAGTGTATTATAATTATCTACCAGCATATTTCCGGTGCTGGCACCCATAAATATTTTTACGCCACATATTGATTCTTTTAGTGCATTTACTTTCAGCACTTCATCAGCATTGGTATTGCTAACACCCATAAAAAATGAATAATTAGCCAGCGAAGTTTTTGCAGCAATATTGTATTTATCCTCCAGCAAATCCGGCGTTAACGCATTTGGAATGGTATTGGGCATTTCCATAAAACTGGTAACACCCCCTGCCACAGCGGCTTTGCTTTCCGTGTAAATAGTTGCTTTATGGGTAAGGCCGGGCTCCCTGAAATGAACCTGGTCATCTATCACCCCTGGCAATAAATATTTTCCTTCACCATTTATTACTGTAACATTTCCTTTTGGCTCAAGCTTTGCAGCAATTTTTTCTATTCGTTCGCCATTGGTAAGCACATCGGTAGTTTCAGTTTTTCCTTCATTTACAACCTGTATGTTCTTAAAAAGGTACTTTTGCATAAATTCAAAATATAAAGTATTCGTTAATCAAAAAAATACAATGCAAATTATTAAAAGCTTCATCAAACTATTTGTTTTTGTTTGTCCGTTTATTGCCACGGCACAATCTACATATTTATCACAGGGCGATAAAGGCTACCAGTTTGTTGACAGGCTCGAAATAAAACAACAAACAAATACCGATCTTAATTATTCTACCCTAAAGCCATTCAGCCGCAGGTTTATAGTAAAGCAGGCTGAATATATTGATAGCCTTAGAAAGGTAGGTATGCAGTCCGGTACCGACTCCAACGGCCGGGTGTACCCAAACCTCACCAAAATTGATGAATACAATCTCAATAGTTTTTTAATGAATAATACCGAATGGGTAAGCGGATCAAAGGAGAGTTTTATGAGCCGTCAGCCGATTTTAAAATCATTGTACAAAACCAAAACAAACCTCATTGAAGTAAATGCAAAAGACTTTTTCCTGGCAATAAATCCCATGCTCAATATCCAGGCAGGTAAATCAAATGGTAATGATGACCTGATGTTTGTAAACACACGGGGCATCAATGCACGGGGTATGATCGCAAAAAAAATTGGGTTCTATACCAGCATTACCGACAACCAGGAACGTGGCCCCGCTTTCTTTCAGCAACGGGTAGCCGATTATAAAGCAGTGCCCGGAAACGGCTTTTACAAACAGTTTAAAAACACAGGCGTAGATTATTTCGATGCAAGGGGCTACATAACTTTTAATGCCGCAAAATATATCGATATACAATTTGGCTACGATAAAAATTTTATTGGCAATGGTAACCGCAGCCTCTTCCTCAGCGATTGGGGCAATAGCTATCTCTTCTTAAAACTGAATACAAAAATCTGGAAGTTTAATTACCAGAATATTTTCATGGAGCTGATGCCGCAGTTTATAAAACGAAGTGATACCCTGCTCGACAGGAAGTATGCAGCCATGCACCACCTCAGTATCAATGTTACCAAATGGCTCAATATCGGTTTGTTCGAAGGCATTGTATTTGGCCGTAAAAATCATTTCGATTTTCAATACCTGAACCCAATAATTTTTTACCGCCATGTTGAAGGCACCATTGGCAGCCCGGATAATGCACTTGCCGGTTTAGACTTTAAAGCAAATGTGGCGCATACCCTGCAATTTTACGGGCAGTTTTTGTTAGATGAATTTAAATTGGGCGAGGTAAAAGCAAACAACGGTTGGTGGGCAAATAAATGGGGGCTGCAGTTGGGTATCAAATATATCGATGCCTTCAAAATATCCAATCTCGATTTGCAGTTTGAATCAAACAGGGTTAGGCCCTTTACTTATTCGCACAATTCACTCACGGCAAATTATTCGCATTATAACCAGCCGCTGGCACATCCGCTCGGTGCAAATTTCCAGGAGTTTATTGGCATTTTGCGCTACCAGCCTGCCCCCCGCTGGTACATTAGTGCCAAAGCAATTTATTACAAGCAGGGCCTCGATAGCCTGAGTGGTAAAAATTTTGGAAGCAACATATTTTTAAACAACAATACCCGTATGGGTGATTACGGATATACAAATGGCGGCGGCAGAAAAACCTCGGTGTTCAACAGCCTGTTCCAGTTATCGTATGAAGTAAGAGAAAATTTATATCTCGATCTCTCCGGCCAGTTTCGCAATTTCAAAATTGAAAATGTAGCCGGGCAAAATAATACATCACTCGTAACCGCCGGTATAAGATGGAATATGTTTAAGCGGGAGTATGATTTTTAAGAAATCATTTTCAATGCAATAAAAAGTCTACTGAATTTTTTGTTAACGAGCTGAAGTTTTTCAATTAAACATCGTTGTGTCACTCCCTTGTACCGCATACCTATGTGGAGCTTTACCTACAGGATACTTTGCCCATTGTAAGTTTTTAATTAAATTTGTTACATAAAAAATTGAATATGGATAATGTTGTGTTATATTCTAAGCTGGCAAATTTACCAGAACACATGAGGTTAGAAGTTTCGAATTTTATTGACCTTTTACTAAGCCAGGCTAAAAAGAACAGAAAAAATAATTCTACATCTACACCAAAATTTGGAAGTGCAAAGGGTATGTTCATAATGAAGGAGGGTTTTAACGAACCATTAGCGGACTTTAAAGATTATATGACTAATGAATAATCTCATAGATACACATGCGTTAATTTGGTTTTTAAATGGTGATATTGATATTTCGCAAAAGGCAAGAAAAATTATCGAAGAGAGTGAAACCGTAAATTATATAAGCATTGCAAGTTTGTGGGAGATGTCAATAAAAATTAGCTTAGGCAAGCTTGAACTTAAAACTCCCTTCGCAAAAATTGCTGAAAAAATTGACAGTAATGGTTTTCAAATTTTACCAATAACATTTGAAGATACTTTAACATTATCAGATCTACCCTTTCATCATAGAGACCCATTTGACAGGATTCTTATTTCTCAAAGCATAAATAACAAGCTATTAATTATTTCAAAAGACAAATATTTTGAAAGTTACGGTGTGCCATTAGCATGGTAGTAAACAGCATCAGGCAATATCCATTTCTATCAATCAAAATATTCCCGATCACTTCAATCACTATTCCACCGTCAAAGAAAAGGAGATCATTCTCGAACTGATCTTATCTATGTTATTTGAAAATTTAAGGGTAGGGTTGCGGCTGTGTAAATTAGAAAGGCCCCAGTTTACTTTTAATTCAGGAGATAAAACGAAGTAGGGAAAATACAGGTGAAAGCCAATGCCACCTTCTACACTGTAATCAAATTTATTTAGTTTAATTAAATCATCTGCATTGGTTTTGCCGGCGTTGGATGCCATATCATAATCAAACTTTACCCCGGCTATTGTATAAACTTTCAGGTTATCAATACGGTCGCTGCTAAACTTAATTTGTAATGGAAGGCTAAGGGTAATTGACTGTACTTTTTTAATTGTAAGTGGCGCCTCTCCGCCCGGTATATCAGGATAAGTTAATGCATACTCAAATGCTTTTTCACTAAAAGTAAGATTGAGCGGGTAAGTACGAAAATCGAAATGTGGGCTCAGGTTGAGGTTTACAAGCCAGGCTAAATTGATGCCGGTACTGTTAATGCTTTCAATCACCATCACGCTATCCTGTGTAAGAAATTGCGGATGATGGGTAAAACTAAAATGGGATTTGTTCATGCCCAGGTTGATACCAAAGTGATACCGTTTGCTGTCATGGTCGGGCAAATTGATGCCGCCAAACCGCAACTGCGAAAAGCCCATGAACGGGCAACTTAAAAAAAATACAATGGCGTAAATTATTTTACTCCGCAATAGATGGTGCATATTCCAAAGCTCAGGGGTTTACAATAAGTGTGTGTGTATCCTAAGTTGCTCAGGATAGTAGTAAAGTTTTTGCCTTCGGGAAATTTTTTAATTGATTCGTCAAGATATTTATATGCATTGCGGTTTTTTGAGAATATTTTGCCAAACCCAGGCGCCACTACTTTCATGTACACATTGTATAACTGCTTAATGCCGGCTGTTTTGGGCTTGCTGAATTCAAGTACTACCAATTTACCACCGGGTTTTAAAACTCTCCTTATCTCACTTAAGCCTTTTTCTAAATTTTGAAAATTGCGTACACCAAAAGCCACGGTTACTGCATCAAACGAGTTGTCATTAAAGTTTATTGTTTCGCTATCTCCATTTAACAATTCAATGCGGTTATTGAGGCCGAGCTTTTCAATTTTCTTTCTGCCAAAAGCAAGCATACCATCGCTGATATCAATCCCAATAATTTTTTGAGGTTGCAAAATGCGTGCCGTCATAATGGCTACATCTGCTGTACCGGTAGCCACATCCAATATATTTTTTGGATCAAGTTCTTTCAATTGCAGGATGGCTTTCTTACGCCACCACACATCAACACCTGCACTTAAAAACCGGTTTAAAAAATCGTAACGGTAAGCAATATCATCAAACATCCCGGCCACCTGCTCCTTTTTAGAAAGCTGAGAATCCTTAAGTGGAACCACCTCGTCATGTGCAAATTGAGTCATCGGGTGCAAAGATAAGGAAGACGGTGAAAGAAGTTTTGGGTATAGGGCGTAAGGTGTAGTAGGGATTATGCCATCAACTTCAAACCATTCAGCAAGGAGTAAAATTATTTGGATGTTCCTGCCTTACCCTACACCTTAAATCCCCACACCTTCCACCGTCTCCCGTATCTTTGTGCCATGCTCATCAAGTCAGCGAAATATATTATCAGCAGCCCCGATTTTGAAAAATGTCCGCCACCGGATAAAAAGGAGTATGCATTTATTGGCCGCAGCAATGTGGGCAAATCATCATTAATAAATATGCTGTGCAACAATGATAAACTGGCTAAAACATCTGGGACACCAGGTAAAACACAGTTGATCAATCATTTTGAAATTGTGAGTGTAAAGGAGCAAACTGCTGCACTAACAAAAATACAGGCACAGGGTACCAGGTGGTACCTGGTAGATTTGCCCGGTTATGGTTTTGCAAAAGTAAGCATACGCAGCCGGCGCAGGTGGGAGCAAATGATTGAAAATTACCTGCGAAAAAGAGAAAACCTGCAAATGGTTTTTGTATTGATTGATAGCCGTCATACTCCCCAAAAACTTGACCTCGATTTTTTAAACCAACTGGATAAATGGGAAATTCCGTTTGCAATGGTGTTTACCAAAGCAGATAAAGAAACCCAGGCAGTGGTGGCAAAAAATGTAAAATTGTTTTTAAATCAGCTAAGAAAAACATGGCAGTTTCTGCCACAGCATTTTGTAACCAGCGCCAATAAAAAAATGGGCAGGGATAAAATACTGGCGTTGATAGAAGAAAAAAATGAAGAACAACTGACCTCTTAAAGCCCCTGACCGCCGAAGCCCCCCTGCCCCCCGAAGGGAGGTTCTACAGAATGTGATTGCCTACTGTTTTGTAATGAGGTTATAATGAAGTGTAAGTATATTGTGGGCAATGCTCCACATAGGTATGCGGTACAAGGGAGTGACACAACGATGCTGCTCATTGCTTCACAGCCGGTACAATAAAAATTGTTTAAAAAATACTTCAGCATTTATGCTACAACAAGTTGGTTTGTTTACCGGGTAAAATACTCACAGGCGAGGGCAATATTGCAGGTGGCCTTTAATAAAAAATCAAAATCAATAGTTTCATATTCATCATCTACCGAGTGGTAAAAAATATCAGTGGGGGAAGTGGCCATGATGGTAAAAGTGTTCTTTATTTTTCTTGCAAAAGGGTAGTGGTCGCTGCGATGAGCCAGGTCTTCTTCAAAGTACCGGTCATCTGTAAAATAATTTTTTGTTTCGTGTGGGTATGATTTTTTTAGATTATTATTCAGTATTTTCTTTATGCGGTTATTGCCCAAAGTGATAATAAAACAATTATTATTTGTGCCCCTGCCCAGCATTTCGAGATTGATAACTGCTTTAATTTTTGAAGCATTTATACTTTTTGAAAAGTGTGTGGAACCAATCAGCCCCAACTCTTCCCCTGCAAATGCAATGAACAATAAATTGTAGCGGTTACTTTTTTGAGCAATGTAATATTTAGCCAGTTCAAGCACGGCGGCTACACCGGTTGCATTGTCGTTGGCGCCATTAAAAGTTGCATCATCCGGCCTGTAATCTTTGTTGTATTCAATAGCATCACCTTCACCCACATGATCGTAATGTGCGGAGAAAATAACCATGGTATCGTTGGCAGTAATTGCAGGTAGCAACCCAATCACGTTAGTGCCGGTAATCTCTTTTCCTTTATTAATTGCGGGGAAGGAATCAAAATAACTTATGCCGGAAAACGGCACCAATCCTGCATTCGAAAATTTTTCAGCAATAAATTTTGCTGCTTCGGTTGCGCCTGTTGATCCTGTAAGCCTGCCTTTCAATGCATCGCCTGATAAAAATAAAATGCTTTGCTGCAAGGAGCTTTTTTGGATGATACTATCTACCTGCTGCGCCTTTAATGAAAAAGGAAAGCATACTATTATTAAAAGGAATATTTTCATATTTAAAACTGCAGTGGCAATTGAATTGTAACAGGTATTTAAATAAAGAAAACCATTCACCTGTTAATAAATCAACGGGTGAATGGTTAAATACTTCAGCATAATTTATGGAAGCAATGTTACTTTTTCCATCACATCCCCGCCGCGGATATCATCTATAATTTCGAGGCCATCGGTTATTTTTCCAAAGCAGGTATGTACACCATCAAGGTGTTTTGTATTGGAGCGGTTGTGGCAAATAAAAAACTGCGAACCACCCGTATTTGGCCCCCGGTGTGCCATCGATAATACACCACGGTCGTGTACCTGTTTATCGCCTTTTGTTTCGCATTGAATGGTGTAGCCCGGTCCACCGGCACCGGTACCATTGGGGCACCCGCCCTGTATCATAAAATCCGGTATCACCCGGTGAAAGGTAAGCCCGTCGTAAAACCCCTGGGATATTAATTTTTTAAAGTTGGCAACTGCAATGGGTGCTGCATCGTCGTATAATTCAAAAGTTAATACACCTTTGGCTGTTTGTATCTGGCCTTTTGTTAGTGCTGTGTCGCTCATTTTTTTTATTTTAAATTGAACGCAAAGTTATTCTATACTTCTGAAATAATTGAGTTGTTTCATTGAGGGAGGAAGTAACACACAGGGAGATGAATATTGCTGCTGATGATGATGTAGAAAATTTAGTTTATTCAGGATTGTACTTCCTTAATATGGCCAGGTTCACTATATTTTTATAAGCAGGAAAATAAGATATGCCGGAAAAAGTTTGGGGGGTTAAATGCTGCTTGCGTACTTGTTACAGTACGTAATTTATTATCCTAATCAATAAGGATGGCCATTTAGTTCACCACCTTGTTGGCACAACTGCTGCTGGCAAAAGCCTCGGGCTTGGCTTTAAAAGCAAAGCCCATTCCCAGGATGTAACCCATGGCTTCCCTAAGTGCTTCGTTGCTTTTAAAATGAGGGTTGGTGTTAATGTCGGCATGTACTTCCATGTCTACATCATAGGTGGTAAAGAGGTCGCAGAGCTCATAAGCAATCTCGATGCTTTTAGCAACTTCAACCAGCATGCGTTCTTTAATACTGTACTTCAGCAATGTTTTTTCATTGTGAATAAACATAAAGCCTCCGTGACCTTCTCTTAAAAAAACAATTACTGTAGCAAATTCAGTTTCCTTGCCTTTTACCTGGCTATCGGTACCGATGCATACTTTTAAATGATAGCCAGCTTTTGTTTCTCTTTTAATCGTTTCTTCCACCGCTTGTTTTACGGGTAGTTGAATGGGGTCGCCATTGAATTTTCTCCATATCATAAAAAAGTGTTTTCTAAAGTTAATCAAATATTTAATGTAACAAACGGCAAGGTGTAGGTGTGATGATAAAATAATATTAAAGATGAAATACATCATGTTATCCTTGCAATGAAAACCGTTGGATAGCAACCTCTTCTTTATAAAATCCTATTTACTGTTTTGAATATGTATGCTGAAAATTATTCTGTTGGCTTAGATGCCCTGTTGGGTATGCCTATATAGCAGTCGGGCATAACATTAATATAATATTTTATTAACACCTCATAAAATTCATTCCAGTATTTTTAAAAATTAATAGGGATTTCGATTTGTTTAAATTATTTAGATGCATCGTTTTTTTCTATTCCATGAAAAGTTTTTCGCTGTTAATTCTTTGAGCTAAGTGCTGTTGGTTTTTTTATTCATTATTGTAAGAATATAATTATACAGGTTTTGGCTAACTAATTATATCAGGTGAGTTTGTGAATGAAGAATGTGTTATGGTTATCTGCTTAATGCTTAAAGTTGCCTATTTATAAATTTTTTATTCAGTCATCCTTTTGGAAGGCAAATTTTTTTATCTATTATCAATTATGCACGCCATCCAACGGTATCATTACAACCGACTGCAGGGTTTTTTAATTAAGTTGCAACAAGAATCTGAAACATATCAGTTACCCGTGCATCATTTAAATACAATTGTACAACAGGAAAAGCAATTACAGCAATTGTATAGTAATTACCTGGCTGCCTTACAGCAGGTATCGGCATTAATAAAGCAATACGAAAAAGAGCATCAGTCTGTAAGGCGTTTGATGAGTTGCCATAAACAGTACAGAAAGGGATTGCGTAAATTAGAAATTGAAAACCTTAAAGAAAACATTCCACTCATAAACCATACTGCAACTGATTTGGTATAATATAATCCATTAGTTAGTATTAACATTTTATGTTTGCCCAAACCATTCGTTTTTTGCTACCCTGATTTTCGATTCTATTTGTAAATTAAATTTCTATTTCCCCCCAATTCTTCCTACCCGGATTCGTTCAAAGAAATTTCAATTTATCAATGACCAACAGGCAAACTTCCTTTTGCAAAATATTTAATCAAATTTGCGAAAAGCCAGTGTTGTACAAGGAGCAAAATCGTGAACAAATTTTTTTTGTCCGTGCTGCCAGGCGATGTGGATCATTGTTGCATCGCCCTCTTGTACATAAAACCAATGAGGAGCTTTAATTACATTATATGGAAAATCATGTACCCGGTTAATTTATTCTTTGCAGAATAAAAAAGGCCTGCTTTATTCAGGCAGGCCTTTTTATAGTTTTTACAGAGGCAACTTAATGTTGTATAAGCACCTTTATTTTTTTATCGTACCCATTTGCGTCTTTAATAGTCAGTATATATTCACCGGGCGCAATAGTAGAAGTATTCAAATCACTTGTTCCATTACTAATCTTACTTTTTAACACTACCTGGCCCGACATAGCAGTTAACGTTGCTTCAGCATACCCGTTTGCACCGGTGAGGCTCACATACAGTCTGCCATTTTTAACAGGGTTCGGATAAGCATAAACCTGGGTAGTTTTACAATTAATAAATACCGGAAGTATTTTAGAATATTTATAAGCCCCATCCCTGTCAATCATTTTTAGCCGGTACAACACTTTCGCTGAAGTAACAGGTAAGTTCTTATCAATAAAATTATAAATAGCCTTAGCGTTACTGTTACCCTTTGCAGTTACCGTTCCCATTAATTTCCAATTAGAATTATCTGTGCTGCCCCTTTCAATTTCAAACCGGTCGCTATTTATTTCAGTTTCAGTTATCCAGTTTAATACAGGCTGGCAATTTACTAAAGATGCATTAAAATTGGTGAGTGTTACAGGGGTGGTGTTTGTTACGGTAAGTCCAGCGCTGGATGTATTATTGGCTGTATTATCACCGGAAGGTGCCGGTCCATTGAATGTTAGATTACCCAGAATTGAACCACCTCCATCAGCAGTTCCTTCAACTGCGATAAATGCAGTACGCGTTGTACCTGCTGGAATTGGATCAGTTGTGTTCGTAATCCTGATTACAGAACCATTGTTGGAAGTAATCGTCCAGCCTGCAGGTAAATTATGGCCTGAAACAGGTATAAAACTAATGTTTGCAGGAACACTTATTTGTGGCCTTACCTTATTTGCTACTATTGTGCCAGATGCAGAGTTATTGGTAACGTCAATCTGAAGAAAAATTGTTCCTCCCACATTTACTACTCCACTACTCCCTAGTACGATATTTAATGACGGGTCCTGTGCGGAAACGCCAACGAAAACAAAAACACTAACAAAAAGCAGGATTAACAATTTAAAAATTTTCATTTTTTTATTTTTAGTGAAAACAATTATTTAAAAGTATATGTTGCTATCGGAGAGTTACCTTATAACCTGGCAGGAAGAGGTTGAAAAATTATCAGCAGGGTTATCACCCCGCAACGTACCTGATGCCGAACCGGGAGGAGTGCCATCCGAAAAAAACAACTGACCCGCAACTGTTGAAGGACCTCCAATTTTGTTTCCGTTAATTGCTATTAATATAATACGGGAATCATTAGCCGCAATCATATCCTTACCATTGGAAAGACTGATCGTAGAACCATTATTGCTCAAAATCGTCCAGCCAGTAGGTAACTCATGACCTGTTTCGGCAATACTGGCTATTGCAGACGGAACGCTGATTTGAGGCCTGATTTTATAGACATCTATATAAGCAGTGGGGTCAGTATTATTGATAGTAATTTCCAAAAAAACAGTTCCACCTTTATGTACAATCCCAGTGTTTTTCGTTAAAATATTTATTAGCGCATTCTGTGAAACAGCACTTTTAAATGTTAAAATGCCTGAGAGAACCAAAAGAATTAATTTAAGTGGTTTCATGTTTTTTATTTAAACGGGGTGTATTTTTTTTGAATGGAATGTTACCGGGCAGGGATTGTTCAGCAGAAACTTAAGTTGGGGCCGTCCTTCATTTATTGGTTTTGATTAATGTAAAACTAAAATGTATAATCTTCATTATTGCTTAAGCTTTATTAATTAATCATTAATTAAAATCTCAAGCCTCATTCTTTTATTCAGATTAACTGGTGCATGGAGTACCTTAATAATAATTAAGTTTATAATTAAGCCATGTTAATTGTTTCAACATTTCAACTAGTCAATAATTCAAAGAGATAATATTGGGATAACAATTTCTTGACATGAATAAAGCAATAATCTGTTTTCTTTACAAAAAACTCAGCTATTATGAGAAAACTATTTTTCTTAGGTTTACTATTTATTATTTCCAATATCGCTTTGGCACAATCAGGAAAAATTTCTGGCAGGGTCATCAACGCTGGTTCGGGACAGGGTTTAGCAAATGCAACAATTGTGCTTATTGAAGAATCAAAAACTGAAACTGCTGATCCGAATGGGAGCTTTAGCTTCAATAATTTGAAGGCAGGCACGTATTCCATAAAATGCAGTTATACTGGTCACGTTGACAAAATAATTGATGAAATAATTTTAAAAACTGACGACAATACTGTAGTCAATATTTCCTTAGAAGAAAAAAAATCAGATGAGGTAGTAGTAACAGCTACAAGGGCAAAGGCAGCAGGAGAATCAGTGGCAACACTACTAATATTCCAAAAAAATCTTGCTAATGTAAGCGACGGTATAACTGTTGAATCAATCCGGAAAACACCAGACAGGAGCACGGGTGACGTAATAAAAAGGGTAAGCGGTGCAAGTATTCAGGATGACAGGTTTGCTGTTATCCGTGGGTTAAATGACCGATACAATGCCTCCTTTATTAATGGTGCTCCGTTACCCAGCACAGAAAGCGACAGAAAGGCTTTTGCATTCGATATTTTTCCTGCTGTAATTTTGGATAACCTGGTAATTTATAAAACTGCCACTCCAGATAAAATTGGTGATTTTGCCGGCGGCATAATAGATATCACCACAAAATCTATCCCGGCAAAAAACTTTACCTCTATTAGTTTTAGCATTGGCGTCAACAGTTTGCTAACCGGTAAAACACGTTATTTCTCAGAAAACAAGGGCGGCAAAGATTGGATCGGTATAGATGATGGCACAAGGGCAATACCTGGAGGCATACCTTCTATTAAGGAATTAAAGAATTCAAGTTTCGAAGAAAAAGGAGAGTATGCAAAGCTTTTTGGTAATTACAAATGGGGAATAAAACAGGGTAGAACATCTCCTGACTTTAATTTCCAGGTTACAAAAGGGTTTAGCATAGAACGCAAACAAAAGGAATTTTTAGGCACACTCTTTTCGCTGAATTACAAGCGGGGTTATACCTTTAATGAAGGGGACAGAAACAGTTTTGATTTCGATTTAACAGCACCCGCCGACCAGCAACTGATACAAAAAGGTAAGTACAAAGATTCAGTTTACAATGATGAAGTTGTAGTGGCTTTGTTGGGTAATGTATCGGTTAAAATAAATAACAAAAATAATATAAGCTGGAAAAATAACCTGAGCATCAATACAGATAACAAGTTTGTAAAGCGCATAGGGGCCCCCAATTTTCAGGACGAGCCAAATACCTTTATAAAAGAAGCGGTTAGATGGTTTACTTCCAATAAAATTTTTTCCAGCCAGCTTGCTGGTGAACACCTTGTTGGTAATAAAAAAACAAAAATCAACTGGTTGGGTGCGTACAGTAAAGTAAACCGTGAAATCCCTAATCTTTCACGTACATCTTACGCCGGCACTTTTCCAAATGTAACCTCAGATTTATATGCCAGTTTTTCATTTGGGCCACCAAGTCAAACCGTTGGTATGGGTAGTATGTTTTTCACCAATTCAAATGAAAATATCAAAAGCATCAAAGCAGATATCACCCAGCCATACACTTTCATGAAGAACTCCCAGAATTTTGTAAAAATTGGTGGAGGTTATCAAGCCCGTGAAAGGTATTTCACAAGCAGGGTGTTAGGTTTTAGCCCTTATAACGGAGGCGGGGTGTCTTACGACAATTCATTATCGCAGTTACCAGAAGGAGAGATTTTTTTGCCAGAGCACCTCGGTAAATTGAAAACAGGTGAAGGTGGTTTTTTATTGAATGATGGCACACTTTCTTATTCTGACTATGATGCGTCTTCTGCTTTAATTCATGCATATTTAATGAATGACCAGCGGTTCTTTAAAAAATTCAGGCTCATATATGGCGCAAGGTTAGAAAGGTTTAATCAAAAATTAAATTCAGTTAAAAACCTTAATGAATTAGTTCAAATCAATACTGTTGTTACAGACTTATTGCCGTCTGTTAATTTTGTATATGCACTTACATCCACAATGAACCTGAGAATATCTTACGCCAAAACGGTAAACCGACCTGAATTCAGGGAGTTGGCCCCATTTATATTTTATGATTTTGTATCGAATTACACTTACGAAGGACAGGAGATTTTGCAAAGGGCAAAAATTAAAAACTTTGATTTTCGTTACGAATTTTTTCCTGGTAAAGCACAATTATTTTCTATTTCAGCATTTTATAAGGAATTTAAAAACCCTATCGAAATTGTAACCGTTCCAAATACAAGCAGCCAAACTATTTATATCAACGCCGAATCTGCCAAAGTTTATGGAATTGAAGCAGAATTCAGGACCCTACTTTCCACCCTCGCAGGTATCAACAGGGAGGGTGCATTCCTAAGTAAATTTACCTTGTCTGCAAACATGGCTTATATAAAATCAAAAGTAAAATTAGGCCCTCTATTTAGTTTCGATCCCTCGCAGTTGGTAACCGACCGACCCTTGCAGGGACAATCGCCTTATCTCATAAACAGTAGCCTTTCTTTTAACGATGAGCGAACAGGGTTTTCCTCAACCCTATCTGTAAACAGGGTTGGTGACAGGCTGGCTATAGGTGGAACTTTTAAAGATGCAGATATATATGAAAAGGCAAGAACTGTCGTTGATTTTCAACTGGCAAAATATTTTTTAAGTAATAAACTTGAAGTTAAGTTTACAGCAAGGGATATCCTGGCGCAAAATTTAAGTTTTTACTTTGATTATGATAGGAGTAAATCAAACACGGACAGAGACAGGTATTTTTCAAATTATAATACACCCAAAGTATTTAATTTCAGTGCAGCATATAAATTTTGATATTGAATAAAATGTTGTACCAGGCCCTTACCAAAATCTTATTCATTGCAAGTAATATTTTATTGTTTAATGAAAATAGTAAATCAGGTTCCTCCATCAACTAAAGTGGCCAAAGCATATAATTCACGATAAATAAATTGGGTAATAATTTTTTTGTCCATGCTGTAAAGCAATGGGCAACATTGTTGCATCGCCCTCTTGTACCGCATACCAATTGGGATCTTTAATTGTGTTATTAAATAATAAAAAATTATTACCACTTTTGTAACATCCCGATTTTTAAGAAAGTGAGTAGGCCCGGCTTTTTTATTTGGGTAGTGAACAAAACAACATCTCTAATTTATCTTTGCGCATTATATTTAAAAAGCCAATGGTATTAATTACAAAAAGGCTAACCCCTATGCAGACATAGTAAAAGTTGCAATGATGCCCCGGATTATTTCTTTGCAAAAAAACATTTTTCAATTTTTTATCCTTTGTGCAAAATTACGCAGGCATATTTTTTTGCAATATTTAAAATGCTTTGAGAAACATGACTCAATAAGAAAAGCAATTCAATCTAATCAATTATTATATTCAAAAAACAACACATCATATAGTAAGATAGAACTATTACCCTTCCTTACTTTAAACACTTTATGAATGTTGCAAATTTTGAGTCTACTTCTTTTATTTTTTATATAAACGCACTTCTTTTTATTAGAAAAGTTTAATAATGTTTTCACTATTTGCCTTAACAATTTGATTCCTTTTTGGTAACATATCATTTTAACTTTTTGTTTTAGGTTTGCCTTCTAATTGATAATTGCAGATGAAATAATACCATCCAATTTTTAATTTTCCAATTTCCTGCATTCGTACTTATTCCCTGGTTGAAGACAATTTTCCGTATTGATTAAATCTTAACAAACATGTTTTAATCACTCGTAAAAGAGTGACCTGATATCATTTATAAAAAATGGTAAATAATACTGCTATGACTTGTCGGTTACAAAAAATCGTTGCTTTATTTCTACCAGGCCGATTGCCACACCCTTTATTTTTTTACCCGCAAAATTTTTAATTATTCAATTAAAACCAAATTCTCAAAATAAAAAAATCATCACCAAAAAAATGTAAATGAAAAAAAGTAATACTAAAAACACAAAAAAAATTAAAACATGAATCTATTCAAACAAAAAAATTTAAAAATGAAAAAGACATTTCTTTCAATCTTATCCTTAATGTGTGCAGCAGTTATGGTTAATGCACAAGATGTAACCACCTACCGTGGTGCTTTTGCTCCTGCGCCAGAACGCCAGTGGACAGAGAGCTGGACAAATTTTGATCCGCAGAACACTAATTATGGAACATCCAATGTAAACGTGTCTGGTACCATTACCACAAACACAACCTGGACAAGCAATAACGTGTACCTGTTACAAGGGCTTGTTTATGTTGACACGTTGGTTACCCTTACTATTGAGCCAGGTACCAGAATTCACGGCGATTTTAATACTGCCAACTCATCGTTGATTGTAAGAAGGGGTGCCAAATTAATTGCAGAAGGCACAGTTTGTAGCCCTATCGTATTCTCTTCTAACAGAGCAATAGGAGCCCGGACAACGGCCGATTGGGGCGGTATAATTTTATTGGGAAAGGCCAGGAACAACCAAACAAATGTAGTTATTGAAGGGTTAACTCCAACTGAATTTCGTAACTACCATGGTGGCACAGACGATAATGATAATTCAGGTGTTCTGAAGTATGTACGCATAGAATATGGCGGTTATGTACTTGCTCCAAACAACGAAATCAATGGATTAACCATGGGCTCTGTTGGCCGTAACACCACCATTGATTTTGTACAAACTTCTTTTATTAATGATGATGGTTTTGAGTGGTTTGGTGGTACAGTTAATTGTAAACACCTGGTTTCTTACAGAAACCTTGATGACGATTTTGATACTGATTTTGGCTTTAGCGGTCTGGTACAATATGGCCTGGCCATTAAAGATCCGGCTGTTTCAGATAATCCGGCAATTTCAACTTCCGAAGGTTTTGAATCCGATAATGATGCCGCTGGAACAAATGAAGGCCTTGCACCAAAAACAAGTGCCAGGTTTTACAACATTACGCAAATTGGTGCATTCAGGTGTACCAGTAATGCTAATGGTACCGGTGTGCAGCCAACAGCTACCGGCTTTAGAAGAGGTGCCCGGTTAAGAAGGAATACTGACTTGAAAATCTTCAATAGCATCTTCATGAATAACTGGAGAGGGTTGTTTATTGATGGTACTTTGGCACTCAATAACACAGACCAGGATTCATTGGTGTTTAGGAACAACATCGTTGCCGGTGATTTCACAAGTACTTGGACTGGGGTGTATGCAGGTAAATCAATAGCTGCTGAAAATGCAGCAACAGCGCTGCGTTTAGGTAACCCAAACTACGCCAATGATACTTTGTATGCTGCAACCAATACCTGCAGCCTTTTAACTAATGCTTGGAGTTTTACCAATCCGGATTTCAGGCCTAATACTGCAGGAGCTGGTGCTTTATTAACTGATCCAACCAATTTATCTACCGGTGCAGACATCGTTCCTACGGTTGATATTGATAATTCGTTATTTACTCCCAACCCTCCTCTTGCAGTTGGTAGTTTCTACGATTTTGTGGTCAATATATTTGAGATCGGAGGCGGTACTACCAATGGTGCTATTACAATAACAATACCTATGCCTTCAGCGTGGAGTATCAGTGTGCCTAGCACAACCAGTGGTACTTCTGACGTATTTGGAGGAACAGCCAATGAAAATAGCAATTGGACTTTCGTTGTAGTTGCCAATGTCAGCGTAACAATTACTTCAAAACCTGGTACTATTATACCGAAAAATAGCCAGGCTATAGTAGGTCTTAGGGCAACACGTAAAACAACAACAAGTACAGGTACAAGCCAGAGCTTGAGTGTAACAGTGAGTGGTGGTGGCGATAATTCACCATCTAACAACTCTGCTGTAGTTGGCTTTGGTACATCAAACTAATCTTAAATACATTAAAACTAAAAAAAATGAAATTTTTTAAATTATTAATCCTGTTTTTTGCAAGTGCCTTTGCATTCATGGGCGCTTCTGCACAGGATCCATCAATAAATGTCGTGCTAGGTAGTAGCGGCATCGTTAACGTGGGAGGAACAATTTTTCTCCAGGTTGACATTACCAATAACTCTGCATCTGGTACTATCATTGCAAATAAAACAAGACCTCAAATCAGTGTTCCCGCTAGTATATCTTTTATACCTTCTGCAGGACATATCTTACCTAGTGGCTGGACAATTTTTTCCAACACAGGTTCAGTAATCAGGTTTACCAATACCACTGATCCTATTCCGGCAGGTACAACACGTACTGCATTTATCGCAGTTGAGGGAACTGCAGTGGGTGGTGGTTCAATTCTTGCAAATCTAACATTTAATGGCCCGGCTCCTACTGGCGATAATACTGCAAATAATACTTCCAGCGCAGGACTAACCGTAAACCCGGCAGTAGCTTGCGCTATCGCCGTATCAGCTTCTGCAGGAACTATCGCATGTAATGGTGGTACAACCACACTTACTGCAACTGCAACCGGCACAACAAATACTATTGAGTACAGTTTGAATGGAGGAGCCTTCCAGGCTGGAAATACTTTTACAATAAATGCAGCAGGTTCACCATATACCGTTACTGCAAGAGAAGTTGCTACTCCTTCTTGTACGGCTAACTCAAGTGCTGTGTCAGTAACACAACCAACAGCGGTTGTAGCTACTGCAGTTGTTACTACTCCTATTTCTACAGTGGGAGGTACAGGAGCAATTACTGTAAGTGCTACTGGTGGTATAGCCGGTACAACTACTTATGATATTGCCAGCGGTACTTCAATCAGCAATACAACTGGTGATGCTACTGGTGTATATACTGGTTTACTTGCAGGCACTTACACATTTACTGTTACCAAAGCGGGTTGTGCTGCAACAAGTGCACCACTTGCATTAAATGATCCGGCTGCTTGTATCATCACAGGAGTAACAGCTTCTGCAGGAACTATCGCATGTAATGGTGGTACAACCACATTGACTGCAACTGCTGCCCCTAATGGACCTACATATCAATACAGCCTGAATGGCGGAGCTTTCCAGGCGGGCAATACATTTACCGTATCAGGAGGAAGTTATACAGTTACTGCAAGAGAAACGGGCAATACTTCTTGTACAGCAACATCAACTACTGTAGTAGTTGTAAATCCAGCGACTGTAGCAGCTACTGCTTCGGTAACAACTCCAATCGCTGTTCCGGGTGGTACAGGTACTATCTCTGTAAGTGCTTCAGGTGGTACTGGTGCAAAAACTTTTGTTATTACTTCAGGTACAACAACTAATACAACCGGCGCTTCTACTGGTATATTCTCTGGGTTACTTGCTGGTAGTTATACATTTACTGCTACTGACGTAAACGGATGTACAGCGGTAACTACTGCTACTAACTTAGCTAATCCAGGTGTGGCTACTGCAGATCCTGCTGTAGGCCAGATGTTCTTTACTACAACCAGTGGTGGTGTACAAAGTGCCAACACTTTGTTGTTAGCCCCTTCAACTGCCCTTTACGACATCAATGTTCCTTTCTACAACCTTAACCAGTTGAACCCGGTGCCAAATGGTACTATCAGCTTTAGGGTTAACCTCGGTTCTAAGTTGGTACTTGCTCCAGGATTTAACTTAGCTACTGCTCCATTAAGCGCTTATTTTTCATGGGCACTAACTAATGTAGGTGGAAATGTTATTCTTACCGGTACACAAACAGCTACAATACCTGCAGACTTTAATTCGGCTGCTATCTTTAGAGTAAAAGGTGACTCAGCTTGTAGGTCAAATGTAATTTCAACTATTACCATCACTAATATATTACAAACTTTAGTGGATGATGACCTGCAGAACAACTCAGCAACGTTGCAATATACTTTACCAATTACAGTTTCTAAATCTCAGGTAAACGTAACTTGTAATGGTGCAAGCAATGGTATTATTAATTTAATCGCAAGTTCAGGTACAACAGTTGCTACAACCGGACCCGGCGGATATACCAATACACAATCGTTGGCTTCTGGTCAAAATACACTACAACTTGTAGGCTTAGCCCCAGGCTTATATACTACAACCGTATCAGCAATTAGTGATGCAACGCTTGGTGCTTGCTCAGTAGTTGTAACCACAACAATCCTGCAACCAACAGTGTTAACTTTACCGGTTGCAAATATCAGCAGTACCAACAACAATTGTTTTGGTGCAAGCGATGGAACCATTACAGTAGCTGCTTCAGGTGGTACCGCTCCTTATACTTATACTATCTCAGGGCCTGCAAATACAACAGGAGCTCTTAATGGTATATTTACAGGCTTAGCTGCCGGAAGTTACACTGTAACTGTTACAGATAATAATGGCTGTACTGCTACTACCGCAGCAATTTTAATAACACAGCCTGTAGGTGGAATACCTGATATTAGTCTTGGATCTGACTATACGGGAAGTTTGTTCACCACACCGGGAACAACTCAAACTATTGTATACAACGTTGCTGAAATTGGAGGTAACTCTGCAGTGGGAGATACAATCAGAATTACGAAAGTGGCTGGTTTCACTATCAACTTCAACCCAACTATCTTCTCTACAACAGTTGGCGGTACTACTTATTCACTTGATAACCCAAGGTGGAAGATTGATAACACCAATCCTGCATTTGTTTCTATCATTTTAACTGATCCAGCCAATGCATCAAACCCAGGTATTTTACTTTGTAATCAATTGGTAAGAGTGGCTGTTACCCTCACAAGGAACACCTCTAACATTTCTACCTTTACATTGAGTGCAAGGCTAAGAAAAGCGAACGGGGAAGTAAACCTTAGTAACAACCTGAATTCAATCATTTTCGCGGCTGACTAATTATCACATCAACATAGGGGTTACCCAACCCCTATGTTATTTTAAAAAATTATTTAAAAAGATTAATATGAAATATTATTTAAAAACTAAGCGGCCCAATTTTAAAGGTCTCTTTATTGCCGGTTTACTGGTGGCTTCGTTAAGCGGTGTTGCCCAGAAAAAAGCAGTAATTGCAGATGCCCAGTTAGGCAAAATAGCAATGACTGATATTACTGGTTATGCAATGGATGCTAACAACATTCAGCAGGACCAGGTGATTAAGTTAATGCTTCCGGTAATGAGTGTAAGCCATGGTAAATTATTACCGGCAGGTAGCTGTAAAATTAAAATCGGCCTTGGATCAAAACTTGAATTAGATCCACAATTTGATCTTAACAGTGCAGGTTTGGGTAGCTATTTTAAATGGACTTCTGTTGTTAACAGCGGACAGTTGCAAATAACAGGCGAACTCATCAATGATTTGCCTGCTGATTTAAAAACAGTGGAGTTGGCTTTCAGGGTAAACGGAGCAGTGGAAGGTAAATCTACCATTACTGCTAATTTCCTCATCACCAACCATAAATCACCTGTTGTATTATCTGATGAAGATGGCTCTAACAATGTAGCTGCTTTGTCGTACAGGGTGATTAAAAAGTTCGACCTTGTTACCCCTGTACCAAACGGTAGTTTGAAGTTATCAGTTTATCCTAACCCTGCTAAAGACGTAAAGTCTGTAATGATTAAAGTGGCGCAGGGTAAGTTAAATGGTAAGTACAAAATCAGCCTGTTTGATGTAACGGGCAAGCAACTTCGCTCAAAAGAATTGCAATTGAATTTTGCACCAAACTTTACTTATGATTTAGGTAATATATCCGCAGGCCAATACCTTATTAAGGTAATAAATGTGGATGGTAAAGAATCAAGTATAATGAAGTTTGAGAAATTCTAACGAAGAGTAACCTCCGTTTTAAACCGGAGTTTATTTAAACTCATGCATAGGTAAAACCTGTGCATGAGTTTTTTATTTTTTCCTGTGATTTTTTATTTCAAATCAGTGTATCATAAATTCGTTTATGCTTCATTGATAGAAATGTGTACAAGGTTTTTTGATAGGATATTGAAGCAAATGGCATTTCCAATAAAAGTGAGATTTTGTAATTGCTTTTTTTAACCAACATATTATCATTGGCCGGCATCGTTGTGTCACTCCCTTGTACTACATACCAATGGGGAACTTTAATTATGTTTTAAATAAAATGAAACCTGTATATTTTTTTAATAAAATAATCTACGCTAATTTATTTCTGCAGTATAATTGCTTTATTATGTAACAGTGATCACAGCCGTTTAATTATGCTGGTGTTTTATTGTTCCACATAGCTTAAAAAGTACAAGAGAGTGACACAACGATGTTTAATTGAAAAATAAATGCTTGTAAAAAAATAAATTTTATAAGGCAAACGAGATTGGATTACCAATGCCAAAAATTAACTGGCATATTTTAAATAAACAACTCATAACTCATAACTGGTACAAATGGCGGCATCAAAGTTTAGAAGTATTTTTTTATCTATGGGCGTGTGGCCGGTGGTGTTTTTCTTTATCATGGTTTTTATTATGGGGTTATTAAAAATTCACAGCCCCGATATTGGTTTTCATTTAAAGTCGGCTAAGTGGATGCTGGATAATAAACAGTTTATTTATGCGGATGCTTTTAGTTACGGATCTGAAGGCAATAAGTATTTTGACCTTCAATGGCTTTACCAGTTGCTTATTTACAGTTTATATAATAGTGGAGAAAAATTTTTAGTTGTTGCCAATGCGCTGTTAATTACAAGTTCGCTGGTATTGGTTTGGTTTCGTTTTTTAAGAAACGCTGAAGTTGGAGTAACAAGTATTAAAATGGGATTTTTTGCGTTTATGGCGATATTGCTTGTGCAGCCATTAACCTTCGAAATACGTCCGCATGTGTTATCCTGGATATATTTAAATCTTGTTTTATTGTTGTTGGAGTCATATAAAAAAGGGAATAAAAAACTACTTTTTATTTTGCCTTTCATAATGCTGTTTTGGGCAAATGCACATAGCCTTGCTATTTTAGGATTGGTAACCATTGCCATTTATAATGCCGGTATTTACTTTGAAAATAAAAAAGCCGATACAAAGCTTTTATTATTTTCAGCGGTATCATTTGCCGCATTTCTTATAAACCCATATTTTTTTGAAGGGTTGCTGTATCCCTTTACGCAATTCGGAATAATATCAGGTAACAGCCTTTTAAAATCTTATATCGGAGAGTTTCAGTCTCCGTTTACGGCTAAAGAAATTACCGTGTTAGGCACTCAATATTTTACAAGCCCGCTTTTGATTATTCATCTTGCTGCGATATTTTCTATTTTTTCGATACTTCGTTCCGTAATTCAAAAACAGTTTACTGATACCTTGTTGCTGGTTGCTTTTCTGCTACTGTTGTCTTTTGCAAATAAAAATTATGGGTATTATTTAATGGTAAGCTTGCCGCTTATTGTAAAATATTCATTAAACTGGTTAGAACTAAGAAAGAAAAAAGTGCTCAAACAAAAAGAATCAGTTGTTGATAAAAAGAAAAATAAAAGTAAAGAAACAGCGCAATTGATTGTTGCTGCCCCATCAAATAAAAAATTGTATTACCGGGTTTCTCTAGCTGCAATAACTATCGCAATTTTTATCAGTATTACAAGTATCACTGATAGTTACGCCATCTTCAGGCATTCACCATTTAGATTTGGATTTACTACAGATAAAGATCAACTGCCGGTGGAGGCAACAGCATTTTTAAACAACAAGCAGGTAAAAGGGAAACTGATGAACCATCTTGATTTTGGGGGATACCTGATGGCGCATTACAAAGAAAAAGTTTTTATTGATGGTAGGCTGGAGCTACTTGACGAAGCGTTTTTCAATAAATATTTTGAAAGCCTTACAGTAAGAAATGGCGTAAAGAATTTATTGAAAGAGTATGACCCCGACATTGTAATATTCCCTTATTTAAAAGCAACGTATTGGTGGGATTACTTTGCTTCAAAAAAAAATCAGTCAGGATACAAAGCTGTTTATTTTGACGGATTATCAGTTATATACCTCAAGTCGTCCAGCTATCCTCAATTGCCGGAAATTACTGAAAAGGACATAATGCAAAACGTGGCACCAATGGCCGCCAACCAAATAAATGAAAGTATTGAAACTTCAAAGCCAACAGGGTTGATGGTTTTGGTGAATGGCTTATGGCAAAAGCAATCGTTTTCTATTGCAGATCAAAACAAAGCAAGCTATTGCTTTGGCAATGGTTTTAATACAGCAGCACTCAGCTATTCTGTTGCAGGTATTAACAAGTCAACGGTACATACTCCAAATATTTTCAAAAACCTTTCCATATATTTTCGGGATAATAAAATGTATAACGAAGCTCAATATGTGAGGAAAAATCGGATTGATAAAATTTTTTTAACAACAACATTACTTTAAGAACAAGTAAAAAAATTGAATTGCCGATTGATAATTTAATTTTTATTGAAGCATAAACCAATGATGAAATTATCAATTATAATACCTGTATTTAATGAAGCAAAAACTATACAAAGTATCTTAAGGAAAATAGATTTGGTAGCACTGCCATCACAGCTTCAAAAAGAAGTTATTGTAGTTGATGATGGATCTACAGATGGTGCAAATTTATTGATAGCGGTTTGTATGGAATCTTTTTCTACAGGTGAAATAAAATATATCAGGCATGCCACCAACCAGGGTAAAGGGGCAGCTATAAAAACAGGCATCGGGCAGGCATCGGGTGATGTTGTAATTATACAGGATGCAGACCTGGAATATGATCCAAAGGAATATGATACCCTGCTGCAACCTATTCTCGAAGGATATGCTGATGTAGTATATGGCAGCCGGTTCATGGGCGGAAAACCGCATCGGGTACTGTTTTTCTGGCATACAATAGGTAATAGGTTTTTGACATTTCTTTCCAACTTGCTTACCAACCTTAACTTAACGGATATGGAGTCAGGGTACAAAATCTTTCGTACTGAAGTTCTTCAATCCATTTCCCTTGAGGAAAAGAAGTTTGGGTTTGAGCCTGAAGTAACAGCAAAGATTTGTCGTATACCGGGTATTCGCATTTATGAAGTAGGCATTTCTTATTACGGAAGAACGTATGAAGAAGGAAAAAAAATTAGTTGGCGGGATGGGGTGAAGGCTATTTATTGCATTTTAAAGTACAACCTTTTTAGGCAGGGTAAAGTTTACAAACTGCTGGTAGAAAGAGAAAGAGTTACTGATTAAATATTCTTTACACTGTTAAGGAAAGAAGTTGAAAAAATTAGCATCCAGGCGAAGATGCTTATAACTTATTAAATCTTAGGTTAGTCAATTGTCCGCTTACGCTGTTGCTTATACGCAATATGTATTGCCCGGTTGATAAATGTGTAATGGGGTAATTTAACCGGGTTGCATTCAATAAATCAAGTTTGGTATTTTTCAATAGTTTTCCACTGATATCCAGCAGCAACAAATCATATTGGCCGTTAAATTTTTTTCCTGTTGTGGTTATTATTACTTCCGCCCAATTACTTTGCACCGGGTTAGGATACAATTGCATACCTCCAAAATTTTCATCACAGTAGCCATTCATTTGCTTCGTAGTACTGTATCCAATTTTTCCGTCATTATCAACGGATTTAATTCTTATAAAAATACTTTTAGCAGTCAGGGAATCTACCAGGTTAAAATTAAAGCTGTACGCCGTACGGGCAGATGGCTGGCTCACCCCAATTTTAATAAATTGTACTCCATCTTTACTCAGTTCTATCTCATACCTGTTTACGTTGATGGCATTTTCCGCATTAAAATTTACCTGCACCCGGCATTCATTTTTGGATAAGGATAAACTGTTAAAATTAACCGGCAGTGTATGTGTAGTTACCGAATAGGTAAGCGATGCAGTATTATTATTCACGTCTTCATCAGAGAGTAAAGTGGAGGCACTATGATTGGTAACTAAAAACTCCGATTCAATGAGCGACGTACCTGTAGAAGCTGCTGCTTTAATTTTAAATTCGAGTACGGCATCAAAATCTGCCGGTAATGTATTGGTTAAATTGCCGGTTAGTTGCACCTTGTCACCAACAATAGCTGTAGTCCACAAAAAATAATTGCTAAGCTGGGCAATACCAACAGTAAATGAAGTATCAAGGCTCATTTTATTGCCAAGTGTAATTACAAATTTGCACGTACCCGAAGGCAAGGCAACCAATTGGTTTAAATTATAAATGGGTACTTTAAGTAAAAATATTTCGCCTGGTAAAATTTGATTGGCATTTAAGCTTATACCAGATTGGCTAGTAATATCCATTTGCCCGGTTGCAGGATCCGCAATCACCTGCCCTTTACCCATGAGCGATACAATCAAAAGAAAGAAACTAAATAAAATTTTCATTGAGCCAACATTTGGTGATACTATCAATAATGCACAAGTGAAAAAAAGAATTTTTTTTTGTCCGGGCTATGAAACAATGAGCATCATCGTTGCATCGCCCTCTTGTACCAAATATCATTGGGGAACTTTAATTGCGTTTTAAATGATTGACTTTTCACAATACAATGTTCTGTAAATACCGCAGCCACAATTCTTTGGCCTAACCATGATAATTTAAAAAAACTCCATTGGTTTTCACCAGTAAGGAGTTTAGGTATTTTGGGAAATATAACATTGCCGGTTTAGTTTTTTGAGCCAATCAGCAGGTAGCTATTTTAGTATTTTTGCCATTTAAGTATGGATGATTGCCCATCCTTTATATTGCTAATCTTTATGATATACTGGCCTGCAGAAACATTTCCTGTTTCCAAATAAAATTGGGTAGCATTAATTAAATTCATCTCTTTTACAAGCAATATTTTACCAGCCATATCAGCCAGCGTAATACCATACTTTCCATTAAACTGGCCTTGCTTTGCAATCAGCACAATACGGGATACGGATTTTGCTGGATTGGGATATACCCCTACAGCCCAATCATTTTGGCATTCGCCCTTTACTGATTTAGTACCACTATATTGAAACTTTCCGTCCTTATCCAACGATTTGATCCTAACAAAAACCTGGGGGGCTTTAAATGCATCCTTAATACTAAAACTATAACTGTACTTGGATAGATTGGCTGCTGTAATTACACCAGTGTTTATAAAATTAACCCCGTCTTTGCTAACCTCAATTTCATATTTATTTACATTAATTTCTCCCTGAGTAAAAAAGTCAACATCAATAACGCAGCCCTTGTTTACAACATTTAATCCTGTAAAAGTAACTGGCAGTGGCCCGGCCGGAACAATAGTATATGCCAAAAATGAGTTATTGTTGGTAGGGTTTAAATCAGATAAAACAATGGCAGTGTTATGATTTGTAACCAGGAAATTAGTTGTAATGGTAGAATTTCCCTGGAGATTTCCTATTAATTTAAGAATTACATTATCAGAATAATTAGGTGGCAAATCTTTTTTAAGATCACCCGTAATTTGCCCCTGCCCTGAGCCAGTATCAAATGTCCAGTTAAAATAAGCACTTGAAGGTAAGGAGCTTAAATTGAATTGAGGATCAAGTATCATTTTAGAACCCAGTCCAATTTTTATTTTACACGACCCCTGTGGCAAACCATTCACCAGGTCGTAGTTATAGATGGGGATTTTTAATTCCAAAGCGTTATCTAATGGTATGCTGCTTGCATTCAACACAGTGTGATCAATATTAGCAACGTCAACCTGGTTTATAGCCGGGTCTGCTATTACACTCTGCCCGTAATTGTTTAGTGAAAACATTAAAAAGCAGGTAAAAATTAAAAATTTCATACTCGTAGTTTTTATAATTAATTATTTCATTATTAAATTAAAAAAGCAATTAATAGGATAAGTAATTTGTTACTTATTTAGCTAGCCGCACCAGGTAAATTTTGTGTTTATTCCAGACGTTGACTTGCCTGTTTTCGGTAGGAGTTATCGGAGATTTCGTTGATAAAATTAGCAGTTATTTTTATCAGGCAAGATTAAGTAATTGTTTTGTTTGTGTTACATAACAACAAATTTCAAATAAACAAACTACTTTCATTTTCCAAATTAATACTCGAATTATTTTGTTGAGTATTGCTGTTGCTGCTGATGTAAAATCAGAACTCCTTACCCTTATAAATTACAGAGTTATTCGCAAATTGAAAGCGCTGCCATATATTCAAAAGTACAAGAGGGCGATGCAACGATGCTTATTCAGTGCTCAGTTGCCTGGACAAAAAAAAGAAAAGGTATGGGTTGTAGTTTGCGGTAAATCAGGAGTCTGAAAATATTGAAAAGGCACAGGTGAACTTTTATTTACAGGTTTTCCTTACTTAACTATACTGCCAGGGAGTATGTTGGATATGCTTTAGCAGAAAGACAAATATTATTTGCCATAAGGGTATCTATAGGCAGGTAAAATAATATCGGCATAATTAAAAACAGCACGATAAACCAGGAGGGTAATTGCTATTTAAATAGTAAACATTTGGTGTAGTAATACCTTGTATGAATTATAATTAATTAATTGCCTGAATGTATTATGCCTGGCGTATAGGCAATAAAAAAAGGGCCAGCCCCTTACGCTGACCCCTTAACTTACACATGAATCTACCTTACTATCTTTGATGTTATTTATTGAAATATTCCAATTCTATCTGTCAATATTTTCTTGATTTGTAATAGTAACAGTAAAAGCAATAAAAAGGGCCAGCCCTTACACTGGCCCTTAACTTACACATGAATCTACCTTACTGTCTTTATATCTTTCTTTTATAAGGGTTATGTTATTTGTTCTGCAATAGCTCCTTCTCTTATCTGTACCACTGTAAAGGGATGAATAAAATTTTAAAAAAGGACCAGCCCCTTACGCTGGCCCTTTAACTTACACATGAATCTACCTTACTGTCTTTTAATTCTTTTATTGATGCTTTGTTAATTTGCCGGTTAATACATTTAATGCTTTTTGTTACTTTAAATGAGTACAGGTAAAATTTTAAAAAAGGACCAGCCCTTACACTGGCCCTTTAACTTACACATGAATCTACCTTACTGTTTTATAATTCTTTCTGTTTGTTTTTCGTTGTTGCTTAATAGTTGCAATACATATATCCCACCCGGATACCGGCTCATATCAACTTCATTAAAACCTGGCTGCCCGTTTCCTTTTGCAATCATATTACCACCAATATTACTAACCAGGTATTGGTAATTTTCCGCAGCCTTAATAGTCATTTTATTATTTATAAAAGTTGACACCTTGAACATTTTAGTATTAGCTAACGCAGCTTTCAACTGGATAGTATTTGAAAATGCGCTTTGATTTAGTATAGAAGTTACCTTAATACGGTAAAATAAATCGATGGTTTTAAAAGGTGCATAAGAAAGGCTGGTAGCTGCATTATTTACCGTATTCAAACTGGTAAAATGTACCCCATCTTCTGATAACTGTACCTCAATATTTTTTACAGGTTCATCAGCCACAATGGTCCATTTAAGATGATGTTTATTTTGATCAAGCCTGCCAGTGAGTAAAATATTATGTATGGGCAAAATCACTCCTTTGTTTACAGAAATAGTATATGAACCCAGGCTGCCATAATCTCCTACATTGCTGTTGCCTGCACCATCTATCAGCATATAATAGGAGCCGGTATTAAGTACTGTGTCTATTTCCACATTCATCATGGCAGCAGGATCATATGTGCGTATTAATACTTTTGAAGCATTGTACAACGACAATTTTACATCAAGGTTAGCACCCAGGTAATTCGTGACAGCACTAAAAGGCTTTACTTCAATATGTAGTATGGAATTGGTGGCTAAATTAAAAGTGAAAGCATCCTTATCTGTATTTGTTGTTATTATGCCGTCAACATTTGTACCTGTTAATGGTAAAGTGCCAGGGTTAATATTTATATCATTGCTAAAATCATCGGGCCTGAATGAAAAGCCATTTTGAGTGGTAATGATGGATAAATTATCCTGCATGTTGGTACATCCATAAGGAGTAGGGCCATTGTTCCAGCCACTCATATTTCTGTAATAGCTGTTGCCCATTATAGGTGCCCATGCATTTACCCCTGTGCCGGCGCCATCATTGTAAGTTGCAGTTAAATTACAGGTGCCATCATATTTTGATTGGTGGGATAAGCCAACCGTATGTCCACTTTCATGTGAGCAACATTCGGCCACCATTTTTGGACTGTTAGGCCCAAGGCGATCACAAAAAACAAATGCTGGTGTATCATCACCCCATTTAAATGAGCCCGTAAATGCAACACCTCCTACACCGTTAAACCAACTGCTGGTGGGTGTAATCACAATCCTTATCCTGGTAGAAAGCGGGGCTGCTAAAAATTTAGAAAGCTCAGTAGTTATATTGATATTGAATGGCCGGTAATCTTCTGATACCCGGTTAAATATTTCGGTGATTTGTGTATCATTAAGACCGGATGTAGCACAGGTAAAAGGCACGCCCCCATTCCAGTATGCATTGTTTACATCATGCCCGTTAAAATCGAGATAGATGGTTGCAGTGGCTGTGGGCAGGCTATTTAAAACAGGCTG
This sequence comes from Ferruginibacter sp., assembly GCA_031392305.1. Lineage (GTDB taxonomy): Bacteria > Bacteroidota > Bacteroidia > Chitinophagales > Chitinophagaceae > Ferruginibacter. The sequence goes on from JANMVB010000125.1 coordinate 40,746, forward strand.
GCTAATTGCATTGAAAGAAACTAACAATGCCAGTAACAGCATTAAGGGAGCGGATGGCTTCTTCATTTTAGGTGGATTTTAGAATGCCGGAGGTAAGCCGGTGTTGTTTTTAATAAGGGTTGGATTCAGTTGTTTGCAAGCCGGTGTTAAAGGCTGCAGTCAGTTAAAATTTTTTCAACATTAATTTTATTTAGTTGGTAATTTCCGTTAGCGAGCCTTTTCAATTCAAAGCCATCAGCATAAGCCGGGTTCAGTATGCGGCCAACATAAGTAATTGTATTATTTTCTGTTTGTTTTGAAATTGAAAAAAGGCTGTTATCAAATGCAGGTAATTTTAAAACGAGTGTTTGGAGATTAGTATACGCTGCCCTTTTGCTGGTAACAGAACCTGATAGTATGAAGTTACCGGAAAGTGGTACCGCAATGTTTTCGCCTTTCGCCGCAGTAAATAATCTACTAAGCTGGGCTTCAGTAAAATCAATAGTGGAGGGAAGATTAGTAAATAGAGAAGACCTGCCGGCCTGTTTGTTTTGTGCATTTACTGATGCTGCAAAAAGGGTAAGCAGCACAAGGCACAAGGTAGTGGTAAGGATTTTCATGTTGTAGAATTTGGATATTGAAATACTAAAAATAAATAATTGATAGTACTAATATTTAAAACGGCGATTGCTGTAAAATAGTATGTAGTGCAACCAAAAAATACAACTGAATAATCAACGTAGAAGATTTTCTACCCTTACAGGTTACTAATATTGCCCTGTGCTCAACAATACCAATGTGCAGGCTTCCTCTGCTTTAATATTATGTTGTACGGCCAGGGAAGCTAACTCATCATTCTCTGTACCGGGGTTAAAAATGATGCGCTTTGGGTGAAGCGACAGTATATAATCGTAGTACTCTTTCTGGTGAAATGGGTTTATATATAAGGTAATGGTATCCACATTGTCAAAGATTTGGTGGGCTGTTTCAATAGGTATTTTTCCGATAACCCCTTTTTTTCTACCGATTGCTACTACCGGATGTTGGTGTGCAATTAATTTATGCACCGCCAGGTAACTGTATCGTGCCGGGTTTTCAGATGCTCCAATTACCAGTGTTTTTTTCTTATCCATTTTATTTAGCTTAAGCTAATTTTTTATAAAAATCTTTGTTTTAAATCTGGTGATGGTATCATACAAACGTCCTTTTTACCAAACCATTTATACCGGTTAGATGCAATCCAATCGTACAACCCATCCCTTATAAATTTTGGTACAATAATAAAGCCATACAATAAAGGCCACAAACCGGTTAAATACTTACACACTTTTAATGCAGCAGTTGATTGGGTATATACTCTGCCGGCTTCAATAAATAAAAAGGAAGTAAAATTGGTGGTAGAAAACTGGTATTGCCTCAGCAACAGCTGGCCCTGTTCACTTTGCAGCGCACCAAACCTGATAGATTTATTTTTATCTCTTTTAATTGTAAAATTTACCGCACCATTACAAAAGTTACAAATGCCATCGAATAATATAATTGTGTGATTGTTCATTTAATTGGGATGCTACAAGGCAAATACCAGGTGCTAATATTCTATAATTGTGATACTTTTTTCATCTCGAAATGTGTCCTGTCCATTTTTGGAGGATTTAAAATGTCAAAACCAAAACTTTGGGCAGTGAGATAATAGCTACGCCTCAATCGTTCTTTGACAGTAATTTCTTTTCCATTGCAAATGGATGAATCTGCTTCTTCAAAAGTTTGTATTTTAAATGCGGTCCGATCTAATTTATACATGATTGCAAAGTTAGATGAAAAGATAATAACCGTTGAAGGCAACTGGCATAGTACTCCGTTTACATATTTCTTACTTTGGTTAGCGTGAGAGCACGTTGGTAAAGATCCCCATAGGTATTCAGTACAAGGTGAGTGACACAACTATGCTTAATTGAAACACAAATGCTTGTATTCAAAAATAAAAAAGCACCAGTCAACACCGGTGCTTTAAATAAATATGTTTATTAAAAATTATACCAGCATAGTAACCGGGTTCTCCAAAAACTTCTTGAGTGTTTGTAAGAAAGCGGCACCCACTGCACCATCTACGCTTCTATGGTCGCAGCTTAGGGTAAGTTTCATAATGTTGATCACTCCAAATCCATCTCCCTTTTTTATAACCTTTTCTTTGATTGCACCCACCGCTAAAATGGCGCTGTCCGGCGGATTGATGATGGCGGTAAATTCTTCAATATCCATCATGCCGAGGTTAGAAACCGTGAAGGTATTGCCACTGAATTCGGCTGGTTGTAATTTTTTATCTTTTGCCTTGCCGTATAATTCTTTTGCATCGGCGGCAATTTGTGATAGCGTTTTTTGATCGGCAAAACGAATAACAGGAACAATTAATCCTTCAGGTAACGCCAACGCCGAGCCGATATGAATATGATGATTGTGCCGGATGAAATCTCCCATCCAACTGCTGTTTACATCGGGATGCTGACGTAGGGCCATGGCACATGCTTTAATGATCATATCATTAAAAGAAATTTTTACCGGGCTTACTTCGTTCATGGCTACACGTGAGGTCATGGCATTGCCCATGTTAATTTCCATGGTGAGGTAAAAATGCGGGGCGCTGAATTTGCTTTCGCCCAGGCGGCGGGCAATTACTTTTCGCATTTGGGTTAAGGGAGTATCGGTAAATCCTTCCTGTCCGTTTGCAACAAACGCAGTAGCTGGTTTAGCTGGTGAGGCAACAGGTGCTGCTTTTGCAGGTACCGGTGCCGGGGCTTGTGCGGCAGCCGGTACATAACTATCAATATCTTTTTTGGTGATGCGGCCATTATCGCCGCTGCCATTTACTTTGCTAATATCAATGCCTTTATCTGCTGCTAATTTTTTGGCCAGTGGAGAGGCTTTAATCCTGCCATCAGTTGTAGCAACCGGCGCTTCGGGTGTGGATGTTGCCTGTGCTGCTTCACCGGTCGGCGCTGTTGCATCAATTGGTTTTGCTGCTTCACCTCCTGCATTTGCACCTGATTTTTCTGCTGCCACATAAGCACTTATATCTGTACCTGCTTTACCAACAATCGCAATTATTTCATTAATTTTTGCTGCACTACCGGCTTCAACACCAATATATAAAAGTGTACCTTCTTCATATCCTACTACTTCCATGGTGGCTTTATCTGTTTCCACATCCGCAAGTACATCATCGCTTTTTACAGCATCACCTACTTTTTTATTCCATGATACAATTTTTCCTTCTGTCATGGTATCGCTCAGCAAAGGCATACGGATTTCTTTTGCTCCGGCTGGCAATGCTACTTTTGCGCCATTGGATGATGGTGCAGGTATTGCTTCCTTTGCAGGGGCTGTTTCTTTTGCGGCAACCGGTGCTTCGGCTGGGGCTGCTGGTGTTGCTTCTACAGGTTTTGCTGCTGCTGGTCCGCCTGCTGCATCAAGGGCAGATTTATAATCTTCGCCATCCTTACCAATCACTGCTAAAATTCCTTCTACCTGCACGGATTTCCCTTTTTCCACACCGATGTATAATAACGTACCATCGTTATAACTTTCCAACTCCATGGTGCTTTATCCGTTTCAACTTCGGCCAATAAATCACCCGATTTTACTTTGTCACCTACTTTTTTATGCCACTCTACAATCACACCTTCTGTCATGGTATCACTCATACGGGGCATGCGAATCACTTCTGCCATAATTGATAATTTCTAATGTTTTGAAATGGAAGCCGAAATTAATGCAAAAAAGGGAATTATACACCCTATTATTAATGGGGATAGGCACCAGTGCTGACGGCATAATAAATTTTTAGTCAAGCTCAAGTTTCAAACGGTCCCTCAGCTCTTTTACAAGTGGATATTCCTCTATTATTTTAAGGTATTGTTGCTTCCTGTTTAATACAATTTCTGCAGGTGCCGTATGCTCTTCCTGTTCTGTTACAATTACCTGGTACACTAATAACCGGTTGTTAAAATATTCCTGGAGGTGAGCCACCAGGTCGGCCCTTTCTACTTCAATAAAAGCTTTATGAATTTCTCCCCTGGTAATAATCTCCACGGTATTATTATCAATCACCCTTAATGCAGCCAGTTTAAAATTGGTAACTGCTGAATGGTTATTTTTCTTTCTCAGCTTTTCGATGAACAAGCCCCAGGAAGCATGCAGGTCTTCTTCTGTAAGAATTTTCACTTCGGGCTCTCCTGCCCTGTTTTTAAGTGCAATCTGCTGGCGGATATTACTGAGCGAAGCAAGTCCTGTTCTTACATCCCCTCCAGCCTGTTGTGGTGAAGTAGTGGTAATGGGTGTTCCATTATTTTTAAAGGCTTGTTCCTTAACCGGCAGGGGTGGTTTTGCAGCCGGTTGTTGTATTATCAAGGTAGCTTCTGCGGATTTACTGTGCAGTTCCGGATTATTTGCAATCGTAGTTCCCTCCTTTAATGCAACCGGCTGTATTGCCCTGAACGCAACTGTTTTTGCACCATCAATCAGTTTTTTTTTACTTACCACACCATCGTTGTTTACAAGTTCCAGCGCCTGCTGCAGGTAACTTAGTTTAATGATGGTGAGTTCAACATGTAACCGCTTGTTACGTGCCTGTTTATAATTTAGTTCGGCCTCGTTTAAAATATTTAAGGCACTGATAATATAGGCAGCCGAAATTTTTTGAGCAGTTTGTAAATATTTCTGTTTAAAGTCCTCGGCCACCTCAAGCAGCATCGCTACTTTAGCATCCCGGCTTACCAACAGATTGCGTAAAAATTCTGCAAAGCCATTCAGCACAAGGTCGCCTTCAAAACCTTTGCGGTTTATTTCGTCATACATTAATAAGGCAGCCCCCAGGTCTTGTTGTTGCACATGGTCCAATAGCTTAAAATAATAATCTTCATCTAATATATTCAGGTGTTCAAGTGTATTTTTATAAGTTACTTCACCACTGGTAAAGCTTACTATTTTATCCAAAATACTTAATGAATCCCTCATGCAGCCTTCACTTTTTTGGGCTATTACATGCAGGGCTGTTTTTTCAGCAGTGATGTTTTCTTTGCCGCAAATTTCCTGTAAATGTTCAACCGTATCATTATTGGTAATGCGTTTAAAATCGAAAATCTGACAGCGGCTGAGTATGGTAGGTAAAATTTTATGTTTCTCCGTAGTAGCTAAAATAAAAATCGCATAAGGTGGCGGTTCTTCCAGCGTTTTTAAAAATGCGTTAAAGGCAGATGCACTAAGCATATGTACCTCATCCACAATATATACTTTGTATTTACCAGCCTGTGGGGCAAAGCGCACCTGCTCTACCAGTGTGCGGATATCATCCACAGAGTTGTTACTCGCCGCATCCAGCTCATGAATATTTAATGAAATGCCTGCATCGAAAGACACACAGCTATTACAGGTATTGCAGGCTTCTCCATCTTTGGATTGATTTTCACAATTAATGGTTTTCGCCAGTATCCTGGCGCAGGTTGTTTTGCCTACGCCCCTTGGTCCGCAAAATAAAAATGCATGTGCAAGCTGGTTATTTTTTATAGCATTTTTTAAGGTAGTGGTAATATGTGCCTGCCCCACCACAGTAGAAAAATTCTGCGGCCTGTATTTGCGTGCTGATACTATGAATTTATCCATTTTAATCCTTTCGCCTGTTACGGAAATTTAAATAATTTTTACTGCTGCAAGTTAAGGAACACTTTACTCTTTTTAGGTTTCTACCGCCATTTGTAATTCACAATACTTTGCGTTTATTCTTGTCCAAACAAAGAAGCCTTGGTCATCATCGTTGTGTCACTCACTTGTACCGCATACCTATGTGGGTCATTTCCCACAATATACATTTGCCTACCATTAATTGCTTTTCAAAATGCTCATCAATGTAAAAATTGTAAAAAATTAGACCTCGGGTTTTTCAAATAAGGGTATTAAAAAAGGCCATCCTTCAGGACAGCCTTAAATTATTTGACAGTTTTAAAATTACCAGCCTTTTTTAGCAACGCCGTCTTTAACCGCTTCCAATGCTCTTGCTTCGCCAAGCATGGTGGTCATTTTATTACCCTTGCCGTCATTGCCCTGGGCCATGTATCCGCCACGGGCTGTTTTGGTTATCACTGCATCCTGCATGGGAACGTCTTTTTCTTTCGTTTTCATGCAATAGGCTGTTAACATTTTTGACATTTTGTAGAATTTATGGTTAATAAATATGGGTGAAGTAGTAAACTTCAAGGTACAAGCTACTAAAATTATTGGTTTTAGCAAAAAAATGAAGCTATCACGGGGAAATTGTACAATAACCCTTCAAAGCCTTTTTTAAATGAATTAAGCGGCCAGGTAATTTTCAGTAAAATTTTTTAGCCCACAACTGCTTATCTCAAATTCTGTTACAAAGAATAAATATCCTAACCATTTGTACATTTGTAGTAAATAAAACAGATGTCAAGCCTTACTATCACTACCATACAAACGAACCTTGCCTGGGAAAATAAAGCTGCTAACCTCCGCATGCTGAAAGACAAAATAAATGAAGCAGGTGCAAAAACAGAAGTGGTGGTTTTGCCGGAGATGTTTAGTACCGGTTTTAGTATGCAGGCACCTTTACTGGCCGAAACAATGGACGGAGAAACAATTGCCTGGATGAAAGAAATGGCATCAACAAATAAAATAATACTAACCGGCAGTGTAATCATTAAAGAAAATGAGCAATACTTTAACCGCCTCATCTGGATGCTGCCCAATGGTCAATATGGATATTATGACAAACGCCATTTATTTACTCTTGGGAAGGAACATGAATATTACAGCCCCGGCAACAAACGTCTTATAGCATCCGTAAAAGGTTGGAAAATAAATCTGCAGATTTGTTACGATCTCCGTTTTCCGGTATGGGCAAGAAACCGCATTATAGAAGAGGAATTACCTTATAAGGAAAGCCAATTGATTGAAGCACCTGATGGGCAACCTATTGCCACGCTTCGGCCAGAGTATGACTTGTTGATTTACGTTGCCAACTGGCCCGAAAGAAGGAGCCATGCATGGAAAACATTGTTGTGTGCCCGGGCTATCGAAAATCAATGTTATGTGGTGGGTGTAAACAGGGTAGGCAAGGATGGGCACAATAATAATCACAGTGGCAACAGCCTGGTAATTGATCCATTTGGTGAAGTATTATACCACATGGCAGATGAAGAAGATGTCGCAACCACTACGTTATATAAAGAAAAGCTGGAAGAGGTGAGGACAAAGCTGCCTTTTTGGAAAGATGGAGATAATTTTATGATATAATAATAATTTAACGCTTTCAATACTTTGCAAGCAAGGGGTAAAATAGTGAAATTAAATTCCTGATAATTTTCAAAATCAATTGGTATTTTATTTATAACGCAATTAAAGATCCCCAATGGTATGCGGTACAAGTGAGTGACACAACGATGATGCCCATGGCTGCTTTTCGTTTGGACAAAAAACCATGACTTACTTTTTAAACCCTTGTGGTGTAATTGTATTTACTCCCATTATTTAGGTTTTGCATTAATCATTTCCATTACCATTTCCATTTTCCGATCAATGCCTTTTCTTACTCCTTCTACCGTGGGGAGAACATAAATATCCGGCACCACCCCCCTTCCGTTTTTAGGTACATGATTATATTGTACCAGCTTAAATAATGGCAGCCTCACTCTTAATTTAGTGATGGGCAAAGTAATATCTGGTATCAGCAGGCCACTATTGCCATGCCAGCCACCGCCGGTTTCTTCACCCACTAATGTTACATTCTCCTGCCCTTTTACCGCATTGCAAAATAAAGTTGACGCAGAAAATGTTGGCCCGTTGGTTAAAACATATACATCACCATCAAAATGGTTTCGTTCTCTTGGTTTAAAATAATGCCGCTCATAATAACCAAAATGATAAAGATTGTCTTTTTGTTTTTTGGTCATAAAAAATAAGCCGATATTATTAAATAATCCATGGTTTATATATTTTGTGTAGGGCCTTAATGATTTAGTTACGGCATAACTCGTATCAGCTACTTTAAATTTTGTTTTGCGTATAAATTTTGTAAGCAGCACATACATACCCACATCTCCGCCGCCATTACTGCGTAAATCAAGTACCAGGTTTTGTACCTGTTGCTGCCTCAATTTTCTAAAAGACTCTTTAATAAATATCCTCAACCGTATGCCATCTGCTTTACTAAAAGTATTAAGTGACATAGTTGCAGTTTTGCCCGTACTGTCAATTTCAAGTGAGCGCACAAATAACCTTCTTTGTTTGCTGGTTAGCTTTTTAGGCTTTGTGGCTTGCCGGGCAATTTGTTGTTTTCTTGCTGAATCTGTTATTGGCGTAAAGAGGGGTAACAATGCCGACTTTTCTTTTCCTGTACTATCAATATATTGTACCCGGTAATTTTTATAAATACCAAAAATATTTCTATGATAAAAAGGAAAATTACTACTAAGGCGGGTGAAGTTTACATTATCCGCATATCCATCCAGCGGCAGGTATTCAAACATTTTTTGCACGAGTTGTTTATTGCGTATTCCGTTTATGGAGGTAATCAACATACCTCTTTTAATGAGGGAATCTTTTCTGTTAAGGTTAGCTGTTACCACCATGGTATCTCCCCATACTCTCATCAGCAGCGGAAATGAAGGTGTTCCTTTGTTTCTTATAAACCTGCCCCACTTTTTACTCATGCCAACACTTGTATGGCCGCAGCGTACTTTTTGTGTAAGGGGTGCCAGTATTTTCCAGCCAAACTGTAGTTCCGTCATCGAATCGCCGATATGATTATACAGGCTGTCGAAGTAATAGTTCATACTATCTTTTGTTGTGTACCAGTAAAGTGCCGGATGTTTTTTTTCAAGTATATCCCGAAGCAATGAATAATCCTGCTGCAGCTCCTGCTTAGTGAATTTTTTGGAGGGATTATAATTTGTAACAGCACACCCGGTAAACAGTACCATTGAAATGATGAGGAATAAAAAATTTGCTTTTTGCATTATTTGTTTTCTGCTAAGTGGTACTGTGCCAGGTATTTGTTTTTGGTTGACGATGAAATGCGTAATTATTTATTTAATAAAATAAAGTACTTCATTTACTTGCTGTTTCAATTTTACTTTGTTCTTCTTCTATAATTTTTCTTAAATCTTCTTCGTTTGGCAAATTGATCATGTACTTATTTACAAATACCTTTTGTGCCAGACCTGTTGTAGCATATTTTACGAGGTTTTCGTTTTTATTTGCACAGAGAATTATCCCAACCGGTATATTATCTCCTTCGTTGGTTTCATTGTCTTTATAATAGTTGAGATACATATTCATTTGCCCTGCATCGGCATGGGTAAATTCTCCTAATTTTAAATCTACCAAAACGTTGCACCTCAATACCCGATGGTAAAATACAAGATCAATGTGATAATGGGTGTTATCGAAAGTAATTCGTTTTTGGCGAGCTTCAAAGCAGAAGCCCCTGCCCATTTCTAATAAAAATGTTTGCAGATGGTTTATGATGGCTTGCTCCAAATCTGATTCACTATATATTTCTTCTTCTTTTAAGCCTAAAAACTCTAACATGTATGGATTACGAAAAATATCCTCTGGCAAAAGCTTTTGCTGATTATTGTTTTTTTCTAAAACAGCTTTCTTATTGGTGCTTAATCCTGTACGTTCAAACAGCATACTATTCATTGCACGTTGAAGCTCCCTGACAGACCAACTGTTTTTTATAGCTTCCATTTCATAAAAGCTACGTTTTAGTTGTTCATCAGCTTTTAGCAATTCGATAATATGTGTAAAACTTAACTGATTAATAAGTTTGTCCATTTCCAACTCAGATTTTGCAGTCACTGACTGCAAAATCCTGGAGGGTGGTTCATTTTCATTTCCTATAGAATCATTTCTTGTCCCTATGAATTTTGCGGTCAGTGACCGCAAAATTTCAATGTTCTGAAAATCAGTGAGATACGATTTTGCGGTCACTGACCGCAAAATGTTGGGATAGGCAATGTAAAAGTCTTTGCACAAATACAAATGCCGCTCACGAATTTGTTTGAAATCTTGTTTTTCAAGTCGTTTAGCTATTTCTTTCAATACCTTCTGCCCATACTCAGCTCTGTCTGCTCCGTTAAGTTCATATTCGGCTATATAAAAACCAAACAGCCAGTTGCGTAGGGTAAGGGCTGTATTTACCTGGCGCTGCGCCTGCTGTTTAAAATAAAGTTGGGTTTCGCCAATGAGTGAAACCAGTTCATTTATAGTTGCCATAATAATTAATGCTACATTCCCAAAACATAATTCATACAATTACTTTTCCATGTGGTTCCAACCCTGGGCTACCAATTTATGTTTGTTGCCTCCCCTTGTTAAAATATGCGTGCCTTCTTCCACATCTGTCATGTAACCAATCACACTAATCTGTTCATTCAATAAAATTTTATCATAATCGCTTTGGGCAAGGGTAAACAACAGTTCGTAATCTTCACCACCACTTAATGCGCAGGCGGTGGGGTCAAGCTCAAGTTTGTAGGCAAATTGCCTGGCCTCTTCATGTATTGGAATTTTATCTTCATACAGTATGCAGCCAAGATTGCTTTGTTTACAAATATGCAGTGTTTCGCTGCTGAGGCCATCACTCACATCAATCATGGAGGTTGGCGTAATTTCATTCTCTGCAAAAAATTCAATGATGTCTTTCCTGGCTTCTGGTTTTAATAACCTGCCAACAATATATGCCTGGTCTTCAAGATCTGGTTGCGAGCCGGTTTCAGCAAAAATCCGCTTTTCCCTTTCCAATATAGTAAGCCCCAAAAAAGCACCACCCAAAAAACCGGAAACACAAAGCAGATTGCCTTTTTGCGCTGTGCTTCTTTTTACAAATTTACCGGGTGATACTTCCCCAATGGCAGTTACACAAATAACAAATCCCTTTTGCGAAGAAGTAGTGTCGCCACCTACCAGGTCAACATGGTATTTTTCGCAGGCTGCATAAACACCTTCATAAAATTCATCCAGCGCCTCCAGGCTAAAACGGTTACTGAAAGCAATGCTCAGCGTAATTTGCGTAGGCGTTGCATTCATCGCATACACGTCGCTGATATTTACCATAATGCTTTTGTAACCCAAATGTTTCATCGGGGTGTACATCAAATCAAAATGGATGCCTTCTACCAGCATATCTGTGGTGATAACGGTTTGTTTGCCAAAATGATCTATTACAGCAGCATCATCTCCCACACTCAGAATGGTGGAGACATTGTTGGTTTCATTGTTTTTGGTAAGGTGGTCAATTAACCCAAACTCGCCCAATGATGATATTTCTGTTCTTTCGTTGTCCATTATTTATTTGGTTTATATGGTGGGTAAAGATCCACAATGGTATTCAGTACAAGAGTGCGACGCAACGATGTTGAGCCTTGCTTCATAGCCCGGACAAAAATATTATTATATTTATTGACTTGCAGCTTTTATACCTCACCACCGTTTAGCACCCTCAAAATATCGTCATGAACTTTGCCGTTGCTTGCCAGTATTTGCTTTTGATAAACCGAAAAAGGATTGCCGGAATAATCGGTTACTTTTCCGCCTGCCTCCTGCACAATCAGCGAACCGGCTGCACTGTCCCATGCCTCAAGCTTATGCTCAAAATAAGCATCGAACCTGCCGGATGCAACCCAGCACAAATCAATTGCTGCACTGCCCAGCCTTCTTACTGCGATGCCTTTACGGATGAACTTTTCAAACACCTGGAGGGGCCCGTTGGCATGATCGAGATAGGTATAGGGAAAGCCGGTGGCGAGACAGGATTTACCGACATCAGCCTTATCACTAACGGTTATTTTTTTGTCGTTCATCGTGGCGCCTTTACCCTTTTCAGCCACAAAAAATTCATTCATTAGGGGGTTTAACACAGCGCCTAAAATAATTTCAGCCTTGTGCTCAAGCCCGATACTTACGCAACAAAGCGGAATGCCATTGGCAAAATTTACCGTGCCGTCAATGGGGTCGATGATCCACTTATAGTCGCTATCCATCACAATTTCACCTGACTCTTCACTTAAAATATAATGCCCCGGAAATTCAGCCTTAATCACATTGAAGATGGCATTTTCAGCAGCATGATCGGCTTCGGTAACCAAGTTGTTGATGCCTTCTTTATTTGAAATGATAAAGCTGCCATTAAAGTACCGGATTATCTCATCTGCGCCAGCTATGGTGGCTTTAAGCAAAGTATTTTTCATAATGGCGCAAAGATAGTAAAATCAGTTTCTACCACCTGCTTACAAAACCTGCTGTTGCGTTAATTTAATATTGCTAAATGAAGATGATATTTACTTGTTGATGCTTCCCATCATGTGCTCCGGATAACGCATGCCTGCCGCAGCATCTTTTGGAAAATAGCCATCAAGCAAGGCCAGTTCATCTTGCTTAAAATGAATATTGATGGCGGCTGCATTTTCTTCCAGGTATTTTATTTTTTTTGTGCCGGGGATAGGGAAGAGGTGGTCACCCTGTGCCATTACCCATGCCAATGCAAGTTGAGAAGCGGAACATCCTTTTTGGGTTGCCAGGGCATTTATTTTTTCTACCAGTTCAAGGTTTTTATCAAAATTTTCGCCCTGGAACCTGGGGGAAAACCGGCGGTAATCATCTGCAGCTAGGTCTTCAAATTTTTTGATCTGCCCGGTTAAAAACCCACGCCCCAGGGGACTGTACGGCACAAACGCATTACCCAGCTCTTTGCAGGTAGCAAGCATTTCTTCTTCCGGGTCACGTGTCCACAAGGAGTATTCACTTTGTACTGCTGATATTGGATGAACTGTATGTGCCCTGCGTAGTGTAGCTACCGATACTTCTGATAAACCAAGACCCTTTACCTTGCCTTGTTGCACCAACAGGCTCATGGCCCCTACGGTATCCTCAATGGGAGTGGAGAGGTCGATCCGGTGTAAATAATAGAGGTCAATAATATCTGTGTTTAGTCGTTTGAGGCTTGCTTCGCAGGCAGACTGTACATAAGCTGGCTTACCGCTCACACTGCGAAACTGTGGATTGGCCGGGTCACGAACAATTCCAAATTTAGTAGCAAGGGTAATTTGCTTCCTTATCCCTTTCATTGCTTTACCCACTAATACTTCATTCAGGTAAGGGCCGTAAGCATCTGCTGTATCCCAAAAGTTTATCCCCAGTTCCAGCGCCCGGTGTAGCGTTTTTATAGATTCCTCATCATTAGTAGCGCCATAAAATTCACTCATACCCATGCATCCCAATCCCATTTGCGATGCTGTTAATCCCTGCGATCCTAATTTTTTTATCTGCATACAATTTGTTTTTATAAAGTTACCAGCCAATATTTAACGAACCATACAATTTTGAATACTGGTATAAAAAATCGTATTTCGTACACAAATAAAATGCAGTGCAGCTTTCGGTCATAATAGTTAATTACAATGTGAAATATTTTTTAGAGCAATGCCTTTGTTCAGTAATAATGGCGTGCCGTAATATTGATGCCGAAATCATTGTAATAGATAATAATTCCACCGATGGCAGCAGGGAATTTTTTAGCACAAGATTTAAAGATGTAAAATTTATATGGAGTACAATAAATGCCGGCTTTGGCAAGGCCAATAATCTTGCATTGCAGCAGGCCGGTGGCGATCATATTTTATTTTTAAATCCGGATACCATTTTACCGGAAGACTGCCTGGAAAAATGCCTGCAGTTTTTCTCAGGCCAACCTGGTATCGGTGCCCTGGGCATAAAAATGCTCGACGGTAGTGGCAACTATTTAAAGGAAAGTAAAAGAGGCTTTCCTTCGCCCCTTACTTCGCTTTATAAAATTTGCGGCCTTACAGCGTTGTTCCCTCACTCGTCAATATTTGCCCGCTATTACCTTGGCCATCTTGATGAAAACAAAAACCATGAAGCCGATGTATTAGCTGGCGCTTTTATGATGATTGATAAAAAAGTATTGACTAAGGTCGGTGGCTTTGATGAAGACTTTTTTATGTATGGCGAAGATGTAGATCTCAGTTATCGTATTCAGCAGGCAGGGTATAAAAATTATTATTATGCTGCCTCATCCATCATACATTTTAAAGGCGAAAGCACCCGCCGGGGCAGCCTCAATTATTTATTACATTTTTATGGGGCCATGAGCCGCTTTGTGAAGAAACATTACCGAGGTGGGACTGCAGGCATTTATTTATTCGTCATCCGCCTTGCAATAAAAATGAAGGCAGTGCTGTCAGGGCTCACACATTTATTCGCAGGAATTTTTAGTACAAAAAATAATGTTGAAGATTACAAGCCTTGCCTGGTGGTGGCAAATGTGGAGGAATATGAAATGGTAAAGTCCATTTTATCCGGTACAGATTTATATCAAAAAATTATTGGCCGGGTAGCCACCACTGAGCAATCATACGGTGATGCCATTGGAACTTTATCTCAGTTAAGCACATTAATCGCAAGCCACAAAGCAGGTGAAATTATTTTTTGTGCCAGCGGATTTTCTGTAAAAGAAATTATCGAAACAATGCAGCAAAAGTCACCTCAAATAAACTATTGGTTTCACTTACCCGGCACAGTAAGTATTGTAGGCAGCAGCAGCAAGAATTCATCCGGCGAATATTTTGCTAAAGAAAAATCAGTTTCATTTACATAAAGTTCCAAGCAATTTATGCGTTTACTTGCAGGCATTCAACTATTAATTATTATTGTTCCAGCCAGGAAGCTTTGGTCAACATCGTTGTGTCACTCACTTGTACCGTATACCTATGTGGAACTTTAATTACGTTATATTCAGCCAACATTTAAAATACTTTATTTTTACCGCCTTTAAAATAATTAAATGCAAACAATTGCCGACGAAATAAAAAAATGCTTTTCTCAATTTTCCACAGATCCTGTTACTGCCATTGATAAACTGCCACAAGCAGGCAGTGAGCGGTATTACTTTCGGGTTCATACTGCAGGCAAAAGCTATATAGCTACTTATGGCGACAATTTAAAAGAGAATGAAGTATTCATTTATTTCTCCGGCCATTTCAGGAAAAAGAAACTTGCCACTCCCGAAATATATTTTGTAAATGAGCAAAGAAATATTTACATACAGCAAGATTTTGGTACAATATCCTTACTCGATAAACTGGAAGAAAAAGGTTTTGTAAATGAAGTATATGTACTCTTTAAAAAAAGTATAGAACAACTTGCCCTGCTGCAAATAAAAGGCCACGAAGGATTGGATTATAAAAGATGCCTCACCAATTCCTCATTCGGTAAGCAGGCAATTCTTGCAGACCTTTTATATTTTAAATACTATTTCCTCGATGCACTGCGGAGGCCTTATGATAAGCAAAAACTGATAGATGATTTTGAAGCACTCAGCAATTATTTGTCGCACACAGAGTATAAATATTTTATGTTCCGTGATTTTCAAAGCCGCAATATTTGCATTAAGGATAACAACACTGTACACTTCATCGACTACCAGGGTGGCATGAAAGGGGCACCGCAATATGATGTAGCTTCTTTATTATGGCAGGCCCGTGCAAACCTGCCGGATGAATGGAAAAGTAATTTGCTGGAAGACTATATGGATGCTTTCGAAAACATCATTAAAAACCCCATTGACCGGGATGTTTTTCGCAGTCAGTACAACGGTTATGTACTTATCCGCTTGTTGCAGGTGTTGGGTGCGTATGGCTTTCGTGGCTTGTTTGAAAGGAAGGCCCATTTTTTAACAAGCATTCCGCTGGCATTGCAAAATTTAAAATGGTTCGTTAGTAACCAAAGCCTTGGCATTGCCCTGCCTGAATTTAAAAAGGTATTGGAGCTTTGCATCAGCGATGAAGTGATCCATGAATTTACGCCCATACAAGCCACTGAAGAAACGCCGCTGGTGATAAAAATAAACAGCTTCTCTTTTATAAAAACAGGCTATCCCGCTGATGAAACAAAAAATGGTGGTGGGTTTGTGTTTGATATGCGGGGCATACTAAATCCGGGAAGATTTAATGAGTATAAACATCTCTCCGGATTGGATAAATCTGTAAAAGACTTCCTGGAACAACAAACTAAAATGCCGGATTTTTTAAATGGCGTTTACAGCATCATTGATATATCTGTAGAAGATTATATCCGCCGTGGCTTTGAAAGCCTTGTAATAAATTTTGGTTGCACCGGCGGCCAGCACAGAAGTGTTTATGCAGCAGAAGCAATGGCCAGGCATTTAAGAAATAAGTTTAAAGTTCAGTTAGAATTAAATCATAATAATAAGGAAAACTGGAGAACGCAATGAAAGCAATGATTTTTTCAGCCGGCTTAGGCACTAGATTTAAGCCATGGACAGATTCAAACCCTAAAGCACTGGCTTTAGTAAATGGCAAATCATTACTGCAACGTAATGTTGAATACCTGCAACAATACGGGATTTTTGATGTGGTAGTAAATGTGCATCATTTTGCAGACCAGGTGATTGATGCCGTAAATAAAAATAAGGGTTGGGGCAGCAATGTGATGATCAGTGATGAAAGAGAAGAAGTATTGGAAACAGGCGGGGGATTATTAAAGGCAAGGCATTTACTTGAAAACGGTCAGCCATTTATTACGCTGAACGTTGATATTCTTACTGATCTCAATTTGAATAAGCTGATGGAATTTCACCAGCAGCATAAGCCATTGATATCTTTTGGTGTAACCAACAGGACCACTTCCCGCTATTTTTTATTTGATGAGCAAAGCCAGTTATGCGGCTGGAGGAATGTAAATACAGGCGAAGAAAAAGGCCCTTTTTTACAACAGCCGCAAATGGTTAACCTGGCTCAAAAAGCTTATAGCTGCGTTGTTATTTTTCAGCCGGATTTTTTTTCGCTGGTAAGGCAACGTGGTAAATTTTCACTCACAGAACCTTACCTTAACCTTGCTGCCGAACATGTAATTTTAGGCTACGACCATACGGGTGATAAACTGGTAGATGTAGGTAAACCCGAAAGTGTAGCTGTTGCCGAAAGGTTGTTTCCATAATAATTGTTGGTGGGAAAGATGGCAAAAAAAGCTTTTATAATTTAAAGTAATACCGATCTTCATTCATGCAAAAAGCCGCTGCAATTTACAGCGAACCACAATGGTATGACGTACAAGTGAGTGACACAACTATGTTTAATTGAAATACAAATGTTTGTTACAAAATTTTAATTACATATAACAATCTCATTATGACAATTGAAAGATTGAATAAAAAAGCAGCTTCGTAGAAGACCTCCCCTTTAGGGGACGGGGGTTCCCTAATGCACAATCAACACCTTCTGCGTTTTTACCACTCCGTTATGAGATAGTTTTAAAAAATAAGTTCCATCCTGAAGTGCCGATGTGTTGATGTCCTGGATGGGATTGAGCATTTGCCCGGAGAATAATTTTCTTCCTGTTGCGTCAAAAAGCTCAAGTATTATTTTGCCATTAGTACCTGGCGGGGCAGCAACCTGGATACTTTTGTTTGCAGGGTTGGGAAAGATGACAAAGCCTGCATCATTCACATTATTATGCAGTAACACAATGCGGCTATACATATAACTGCCATCATTATCTGTTTCTTTAATTCTATAAAACAAGTTCCCGGAGGGTATTGATGAATGATTAAACTGATAGTTTCCCCTGGCAGGATCTGTGATATTTATCTTTGGTAAACTAATCCAACTTATGCCATTGGTACTATATTCTACTTCAAATTTTTCAGCATTAATGGTGGGTGTGGCCACTGTCCATTTGATAAGCGCATGGTGTTGATTTACCAGCGAAGCATTTACATTTATAAATCTTACAGGCAGGGTTCCAAAGTTAAAAGGTGTAGGTACATTTTCTCCGGGCTCGCCGGCATTGCCATTATTGTTAGGATCTACCGCCAACGCAGAGCCGTTGTTAGATGAGTCAGCAATATTTATTAAACTGGCGTTTGCATTATTACCAATAGTTCCTTTACTGATGGCAGTGTTTAAATAAATAGTTGCAGCATTAAGATTGGTGACCCTGCATTGCAACAGCACTTTAAAAAAGTAATCATTTGTAGTAGCGGTTTGGTTGGGTAAGTTTTGACCCGCATTCAATATATTTTTATCAGTAGTGCCATTATAGGCGGTATTTAAAGTGAGCCCTGCCGCATTGGAGCCTGGTACAAAAGCAGTGCTTACAGCCGATATATTTCCATCACCAAAAGTTGCAGCTAAATCGTCTGTTACATTGATATCATTAATAATCACATTGCCCAGGTTCTTCACGTAAATTTCGTAGGTAAGGTCAGCCGTGTTGGCATTCACCTTTATGGTATTTACCAATTGTTTGGTAGTGCCTGTGGAAGGGGTAAGGCTGCTGTTATCAATAGGAGCTTCGCCTGATTGAAAAGGTTTTTGTAAACCCAGCGTATTGGTACTGATGGTATAATCAAAATAATAACAGGTGCCGGTATTGAAATTAATTCCGGTCAGTTCAAGTTGCCCGTTGAGGTAGGCAATACCATAGCAATCGTTGGGCAAGACTTGTAAAAATGTGGCCGTTGCATTACCGCTGGTGTTGCTGTAATTGTTTATCTCGTACAGGCGGGATGGTGTACTGCCAAGCGTGGCAAACATACGGCCGTTGGGCAATATGGTAAGGTCGCCGCTTGAGATACTGGTAGGGAAATTGCCCGCCGGAAACTGCAATACCCGGGTATTAATAACTGTACCGGTATTTACATCAAACTTATCCATATTGCATTGCCCGGTGTTGATATCATAATTAGAAAATGACCACAGGTCGCCGTTGTTATCAAACTCAAAATTATTTGATACATAACTATAAGAGTAAGTGGGTGCCACAGGTATGGAAACAGGGCAGATTATATTTTGCGGCAGGCCCATATCCAGCACCCATATTTTTGTATCAATACCGCTTCTTACATCTGCTACATAAATTTTATTATTGCTCGGGTTATAGGCAATAAATACACTAAAAAAATCTGGTAACTGGGCAGATAAATTGCAGGAAGCCAACGCAGATGGGGAGCCGCCCAGTGGATTGCTCAGTAAAGAAAAAGCAGGTGCTGTGGCATTGTAACAACCATTGCTGCCAAAATTTATCAGTACAGAATTTTGTGCAGACACCGGTGAACTGTTTACAAAACAGGTTATAATAAAAACAGCGGCGCAATGTAGTATGTGTTTCATCCTCGCAGAAATTAAATGAACAAACCAGGTAAATTTAAAGCCGGTTTAATGCGGGAAGTTTGGATGGCGTAAAATAACTTTTAATGAACCATTCAAAAAAAGTTTCAGAAGTAATGGTACAATAAATATAAGGGTTTTATTTGCATAATTCAATGACTGTTAAAGTGTAGGGAAGGGAAATCCGATAGAGAGTTTATCATATAATTCCCGGGCACTCTTTTAGGTTACTAAAATTTCCACTTATTCTTCTTCTTGGTCAGTTCCTTTATTGTTTGTTTTATTGTTGGTTTTGGTTTATTTACTTCAGCAATAAATTGCTTGTCTGCAAACTCAATAAACCAAATGTCAAAATCCGCTATATAGCTATTCATTGTCTTATCAATGTGATAGTTAATTTCAACATCTAATGTGTCAACCTTTTAGATTAAATGGGCTATTTGTTTGTGCCTTAGGGGAAGATACCATTTTATGGTTGGTTCGTCAGTCCAGTTTTCAAAGTTTACGTACAATACCTCTGCATTTTCAAAATCTTTTTTTAATGGTTTAGATGTTTGGTTAATTCTTGTCAAGGCTATGAGTGTGTGTCCAAACTCAGTATCTTTCAACACTTTCAATACAACTGCCCCGCCATATTTATTAGAAGAAAGTTTGAATGTCAAACAGTCGCCTTTTTCAAATGGCGGCTGTTTAATTATTTTTTTCCTTCTTGATTTTGCTTTAGTTCGTTCCTTTTGTAAATCTCCTAAAAACTTCTCAAGGGCTACTTTTCTTTTTTTTAAGTCTTTTTCACTTGCATCAAGTCGTTTCCAAACTTCAATGTCATAGCCACTTTCAATAATTGTCTTTGCTTTATCTAAAACTTTATTGTCAAGTTGTTTGCATTCCCATTGTGCTTTGGCCAAGGCAAACCAAAAATTATTACTGTCGTCCGGCTCATTAATAATTTCCTGATTATTTTTAATCAGCTTCTTTGAAATTTCTAATACTTCTAAACCGTCATTGTACAGCTCGAAGAATTCGTCGTAAATGTCTGCGAAAGTGTCGTTAGATGAAATTCCTGTACCCCAAGCTCCCATAAGTTTATAGTGTCATTTTAGAGTTGCTGCCAATTAATTACACTCCAGGCTAATTTTCACCATTGCCGATTCACCATTCACCCCTCCACCTAATCATCCTTTTTTTCAAACAGGTCTTTTTTATCCACCACTTTCACCTTGTCTTTTTCTTTTAATAATTTGCTAATTACATCATAAGGCCCCGTAACAACTTCATCGCCTTCTTTAATCCCTTCAGTAATTTCTATGTAATTAATATCCTGGATGCTTGTTTTTACTTTTGCCTTTTTTACAAGCCCTTCTTTATCAACTAAAAATACCAGAACCTCCAATTCATCCGGGTCCGAAACCGCTTTATCCATTTTATCCTTTTCATCATCTGCCACCACTTTTTTTGCTGCACCGGCAGTATCACTTTTCTCCCTGGTGGTAACAGCATTAATGGGCACACTCAAGGCATTGGTATGTGTTTTAGTCTGTATATCTGCACTGGCACTCATCCCCGGCCTGAACGGAAAAAAACCTTTACCCAACAGGTCGGCATAACTTGAAGGCAACAGCCTGATATAAACTTTATAATTAGTAACATCCGTTGTAGTGTTCGACATGGCCGACTGCGATGCAGCACCATTATTACTACTCGCAATCTGTGTTACAATCCCTTTAAATTTACGGTCGTTATACGCATCCACTGTAACAACACCGCTATCGCCGAGGTGTACTTTTGGTATATCGCTTTCACTTACATCCACCCTAATTTCAATTTTGGCCATATCAGCAATCCGCAGCATTTCTGTACCTGCCATCATATTGCTGCCTACTACCCGTTCTCCTTTTTTTACATTTAGCAAACTCACCACACCATTCATGGGAGCAATTACTGCAGTACGACCTAAATCTTTATTGGCTTTTGCCAGGCTTGCCTGGGCACTTTGCACTGCAGCCTGTCCGCCACGGATGCCCTGTTTGGCAGCGTTGTAATTTGCCTGCGCACTTCTGTAATTAGCTTCCGCCACATTAAATTCATTCCGGCTTATTACCTTTTCATCAAACAATTGCTTTTGCATTTCAAAAGTTTTTTGGGCCTGGTCCAGTTGTGCTTTCAGAGCGTCTAATGCAGCCTGTGAGTTTGCCACCTGTGCCTGGCTTTGGGCCACACCACTTGCTGCCTGGTTGGCCTGTATGCTGTAGATGTCTGCATAAATGCGGGCCACCACCTGGCCTTTTTTTACACTGTCGCCTTCCTGCACAGTCAGTTCAGTTATTTCGCCGCTAATATCCGGGCTCACCTTTACTTCTATTTCCGGGTAAATTTTACCACTGGCATTTACTATTTCTATGATGGTCCGTTTCAGCGCTTTTTCAGCCGTAACTTTTGTGCCTTCTTTTTTACCAAAAACGCCGGCCGCTTTTAAAACACCCAGGGTAGCAATCAAAATTACCAGCCCGATTAAAATCCATTTTACAGTTTTGCTCATATCTTAATCTGTTTTTTGTTTTCTGCTTGTTGTTTTCTTATTGTCCCGGCAGAAGGCGCACTATTCAACATCGTTGTGTCACTCCCTTGTACCGCATACCTATTTGGATCTTTAATTGCGTGATGTGAAAAAATGAAGCATTAAAATTATTCGTTCATCATCAATTCGCCCCTGTACCCTGAAGGGGTAATAATTATTACAGCTATCATTTAAAACACAATTAAAGATACCCATTGGTATTCAGTACAAGAGGGCGACGCAACGATGTTCCTCACTGCTTCACAGCCTGGACAAAAAATGTATTCACTTTTTTATTCATTGCGAAGTGTAACACAACTCCTCCATTTGTAAAATCCCTCATGACTTATTTGGATAATTGGAGAGGCTTACAACTTCAACCCCTGCCCACGATAAAATTCAAGTACTTTCATTTTGAAAATATAATCGTATTGGTTTAATACATACTCCAGTTTTGCCCTAAACAAATTGTTTTGATTGGTGATCAGTTCAAAGGTACCCAGCATACCCACGTTGTAACGTTTCTGGGCAAAGTCGAGGGTACGTTGCGAAGCCTCCACACTTTTGCTGCTTGCATTAAATTTTTCCAGTGCTACTGTAGCTGAATTATAGGCCTGGTAAATATCCTGTTTGGTTTTCTGGTTATCGCCTTCCTGTTGCAACTCGATGTTTTTAATATTGAGTTTGCTACGTTCCCAATTGGTACGCAGGTTGTGTCCGTTAAAAATGGGCACACTAATGCCCAATCCTATTGACTGACGAAAGTTTTGATCAAATTGAGTGAATAAAGGTGTTTTGCCATAATTATAATTAGTAAAAGGCTGGTTAGAAAATACAGTGTAATCCACGCTGTTTACAGATACTTTACCAATAGGTGGAGTTATCTGTTGCGAACCAATTACCTGCTGGGCCCGGCTGTTATAACCCGAGCCAAGGGTGCCAAACGCTGAGAACGTCGGGTACATGTTTCCCCTTGCCGCTTCTGCAAACTTTTGCGCCGATTTTAATCTAAAATTGTTTACCCGCTGCTGCGGAAGATTGGCAATGGCAAGCGCATAAACCGCCTCTGGTTGCAGATCGGCTATTTTTTCAACAGGTATTAATTCTACCGGCGGTATCATTACATCAAAAGGAGCGGCTGCGTCAAAATTCATATATGATTTTAGGAGTAGTACGGCCTGCACTGCATTTCCTTTTGCACTTACATAGTTGGCGCTGTCACGGGCTTCCTGTGCTTCCAGTTCGGCAGCATTCAGTTCAGGTAAGGAGCCGGCATTTACCAGTTTTTGTGTATTGTTAAGTTGTGCCTGTGTTTGGCGCAATTGTACCAGGGCAATATTTTCCTGCTCTTTGGTAAGTAAAATTTGCAGGTAAGCATTGGCCACCGTTAATGCGATATCATTTTTTAGTTTATCGGTATTTGCCTTCGCCGCTTCAAAATCCCATTGATTGGCAAGCACGGCATTTTTTTTGCTGTACCAGTTAAATATATCTACACTGGTTTGCAATTGCATACCTGCGCTTAAATAACTCTGTGTAATAAGGTTAAATGAGGTGGGATCCTGGTTGCGGCCACTGTTATAACTGCTATTACCACTGAATGTTGCACTTGGGTAAAGCCCCAATTTACTTTGCTTATATACCAATTGGGAAATGCCTGCCTGCACGTCGGCCTGCTTTACAGTAATATTATTGGCCATAGCATAATCTACTATCTTTCGGAGGTCCCATTTTTCCTGGGCCAACAACCCAGCATAAAAAAATATGAAGAATAATAAAATTGATATTTTTTTCATCCGTCAAAAATATTATTAAACTCATGGAGTTTTAAAAAAAAATTATGAACGGGAGAATTTTAACCAACCCAGGCGTTAAGCCCACGTAAAAAAAATGAAGAAACTGAGATTGATTGGAGGTGTGAATTTTTTAAAACAAGGTTATTTTAAACTTAATTGTGCATAATAAGGATGGTCAGGATTTACCATCATTTCCTGTCTTCTTGGATGAATGATTACATCCATTTCTTCCATTGGTATAGCGCCTAACAGAGGTTCATTGTCTCCTTGTAAAACCACCGCACTGCAGATAGCGGTACGGTTGGCAAATTTTACATGTATTGGGCCAACCACATCATGTTCTACAATAGAACCGTCAGCCATGATTGATTTTCTTTTTTCTATAAATGATAAATTTAACTGAGCTTGAATGGTTTCATTTATTGCCATCATATAAGCACCACTATCGACGATCATTGTGACTGTCATTTGCTTAATTTCATCCTCACCTATTATATGACGTTTTGCCATTTCAATATCACCACCATTTATTAATTTAATTTCTGCATATACCATACCCATAAAATTAATTTTAGTAAATATACAAAATTGAAAATGCAAGGTGTTTTAAAAATTTGTATAATCTCCAATATGTATAGAAAATTAAATCATTGCAAAACCACTCTCCAAATCTTTCACCAAATAGTCCGCATCTTCCAATCCTACATACAGCCGTATCATCCGGTGCTCTTTAATTTGTGGATTAAAAAGAGCCGCTGCCATGCCGGCACATTTGGGTACAATAAGGCTCTCGTGGCCACCCCAACTTACAGCCATCAGTATATGTTGCAGGCTGTTGCAAAACCTTTCAACTTGTTCTAATGTGGTTGCCTTTATTATAAAAGTAAGTAAGCCACAGGCTCCCTGCATTTGTTGTTTGGCCAACTCGTATTGCGGAAAACTTTCATCAAAAGGGAAGATGATTTCTTCTACTTTTTCATGCTGCTTTAAATAGGTTACAACTTGTTGAGTGGTTTTTGTTATCCTTTCCAACCGCATGGGTAAGGTGCGTAACCCACGGATGAGTAGCCATGCATTAAAGGGAGAAATACCACTGCCGATGTCCATGTACTCTGAGTTAAATATCCTTTCAATCATTTGTTTACTGCCGCACAGTACACCACCTACTGTATCACTGTGGCCGCCAATATATTTTGTTGCAGTTTGCATACTGAGGTCAATGCCAAAATCGAGTGGTTTTTGATATATGGGGGTGCAATAACTATTATCAATAATGGTAATAATATTTTCTGCCTTCGCCAGTTCTGCCACCGCTTTTAAATCCTGTATGGCATAATCCCAGCTATTGGGACTTTCCAAATATATCACCGTAGTATTGGGCAAAATTGCCCTTTCAAAATTTTCTATTTCACGGCCATCTATGTAAGTAGTGGTTACTCCAAACCGTGGCAATATATCGTTGAACATTTTTTGTGTCCAGGTGTAAGGTTTATTTACAGATACAATATGATCACCGGATTTTACATTCGCCAACACTGCTGCAAATACAGCGGCTGCACCACTACCAAATACCAGACAATCTTCTGCATTATCAAGGGCGGCTAATTTTTTTCGCAGAATATCTACGGTTGGGTTTAATCCGCGGCTGTATAAATAAGTGGAATATTCATCAGCGAAAGCATGGCGTAATTCATCTACTGTTTTAAAGGCGAAGTTGCTGGTTTGAATGATCGGAGGTGCAATGGCATTAAAATAATTTTCCCTGTCTTCTGCCAGTTCGTTGATGATGTAGGAGATGTCCATTATTAATTACCTTTTTTCAATTGTATTTTTCTCTAATGTTTTTATAGCTGTAAAGGTCAGGCTCACTAATCAAAAAATCAAAAGAGTCACTATCCATTTGCAACGTTATAAACTGTTCGGAGGTTAATTCTTCATGGCTTTTGTGTAGGATAAAATCTATAAATTCTCCAACAGTATTTACCTTATCAGGTGGCAGCGAATCAACTTTATTTTTTATACTTTCTTTTGTCATGATAATTTTCTCTTTACTAAATATAAAAATTATTCAGCCTCCTTTTTCTTGACCATGAAATAAATTGCAATAAACAAACCCAGTATACCCATTCCAATTAATGCAGCCTTTGGATCTGCAATTGCAATGCTTACCCCAACAAACATATAGGCGGCCATAAATATCAGTGGCAGTAAGGGAAACAGTTTCATCTTGTAAATGCCGGTACCATCAAGGTGTTTTGTTTTTTTACGAAACCAGAAAATAGTGGCGCTGCTAAGCACCATGCCAAAGCAATCAAGAAAAATAGTGAAGGTTAATATTTTTTCAAACTGCTGCGCAAAGAATAAAATGACAATACAAATTGCAGCAAATACAGTTAGTGAAAATGTGAGCACATTTGTTTTTTCATTTTGCCGGGCAAAAATTTTAGGAAGGCTGCCATCTTCACCCATTGCAAACATTACCCTTGGGTTGCTCATAAGCAGGCCATTTACATAAGCAAGCACACCCAGGAAAAGAAAAGCGGCGAAAGCTGTAGCACCGGTTTTGCCGAATATTTTATCAATAACCACGTAGGCAATTTCTTTTTCGTTTTTCATTTGGTTAAAGCCAACAAGATTATAATAACTAAGGTTTACCAATAAATACAAAACAATAATAATGCTGATACCAATAAAAATTCCCCTGGGTATATTTTTATTGGGACGCTGCACTTCGTTACCAAAATTGATGGTTTGCTGGTAACCACCATAAGTAAATGAAACGGCAATAAGGCTTACCCCCAGGCTCTTTACCCAATCAACAAAGTTATAATCCGGCTCAATTAGGGGATTTGTTGATGATGTAGTAGCCACTGCATATTCCGCAGGAAAAAACAAGGCTGAAATAAGTACCAGTATCATCGTAATTTTTATCACCATCAAAATATTCTGTACGGTGGAGCTTACTTTAAGCCCCCTTAAATTGATGAAATAAAACAGGAGGATAGCGATACAGCTTACAATGGCCTTGTCAATATCTGTCCAGTTGCCGGGAAATAATTTTAGTAAATAGCCACTGCCAATTAATGCCACACCGCTCAGGCTGGCAGCATTACTAACCAGTATTAAACAGTTAATGGCAAAGGCCACACTTGGGTGGTAGGCTTTTGCAAATACCCTGTAATACCCACCGGTAACCGGATACCGGCTACCTATTTCTGCAAAAGTAAGTGCGCCACATAAAGCAACCAGGCCGCCAACAATCCAGGCGCTGAAATAAACGGAAGGGTTAATGGCATCTTTAGCACTGGTGGCTGCAGTTCTAAAAATGCCCATGCCTATTACCAATCCTACAACTATCATGGTAAAATCAAATAGCCTGAGCTTTGGTTTTTCTGTCATGCTTTGAAGATAAGGAATTTTATAAAGCATGTTATGGAAGGGGAAATCTTTGATGTATGATGTATGATGTCTGATTTTTTGATGTATGATTTCTTTCGCATAGGAAGTTTTTTTTGTTGATGAATGGAACTAAGAAATATATGAAGTGCCAAAATCTTTTTTTAAAATAATGTGCGGCAGGGATAAAAAAGCTGGCCAAATCTTAAATTGAATTTTATTTAAGCTTTCATTCATCATAGCACGTGATTAAAGCTCCCCAATGGTATTCAGTACAAGAGTGCGACGCAACGATGTTGAATAAATATTCTTCTGCAGGGACAATAAAAAAGATGAAAATTAGAAATGTTTTTTTTATGGAATGGAGAAATAATAAACGTATTACGGATATTTTATGATGTGATTTAAAAGCCAATACAATCAAGGGCCTGGGAAGTTTTCAACAAACCATGTGTTGAAATATTTTGGAAGATAAAATTTGATCTCCCTACATTTGCACCGAATTTGGTTTCCGGGTAAAACCGGGATTAAAAGGGAAGCCGGTGTAATTCCGGCACTATCCCCGTAGCTGTAAAAGCGGCCTCCCCAAGCCTCCCGATATATCGGGAGGTTTAAGAAAGGCAACTTCTCTCACACCACTGTTCTATGTTAACGGGAAGGTGAAGTGAACGCTTAAGTCAGAAGACCTGCCAGGTATCATATTTAATCATTCACGGCTTTCGGGTGAAAGGCATGGAGTGTAAGCGCCGCAAGGCATTTATATTTCTAACCGGTGTTGTTTTTTTCGGCACCGCAATTTTCCGGAAGCAGTCACAAAAAAAATCTTTTCAAACAATGAAAAAGAAAATTTTATTGGTGGCTGCTGTTATTATCAGTAGTCATTTGTACGCACAGCAAGACAGTGCAAAAAATTTAGATGAAGTAATTATTACAGCCACTAAAACTTCGCTGAAACAATCACAAACAGGTAAGGTGGTTATTGTAGTTGACCAGGCCATGCTGCAGCAAAATGCAGGGCGAACGCTTACCGAAATTCTTAACTACCAGGCTGGCATGTACGTAAATGGCGCCAATAATACGTTGGGTACCAACCAGGATAATTACCTGCGTGGATCAGCCTCCGGAAATACGCTGATATTAATGGATGGGGTGCCGGTTGGCGACCCTTCCCAGATTAATAATTCATTTGACCTCAACAGCATTACGCCTGCGCAAATTGAACGGATAGAAATTTTAAAAGGTGCCCAGAGTACCTTGTGGGGCAGCGATGCAGTAGCCGGTGTTATTAATATTATTACAAAAAAAGGCGGCGTAAATAAAATAAGCCCTTCGGCCAATATTTCTTACGGAAGTTATAATACTTTAAGGGCGGGTGCTGGTGTAAATGGCAGGTTAGATAAGTTTACCTACAACCTGAATTATAATCATACAAACAGCAAAGGTTTTTCTTCTGCCAATGATAGTACCGGCAAAAAAAGTTTTGATAAAGATGGGTTTACGCAAAATAATTTCCAGGCAAATATCGCT
This sequence comes from Ferruginibacter sp., assembly GCA_031392305.1. Classification (GTDB taxonomy): domain Bacteria; phylum Bacteroidota; class Bacteroidia; order Chitinophagales; family Chitinophagaceae; genus Ferruginibacter. The sequence goes on from JANMVB010000125.1 coordinate 69,215, forward strand.
TATGCAATTACTCCAGCATTTTCTATCACAGGCATGTCGAATTATGGAAAATATAAAGCCGACCTGGATGCAGGCGCCTTTACAGATGATAACGATTTTGTGGGAAGAAATACCAGTTTTATCAACTCAGTAGGCCTGGTTTATACAACCAATAAAACTACGCTGAACTTTACCAATACACTTATCAATGCCAAAAGATTATTGGATGATGACAGTGCCGATGTAGGCGGTTTTGCAAAATTTGCAAAGGGCGTATATAAAGGAAATTCTTTTGTATCAGAACTGTTTGGCAGTGTTAAGTTTACGGAGCAACTAACGTTTACAGGCGGTGTGCAAAGGATAGCACAAAATACAGATCAGTCTTATTTAAGTATCAGTAGTTTTGGCCCTTATGAAACTGCACTGTCAAAAGACCTTGCAAAAACTACCAACTACGCCGTGTATGCATCCCTGCTTTTATTAAATGCAAATGGCTTTAATGCAGAAGCAGGCGTGCGCTACAACAACCATAATATCTACGGAAGTAATGCCACTTACTCCTTTAATCCATCTTATAATATTGATGAAAATACAAGGGTATTTGTAAACATTTCTTCTGCTTATAAAGTACCTTCTTTGTACCAACTATACAGCGAGTATGGCAATAAAGATCTGCAACCTGAAGAGAGCAACAATTACGAAGCAGGTGTGCAAAGTTTCAGCAACAACAAAAAGAATTCGTTGCGTATTGTTGGTTTTAAAAGAGATATAAAACAACTCATAATTTTTTATACCGACCCGGTTACTTACGACAGTAAATATATAAACCGTGATAAGCAAAATGATTATGGATTTGAACTGGAAAGTAATATTACCATTGGTAAAAAGGGCAACTGGATTAACAATATTACTTATGTAGATGGTGAAGGAAAAACAGACAACGTGAAAGTAAAAAACTTTTATCGCCGTCCTAATTTTACATTCAATAGTACACTAACATTGCAACCCGTTAAAGCGTTAACATTGATGCCTTCTTTTCGTTTTGTT